>NZ_JBSGVD010000091.1:0-1060 GCF_053608285.1 Nocardia sp. NPDC055053 | reverse complement strand
CCCTACAGGCTTACACCAGGTATTCCATCACCTGGCCCAGCTACCTTCCTGCGTCACCCCATCGCTTACCTACTACAGCGAAGGTCCCGTGCAGCAATCCTCCCTCTCACCCGAAGGCTCGATAAGAGAACATTTGGACAGTTAGTACCACTGATTCGATATTTGGCGCGGATACACGGGTACGGGAATATCAACCCGTTGTCCATCGACTACGCCTGTCGGCCTCGCCTTAGGTCCCGACTCACCCTGGGCGGATTAACCTGGCCCAGGAACCCTTGGTCATTCGGCGGACGAGTTTCTCACTCGTCTTTCGCTACTCATGCCTGCATTCTCACTCCCGTAGCCTCCACAGCTGGATCACTCCGCTGCTTCCACGGCTACAGGACGCTCCCCTACCCATCCAGACGACTGGCCCGAAGGCGATCTAATGTCTGAATGCCGCGGCTTCGGCGGTGTACTTGAGCCCCGCTACATTGTCGGCGCAGGATCACTTGACCAGTGAGCTATTACGCACTCTTTCAAGGGTGGCTGCTTCTAAGCCAACCTCCTGGTTGTCTAAGCGACCCCACATCCTTTTCCACTTAGTACACGCTTAGGGGCCTTAGCCGGCGATCTGGGCTGTTTCCCTCTCGACTACGAAGCTTATCCCCCGCAGTCTCACTGCCACGCTCTCACACACCGGCATTCGGAGTTTGGCTGACTTCGGTAAGCTTGTGGGCCCCCTAGGCCATCCAGTAGCTCTACCTCCGGCGTGAAACACGTGACGCTGCACCTAAATGCATTTCGGGGAGAACCAGCTATCACGGAGTTTGATTGGCCTTTCACCCCTACCCACAGCTCATCCCCTCAGTTTTCAACCTAAGTGGGTTCGGGCCTCCACGACGTCTTACCGTCGCTTCACCCTGGCCATGGGTAGATCACTCCGCTTCGGGTCCATAATGTGCGACTAAAAAACGCCCTATTCGGACTCGCTTTCGCTACGGCTACCCCACACGGGTTAACCTCGCCACACACCGATGACTCGCAGGCTCATTCTTCAAAAGGCACGCCATCACCCCAC
>NZ_JBSGVD010000090.1:0-1151 GCF_053608285.1 Nocardia sp. NPDC055053 | reverse complement strand
GACTCGCTTTCGCTACGGCTACCCCACACGGGTTAACCTCGCCACACACCGATGACTCGCAGGCTCATTCTTCAAAAGGCACGCCATCACCCCACCACCGAAGTGGAAGGCTCTGACGGATTGTAAGCGCACGGTTTCAGGTACTATTTCACTCCCCTCCCGGGGTACTTTTCACCTTTCCCTCACGGTACTAGTCCGCTATCGGTCACCAGGGAGTATTCAGGCTTACCGGGTGGTCCCGGCAGATTCACAGCAGATTTCACGGGCCCGCTGCTACTCGGGTATCTCCTACAACAGCCAAAGAGTTTTCGTCTACCGGACTATCACCGTCTATGGCGGGCCGTTCCAGACCACTTCGACTAACACTTTGGTTTCTTACTGTTGCCCAATTCGGCAGAACTGAGAAAGAAGACCCCACAACACCGCGTAGACAACGCCTGCCGGCTATCACATCTACACGGTTTAGCCTCATCCGCTTTCGCTCGCCACTACTCACGGAATCACTGTTGTTTTCTCTTCCTGTGGGTACTGAGATGTTTCACTTCCCCACGTTCCCTCCACACACCCTATATATTCAGATGCGGGTAACACGACATCACTCGTGCTGGGTTTCCCCATTCGGAAATCCTCGGATCTCAGCTCGGTTGACAGCTCCCCGAGGCTTATCGCAGCCTCCTACGTCCTTCATCGGCTCCTGGTGCCAAGGCATCCACCGTACGCTCTTAAACACTTACTAACAAAGATGCTCGCGTCCACTGTGCAGTTCTCAAACAACACACCCGCTCGTGAACATTTTCCAAGACCTGACCGACCAACTGGCCGACGGTTTCGAGGAGATCCGAGCGGATCGTTTGCTTTCGCCTTGAAAGACACTCGCGTGTTCTTTCAGGACCCAATAGTGTGTCGGTATACCCATCGCGACCTCGGACTTTGCCGATGCCGTATGCGATGAAAGTTGTCAGTGTTCCACCCATGAGCTCCAGCCGGACCACGTGTGGGCCCGAAACTGTCTCTGCCAGCAGCGATCTCGACTCTTCGAGACGCTCGCTGGAGAAGTGCTCCTTAGAAAGGAGGTGATCCAGCCGCACCTTCCGGTACGGCTACCTTGTTACGACTTCGTCCCAATCGCCGATCCCACCTTCGACGGCTCC
>NZ_JBSGVD010000089.1:0-1217 GCF_053608285.1 Nocardia sp. NPDC055053 | reverse complement strand
ACCGAAGGCCGCCTCGAAAGTTCGAGGCGGCCTTCGGTTTTCGTCGTCTTGCGGGTCAGGACCAGCGGCGGGTGATGCCGCGGGTGCGCCTGCCGTTCCAGCAGCCCTGATGCCAGTGCCTGCGGTCGTCCTCGCCGCCCTCGGCCGCCCAGGCGACGATATGGGCGACGCCAGGGGCGATCTCGTGGTCACAGCCGGGGCACCGATACGTCTTGACCGCCCTGGCGCCGGGAACCGTTCGGACGATGTAGGTTTCGTCGCCGGGCCCGTCCTCGGTGCGCCCGTACACGTCCCCGATGGGCGCGGGTTCGCTACGTCGCCCGGAGCGTGGTTTACGTCGCGGCATGGTTGCCAGCCTAGAAGAGGCGGAAAACGTTGCTCTCCGTGCCACGCAGCTCGTCGTAATCGAGCGTGAGGCAGCGGATCCCCCGGTCCTCGGCGAGAATGCGCGCCTGCGGCTTGATCTGCTGCGCGGCGAACACGCCGGCGACCGGCGCCAGCAGCGGATCGCGATTGAGCAGTTCCAGGTAGCGGGTGAGCTGTTCGACGCCATCGATCTCACCGCGCCGCTTGATCTCCACGGCCACCGTCGCGCCGTCGGCGTCGCGGCACAGCAGATCCACGGGGCCGATGGCGGTCATGTACTCACGCCGGATGAGGGTGTACCCCTCGCCCAGCTTCGTCACGTGTTCGGCCAGCAGCTCCTGCAGATGCGCTTCCACGCCGTCCTTCACCAGGCCGGGGTCGACGCCGAGTTCGTGCGAGGAGTCGTGCTCGATGTCCTCGATGGTGATGCGCAGTTCCTCGCCGGCCTTGTTGGTCACCACCCACAGCGCCTTGATGGTGTCCGGCAGCGCCGTCTTGCCCTCCCGCAGCGGCGTCACACCGGAGGGCAGCTCCGCGGGGACCAGAGTCGCGATATCGCGTTCCTCCAGCCAGCACGGCGGGCTCATCCAGTTCAGCGGCTTGTACGAGCCGCCGTCGGAGTGCACGAGCACCGAGCCGTCGGCCTTGATCAGCAGCAATCGGCGAGCCATCGGAAGGTGGGCGGTCAGTCGGCCGACGTAGTCGACCTGGCAACGAGCAATGACAAGGCGCACCCCGAAACTGTAGGTGACGTACCCGGGAACGCAAAAAGGCCCCCAGCATGATGCTGGGGGCCTTTCGCAATGATGTTCCGGCGGTGTCCTACTCTCCCACACCCTGTCGAGTGCAGT
>NZ_JBSGVD010000088.1:0-1312 GCF_053608285.1 Nocardia sp. NPDC055053 | reverse complement strand
GGCGGATTCTAGGAGTCGTCGCAACACTCGTGGTGGTGTTTAGGCCGCGAGTAGCTTAGCCAAGCGCTCGGCTGGGGTATCCCAGTCGAGCGTTTTGCGTGGGCGGCCGTTGAGTTCGGCGGCAATGGCGTCGAGGTGTTCACGGGTGTGCACCGACAAGTCGGTGCCCTTGGGAAAGTACTGCCGTAGCAGGCCGTTCGTGTTCTCGTTCGAGCCGCGCTGCCAGGGACTGCCTGGATCGCAGAAGTAGACCGGAATGTCGGTAGCGACGGTGAACAGGTGGTGCTCACCCAACTCGCTGCCCTGGTCCCAGGTCAACGACCGCATCAAATGCGCAGGAAGTCGGGTAACCGTGTGTTGCAACGCATCTCGTACCAGCTCAGCGCTGCGGCCATCTGGTAGATGCATGAGCATCACATAGCGGGTGGAGCGTTCGACAAGGGTGCCGATCGCCGATCCGTTGTCCTTGCCCACGATCAGATCACCTTCCCAATGCCCGGACACGGCCCGGTCTTCGACCTCGGCGGGCCGGTCGCTGATCATGACCATCGGATGGGTGAAACGAGGCCGCCTGCAGGCGGCCGCCCGACGCGGGACGCGCCGGGCGCGGCCGGTGCGCAGCGCTCGAGCCAGCTCGCGGCGCAACTCGCCGCGGCCCTGCATATACAGGGCTTGATAAACGGTTTCGTGGACCACGTGCAGCTCCGGCCGGTCGGGAAAATGCGTGCGCACAGCCTGGCAGATCTGTTCGGGGCTCCACCGTTTATCGAGGTGGCGCTGGATGAATCGCCTCAGTTCGGGATACCGGCTGACCTTGCTCGGCTTGGGTCGGGGGCGTCGTGCGTCGGCGCGGGACTGGGCCGCGTGTGGGCGGTAGGTGGCCTTTCCGGACGGGCTCACCGTGGCGTTGCGCGCGATCTCACGGCTTATCGTGGAGGGACTACGACTCAGCTCGGTCGCGATCTCGCGGACGCCGGCGTTCTCCCGCCGCCGATCGGCGATGTGGATGCGTTCGTCCTCGCTCAGATACCGCGACTTCGACCCGGCAGAGGCTGCCCGCTCGTTTCGAACGGGCAGCACCCTACGTTTGGGATCGTCACGGCCGTTGCGCCACTCGCGTCCGGTGCGTTCGTGGACACCGACCATCTTCGATGCCGCTTTGTTTCCGTGCCCTTGTTCCACAAGACGGAGATACTCCGCCCGTTCGGCCCTCAACTTCTTACGGCCCTGAGGTTTCCGATCCGCCCGGATCTGGAAGTCCATCGCAATCTCCCCTGAACTGGGGTGTTGCGACGATCCCTAGAACCCAAGC
>NZ_JBSGVD010000087.1:0-1316 GCF_053608285.1 Nocardia sp. NPDC055053 | reverse complement strand
TGAACCGTCACGGGTTGAAGACCGCTTCCTTCCTTGAGGAAGATGGTCATCATGTCCAAGCGTTACCCACCCGAGGTTCGCGAGAAAGCGCTGAGGTTGGCCCTCGACCACCTCGACGAGTACCCGTCCGCTTATGCCGCGGCGCAAGCGATCGGGCCGATGGTCGACGTGCATCCCGAGAGCCTGCGTCAGTGGATCCTGAAAGCCCAAGCGAGTCCGGGTAAGGCCGTCGGCGCGGCGAAGACGGCCGAGCAGCTCGAGCTCGAGCAATTGCGTCGAGAGAACCGAGAACTGAAGCAGGCCAACGAGATCCTCAAGCTGGCGTCAGCTTTTTTCGCGCGGGAACTCGACCCGCGACACCGTTGATCGTCGGATTCATCGATCAACACCGCCAGGTCCACGGCGTCGAGTCGATCTGTCGCGTGCTCACCGAGCACGGCATCCAGATCGCGCCCCGGACCTACCGAAAGGCTAGATTCCGCCCGCCCTCGGCCCGCGATATCGCAGACGCCGACCTCGAACATGCCTTGCGTGAACTGGTCGACAGGCCGGAGCAAATGTATGGGCGGCGGAAGATGACACGATATCTGCGGCGGCAAGGACGCCGAGCGGCGTTCTGCACCGTCGATCGGATCATGCGGGATTTGGGCATGAATGGCGTGGTCAGAGGCCGCCGCCACCGCACCACGATCCCGAGCAAGGACGGGGTCCGTGCCGGTGACCGACTCAATCGCGACTTCGGTGCGCAGGCGCCGAATCAGGTGTGGGTCGCCGATTTCACCTACGTCTCGACCTGGACGGGATGGGCGTATGTCGCGTTTGTCTTCGATGCCTTCTCACGGTCGATCGTGGGATGGACTGCGGCATCGACCAAGACCACCGCGTTGGTGTCCAAGGCGCTCAACATGGCGATCTGGCGGCGCGATCACCACGGGCATCCGATCGAGCCGGGACTGATCCATCACTCCGACGCCGGCAGTCAATATACCTCGGTGTTGTTCACTGAATCCCTTGCCTTACAAGGACTGTCGGCTTCAATCGGCAGTGTTGGCGACGCCTATGACAATGCTCTCGCCGAGTCGATCATCGGGCTGTTCAAAACCGAAGTCGTCCACCGCCACGGACCGTTCAAGACCGTCGCCGACGTCGAATTCGCGTTGATGGAATGGGTCGATTGGTACAACAACGCTCGCCTGCATTCCCGGCTCGACTACCTCACCCCGGCCGAGCACGAGACTGCCTACTACGCTCAAAACCCGCCACGCCGACCGGCGCTGGTCAACTCCTGAAGCCGGTCTTCAACCCGTGACGGTTCA
>NZ_JBSGVD010000086.1:0-1443 GCF_053608285.1 Nocardia sp. NPDC055053 | reverse complement strand
TCTCGGTGATCTGTGTGTTGTTTCAGATACCGCACAGTGGACGCGTAACACCTTCGATAGTAAGCCCTCGGCCTATTAGTACCAGTCACCTACACCAGTTACCTGGCTTCCAGTTCCGGCCTATCAACCCCATGGTCTGTAGGGGGCCTTAACCCATCAAGTGGGAGAGAAACCTCATCTTGGAACAGGCTTCCCGCTTAGATGCTTTCAGCGGTTATCCCTTCCGAACGTAGCCAACCAGCAGTGCTCCTGGCGGAACAACTGGCACACCAGAGGTTCGTCCGTCCCGGTCCTCTCGTACTAGGGACAGCCTTCCTCAAGTTTCTAACGCGCGCGGCGGATAGAGACCGAACTGTCTCACGACGTTCTAAACCCAGCTCGCGTGCCGCTTTAATGGGCGAACAGCCCAACCCTTGGGACCTACTCCAGCCCCAGGATGCGACGAGCCGACATCGAGGTGCCAAACCATCCCGTCGATATGGACTCTTGGGGAAGATCAGCCTGTTATCCCCGGGGTACCTTTTATCCGTTGAGCGACACCGCTTCCACTTGCCGGTGCCGGATCACTAGTCCCGACTTTCGTCCCTGCTCGAGCTGTCACTCTCACAGTCAAGCTCCCTTGTGCACTTGCACTCGACACCTGATTGCCAACCAGGCTGAGGGAACCTTTGGGCGCCTCCGTTACATTTTGGGAGGCAACCGCCCCAGTTAAACTACCCACCAGGCACTGTCCCTGAACCAGATCATGGTCCGAGGTTAGAAGTCCAATACGATCAGAGTGGTATTTCAACGACGACTCCACGAATACTGGCGTACCCGCTTCACAGTCTCCCACCTATCCTACACAAACCGTACCGAACACCAATACCAAGCTATAGTGAAGGTCCCGGGGTCTTTTCGTCCTGCCGCGCGTAACGAGCATCTTTACTCGTAATGCAATTTCGCCGAGTCTGTGGTTGAGACAGCAGAGAAGTCGTTACGCCATTCGTGCAGGTCGGAACTTACCCGACAAGGAATTTCGCTACCTTAGGATGGTTATAGTTACCACCGCCGTTTACCGGGGCTTAAATTCTCAGCTTCGCGTCCGAAAACGCTAACCGGTCCTCTTAACCTTCCGGCACCGGGCAGGCGTCAGTCCGTATACATCGTCTTACGACTTCGCACGGACCTGTGTTTTTAGTAAACAGTCGCTTCTCTCTGGTCTCTGCGACCCCACCCAGCTCCGAGTGCAAGACTCATCACCAGGCGTGGTCCCCCTTCTCCCGAAGTTACGGGGGCATTTTGCCGAGTTCCTTAACCACAGTTCTCTCGATCGCCTTAGTATTCTCTACCTGACCACCTGTGTCGGTTTGGGGTACGGGCCGTGTACCAACTCACTAGAGGCTTTTCTCGGCAGCATAGGATCACTGAATTCACCACAACGGCTACGCATCACCTCTCAGG
>NZ_JBSGVD010000084.1:0-1663 GCF_053608285.1 Nocardia sp. NPDC055053 | reverse complement strand
GTCAGGCACCGTTGCTTGCTCCTTCGTCGCCTACGCAACGGCGCCTGACCGGCGGGACGGCCGCGACGGCCGCTGCGCGGCCTGCCCCTCCTCGAGGTCGGGGCGTGGGGGCTGGGAGTTCGGCAGGTAGCGGTTTCAGGTCAGGTATGCCGATGCGGTATGGTTGTCGGGTTGTCTCGGCGAGGGTGAGTTGCCCCTAGTGGTTGTGCTCACCGTGATCGACGCGGCTCGGCCTTCCCGGTCGTCCTCGTTCGTTCTTCGTCCGACGAGTAGACGTTGACCCCGCAGATGGGTCGCCACAATGACCAGCCCGGAAGAGCCGTAGGAGCGCATTCAGTCATGTCCGACGTGAACCAGATCGAAGCCGCCGTCCGCACCGAATTCGGTAAGGGCGCCGCTCGCCGTACCCGTCGCGACGGCAACGTGCCCGCCGTGCTGTACGGCCACCAGGCCGAGCCGCAGCACCTGAACCTCAACGCCAAGGCCTTCGCCGCCATCCTGCGTGAGCACGGCACCAACGCCATCCTGAACCTCGTCGTCGACGGCAAGCAGCAGCTCGCGATGACCAAGTCGGTCGTGGTCCACCCGATCCGCCGCTACATCGAGCACGCCGACCTGCTGATCGTCAAGCGTGGCGAGCGCGTCACCACCGACGTCAATGTCGTCGTCACCGGCGATGCCGCCGCGGGCACCCTGATCACCCAGGAAGCCACCACCCTGTCCATCGAGGCCGACGCGCTGAAGCTGCCCGAGTCGATCGAGATCTCGGTCGAGGGCGTCGAGGCGGGCACCCAGATCCTGGCCGGCTCCATCGAGCTGCCCGCCGGCGTCACCCTGGCCGGTGACCCGGAGGCGCTGATCGTCAACGTGATCGCCGCGCCGTCCGCCGAGCAGGTCGAGGGCGAAGGCGAAGGCGCCACCGCCGAGGAGCCCGCCGCGGAGACCGAGTCCGAGTCCGAGTAAGACTCCCGCACCACGGTTCGGGCGATGACCGAATCTTCCGGGCCCGCGCTCGTGGTCGGGCTGGGTAACCCCGGCCCCGAATACGAGCGCACCCGCCACAATGTGGGCTTCCTGGTCGCCGACGTGCTCGCCGAGCGCGTCGGCGGCCGTTTTGCCGTGCACAAGAAGTCCGGCGCCGACCTGCTGCAGGCGCGCCTGGACGGGCGCCAGATTCTGATCGCGAAGCCACGCACCTACATGAACCTGTCCGGCAGGCCGGTGGCCGCGCTGGCGAAGTTCTTCTCGGTGCCCGTCGATCAGGTGATCGTCGTGCACGACGAGCTGGACCTGCCGTTCGGCACGATCCGGCTCAAGCAGGGCGGCGGCGAGGGCGGCCACAACGGCCTGCGGTCGATCTCGCAGGCGCTGACCACCAAGGAGTACCTGCGCACCAGGATCGGCATCAGCCGTCCGCCGGGGCGCCAGGATCCCGCCGACTACGTGCTCAAGCCGTTCGCTGCGCCGGAGCGCAAAGAGGTTCCGGTGATCGTCGAGCAGGCCGCCGACGCGGTCGAATTGCTGCTGAAGGTCGGGCTGGAAACGGCCCAGAACTCCCTGCATTAACTTGGAGCGCTGGCGCGCTCGAGTTCGCGGCCCCTGGTGTCCCGCCGGTCAGGCACCGTTGCTTGCTCCTTCGTCGCCTGCGCAACGGCGCCTGACC
>NZ_JBSGVD010000083.1:0-3548 GCF_053608285.1 Nocardia sp. NPDC055053 | reverse complement strand
GGGGGCCGCCCCGCCGCGCGGGTTCGCGGCCGACCCGCCGTGCTGGCCCGGTTGCGTAGGCGACGAAGGAGCAAGCAACGGTGCCTGACCGGCGGGACACAAGGGGCCGCGAACTCGAGCGCGCCCGGCGCTCCGAAGGCTCTGCCATGATGGACCGCGATGTCTGAACAGCAGAGTGAACCAGCCAAGGGACGGGCGCAGCGCCGTGCCGCCGATTCGCTGCACCTGTCCGCGAACAAACTGCGGTGGGGGCTGCTGATCGGCGCGCTTGGCGCGGTGATCGCGGCGATGGTCACCATGGTGGTCACCGGGTTCGAGAGCGACACGGGCCTGGAGGCGCATCAGCCCGGGTCGGCGCCGGTGGTCAGGGACAAGGAGTTCAGCAGCGCGAACGAGGGCGACTGCCTGAGCTGGACCAAGGCCGACCGCAGCGATCTGGTGAAGGTGAACTGCGAGGACAAGCACCTGTTCGAGGTGGCCGGGGTCGTCGATCTCGGTGCCTACCCCGGTCGCGAGTTCGCGGGCGGCACCAGGCACCCCGACTCGCTCCGGATGACCGAGCTCAGGGACGAGCACTGCGTTCCGGCGGTGCAGCGGTACCTGGGCGGGCGCTTCGATCCGCGCGGGCGGTACATGGTCAACGTGATGTCGCCGAGCCCGGCGGGCTGGCAGCACGGCGACCGGACGCTGCGCTGCGGATTGCAGGTGGCTGGCACCTCGGCGAGCCCGGCCGCGACGGGCGGCATCGTGGGTCAGGACCAGTCGAAGGTGCACGCGACCGGCACCTGCCTCGGCATCAACCAGAACCTGCCGACCGATCCGGTCGACTGCGCGCAGCCGCACTCGGTCGAGATCGTCGGCACCGTCGACCTGGCGGCCAACTTCTCCGGCGGGCCGCCGTCGGAAGCCGATCAGGACAAGTACGTCGAGGCCGAATGCAACCGGCTCTCCACCGACTATCTCGGCAGCCCGGACGCCATTCGGAACAAGACGCTGACGCTGTTCTTCGACTATCTGGAACCGACCAGTTGGCTTGCCGGCAGTCACAAACTGGATTGCTGGCTCGGAAAGGGCGCCGACAGTGAGGGTTTCGCGCCGATCGTCGGTTCGGCGCGCGGCGAGATCCTGATCGACGGGCAGGCACCGGTGCCGCCGCCGAACACCGGCCGCTCCACCCCGGCGCCGCTGCCGGGCGCCGCACCGCTGCCGCCGCAGCCGAAGCCGCGGTGACCGGGCCTGCCAGCATGTCGCCGGCGCGGTTCGAGGAGCTGGTCGGCGACGCGCTCGACCTGATCCCGCCCGAGCTGGCCGGGGCCATCGACAATGTCGTCGTGCTGGTCGAGGCGAGGAACGACGAGGAACCCTCGCTGCTCGGGCTGTATCACGGGATCGCGCTGACCGATCGCGACAGCTACTACGCCGGTTCGCTTCCGGATACCGTGACCATCTATCGAGAGGCTATTCTCGACATCTGCAACACCGACGACGAGGTGGTCGAGGAAGTAGCGATCACCGTGATCCATGAAATAGCACACTATTTCGGGATTGACGACGACCGGTTGCATGAGTTGGGATGGGGCTAGCGAAAAATGGGTGGGGAATCGATGGAACCGAACGACCCGCTCTCGCGTCCTATCACTCGTAGGGGGAATTCTCGTGGTTCCCGTTAGTCGCCACCAGAAGGAGTCGGGTCATGGTCGGACACGTTCTCGTCACACCTGAAATCGTCCTCGCCGCAGCCGCCGAGCTGGATCTGCTCGCCGAGCGGCTCGCCGTGGCCGCAGGCCTGGCCGGACCAACCACGCACGTGCTCCCCTCGGGAGCCGAAGAGGTGTCGCTGCTCGCGGCGTCGCACTTCAACCGGGCAGCCGCCACGCACGACAGCTCTGTCGCCCAGGGCATCCTCGAACTGCACCACGCGGCCGCGACCCTGCGCTCGCAGCTGGTCACCAACATCGGCGAGGACATCGCCCAGGGCGCGGCGATCACCGCGATCCAGATCTAGTCGTACCCGATCCGTCGACGATCATTCATTCAGGGGAGAAACAAGCATGACCGCAGGGATCACCGGGGTCTTCTGGTTGCCGCGCATGGCAGAAGTCAACTCGACCACGCTCAACGCGGGCGCACACGCGATTCCGATCTCGGCCGCGGCCACGTCGTGGGGCACGCTGGCCGCCGCCTGGGGCGATGCCACCTTCACCGTGACGCGCGTGATCGCCGAGGTCGGTGTCGGCTTGCAGGGCATCAACGGCCTCGCCGTGCTCGCCAAGCTCGCGCCCTTCGGCGCCTGGGCGGGCCAGCAGGGCATCATGGCCGCGGCGATGAGCGCCAAGGCCACGGCCAACGCCACCGCCTACACCGTTGCCTCGCTCGCGATGCCGAGCCTGCCCGAGATCGCCGCGACCAACACCGCGGTCGCCGCGTCGGCCAACCCGCCCGGTGTCGTCTCCGGCGCGTTCGAGGCCGCCGAGGTCGTTCGCCACGCCATGGACATCCGCGCCGCGCTGGTGATGGAGACCTACGAGGCCGCCACCACGGCCACCGTCACCACCCCCGGCGAGTTCTCGATGCCGCCGACGATCGCCAGCGGTGCTGGCACCGCGGCCCAGGGCGATTTCGGTGGTGACCCGGTGGCCACCGCGGTCGCCGCGGCCCAGGCCTTCGTCACCAACCCCGGTGTCGTCAGCGCGGCCACCCAGGCGGCCAATGTCGCCGGTGGTGTCGTCAGCAGCGGTGTCGGCACGGTCGGCAACCTCGGCGCCTCCGCCATCTCGGCCGCCACCACGGCGACCATGCCCGCGGCCGCCACCGCCGCGGTTCCCGCCATGGCCGGCGTCGGCGCTGCCGGTGCCGCGGCGGGCGTCGCCACCTCGGCGGCCGGTCTCGGCGGTGTCTCGCTCGCCCCTGGCCAGCTCAAGATGCCCGAGGGCTGGGGCGCTCCGGCGGCCAGCGCGCCCGCGGCCGCTCCGGTCGGCGAGTCGGTCGTGTCCCGCGTCGACAGCGCGCCCGTGCGCAACACCGGCACCGGGGCCAACCCGCTGCTCGGCAACCGGACCAACGGCGAGGACGACGACGAGCACGACGCCATCGACTACGGCCAGTCGAACGAGGCCTTCACCGACGGCCGCTACACCGCCGAAGGCGTGATCGGCGCCGACCTCGCCGGAACGGCCAAGTGACGGTTCTCGGCGGGGGCAGCGGGGGATCACTGCTCGAGGCCGTCGTGCTCTCGCTCGACGACATGCAGTTCCTCCTGGAGAAGCTGCAGTTCGACGAGATGCCGGTGGTGCTCGACGCCATGGGCCGCTACGACCACCTCGCGGCGCACGACGCGGCCATGAAGGCCGCCGAGGCCGCCCTCACCGAACGCGAACTGCTGTTCGGTGAGGTGGTGGCGCCCGAGCTGGCCGAGCGCCTGCGGGTGCTCTACCGGCCGCAGTGGATCATCGCGCTGCGGTGGGTGGTCCAGGGCCACGTGAACCGGTTCTGTCTGGCGCAGGGCGACGACCGCGCGGTCGTCGCCCTGCGCGGGCCGGAGTCCTACG
>NZ_JBSGVD010000082.1:0-3831 GCF_053608285.1 Nocardia sp. NPDC055053 | reverse complement strand
CCGGTGCGTAGGCGACGTAGGAGCAAGCACCGGTGCCTGACCGGTGGCCCTTCAGGGCCGCGAACACGCGCGCGCCAGCGCGCAGAAAGCAGAGCGTGACTGTGCGTGACATGGTGGAAATCGGCATGGGCCGCGTCGCCCGTCGGACGTACGAGCTCGACGACGTCGACATCGTCCCCTCGCGGCGGACGCGCTCGTCCAAGCAGGTCTCGCTGGCCTGGCAGCTCGACGCCTACCGCTTCGAGGTCCCGGTGCTCTCGCACCCCACCGACGCGCTGGTCTCGCCCGAGTTCGCGATCGAGCTGGGCCGTCTCGGCGGCCTCGGTGTGATCAACGGTGAGGGCCTGTGGGCCCGGCACGCCGATGTGCAGGACAAGATCGATCAGCTGATCGATCTTGTCGACAAGGGGGGTTACGAGCGCGCGATCTCCCTGCTCCAGGAATTACACGCCGCGCCGATGCAGCCCGACCTGCTCGCGGCCGCGGTCGCGCAGGTGCGCGCGGCAGGCGTGACCACCGCGGTGCGGGTGGGCCCGCAGAACGCGCGCGCCCTCACCCCCGCCCTGGTGCAGGCCGGTGTCGACCTGCTGGTCGTGCAGGGCACCATCATCTCCGCCGAGCACGTGGGCGACGGTGAGCCGCTGAACCTCAAGACCTTCATCGCCGAGCTGGACGTGCCGGTCGTCGCCGGTGGCGTGAGCGATCACCGCACCGCGCTGCACCTGATGCGCACCGGCGCCGCCGGCGTCATCGTCGGCTACGGCTCCTACCCCGGCGCCACCACCACCGGCGAGGTGCTCGGCATCGGCGTCCCGATGGCGACCGCGATCGCCGACGCCGCCGCGGCCCGCCGCGACTACCTGGACGAGACCGGCGGCCGCTACGTGCATGTCATCGCCGACGGTGACGTGGCCACCTCCGGCCAGCTGGCCAAGGCCATCGCCTGCGGCGCCGACGCCGTGATGCTTGGCGTGCCGCTCTCGGTGGCGGCCGAGGCGCCCGGTCGTGGCTGGTACTGGCCCTCGGCGACCGCGCACCCCTCGGTGCCGCGTGGTTCGTTCCTGCCGGTCGACGAGTCCTGGCTGGACGGCGCCGACGGCACCGTCACGCGGCCGAGCCTCGAGCGCGTGCTCTACGGCCCCTCCGACGACCCGTTCGGTTCGCTGAACCTGGTCGGCGGCCTGCGCCGCTCGATGGCCAAGGCGGGCTACTCCGACCTCAAGGAATTCCAGAAGGTCGGGCTCAGCGTCCGCTAGCGCACGTGGATCGGTGAGACCCGTTCCCGCAGGAACCGCGCGATCGCCGCGTTGACCGGTTCCGGGTGGGTCATCGTGACGGCCAGACGGGCGCCATCGATCTCCAGGTACGTGGAGGCGGTGAGCCCGTCGGCCAGCGTGCGGGCGCGATCGCCCGCGATGCCGCTGTGGGTGGCGTGGATGATCAGCGCGGGGCAGGTGATCTCGCGCAGCCGGTCCAGCACCGAGTCGCGGCCGAGCAGGCAGCCGACGGCGGCGTCGAGGCCGTTGTGCGCGTCGCCGATCCAGCGCTTGGTCCAGATGCCGCGGTACCAGTCGTCGTCGCCGATCAGCCAGTCGGCCAGGCGGCCCGCTGCTTCTTTTCGCGAACCCTTGTCGTGCCATTCGTCGAGGAAGCGCTGGGTCGCGGTGGACTGTTCCCTGGTCGGCCCGTGCGCCTCGGTGCTGATGAGGATGAGCGCGGCGACGCGTTCCGGCGCGACCAGCGCGGTCCGCAATGCCGTGAAGCCCCCTTGCGCGGTGCCGCCGACGATCGCGCGTTCGGCGCCGATGTGGTCGAGGACGGTCAGCGCGTCGCGCGCGGCGGTCCAGTAGGTGAAGGGCAGCCGCTGATCCTTGGTGCGGCCGTGCCCGCGCGCGTCCCAGGCCACGATCCGGAATTCGGGAGCGAGCGCGGCCTGCTGGGAGGCGAACATGGTGCGGTCCATGAAGAATTCATGGGCGAGCAACACCACCGGCCCCGTGCCACCGCTGTCCTCGTAGTAGATGTCGGCATCGATCGCGCGGGCGAATGGCACGTGCACGAGGATAGCCACGTCGACCGGGTATTGCGCGACGTTCTCCCAACGCGTGGGCGCGGACCGATGCCCGTTGCTCGCGCTTCGTGCGCCGTCACTAAACTGTGGCGGTGGCAGAAACTCAGAGACCGGTCCTCGTCGTCGACTTCGGCGCACAGTACGCCCAGCTGATCGCCCGCCGGGTGCGCGAGGCGCGGGTGTTCTCCGAGGTGATTCCACACACCATGACGGTGGAGGAGATCGCCGACAAGCAGCCCCTGGCGGTGATCCTGTCCGGCGGCCCGTCCAGCGTGTACGCCGAGGGCGCGCCGCAGCTCGACGCGCGGCTGTTCGACCTGGACGTGCCGGTGTTCGGCATCTGCTACGGCTTCCAGGCGATGGCGCAGGCGCTCGGCGGCACGGTGTCGCACACCGGCACCCGCGAGTACGGCCGCACCGAGCTCAATATCGACGGCGGTGTGCTGCACGGTGGCCTGCCGACGGTGCAGCCGGTGTGGATGAGCCACGGTGACGCCGTGACCGACGCCCCGGAGGGCTTCGAGGTCACCGGCACCACCGCGGGCGCTCCGGTCGCCGCGTTCGAGGATCGCGCGCGCCGCCTGGCCGGTGTCCAGTACCACCCCGAGGTGCTGCACTCCCCGCACGGCCAGCAGGTGCTGAGCCGCTTCCTGCACGAGCTGGCGGGCATCCCCGCGGCGTGGACCCCGGCCAATATCGCCGACGCGCTGATCGAGGATGTGCGCGCGCAGATCGGTGACGGTCACGCGATCTGCGGCCTGTCCGGTGGCGTCGACTCCGCCGTCGCCGCCGCCCTGGTGCAGCGCGCGATCGGTGACCGGCTCACCTGTGTGTTCGTCGACCACGGTCTGCTGCGGGCAGGCGAGCGCGAGCAGGTGCAGCAGGACTTCGTCGCCGCGACCGGCGCCAAGCTGGTGACCGTCGACGCGGTGGACAAGTTCCTCGGCGAGCTGAAGGGCGTCTCCGACCCGGAGGAGAAGCGCAAGATCATCGGCCGCGAGTTCATCCGCTCCTTCGAGGACGCGGTCGCCGGCATCGTGCTCGAGGAGGGCGCTGCCGCCGGCGCTGCCCCGAAGGTCGAGTTCCTGGTCCAGGGCACCCTGTACCCGGACGTCGTCGAATCCGGCGGCGGCACCGGCACCGCCAACATCAAGAGCCACCACAATGTCGGCGGTCTGCCCGACGACCTCGAGTTCGACCTGGTCGAGCCGCTGCGGCTGCTGTTCAAGGACGAGGTCCGCGCGGTCGGCCGCGAGCTCGGCCTGCCCGAGGAAATCGTTGCCCGCCAGCCCTTCCCCGGCCCCGGCCTGGCCATCCGCATCGTCGGTGAGGTGACCGCCGACCGGCTCGACCTGCTCCGCCAGGCCGACGCCATCGCCCGCGAGGAGCTCACCGCCGCCGGCCTGGACAAGCAGATCTGGCAGTGCCCGGTCGTGCTGCTCGCCGACGTGCGCTCGGTCGGCGTGCAGGGCGACGGCCGCACCTACGGTCACCCGATCGTGCTGCGCCCGGTGTCGAGCGAGGACGCGATGACCGCGGACTGGACTCGCCTGCCCTACGACGTGCTGGAGCGCATCTCCACCCGGATCACCAACGAGGTGAAGGACGTCAACCGCGTCGTGCTCGATGTGACGAGCAAGCCGCCGGGCACCATCGAGTGGGAGTGAGCTGTATTTTTTGCGGCTGGCGCCGCGGGTTTTCGGCCTCGTGACCTCGCCGCCGAGGGGCGATACTGCGCCTGCGGCGTTACGTCTCGCCCC
>NZ_JBSGVD010000081.1:0-4148 GCF_053608285.1 Nocardia sp. NPDC055053 | reverse complement strand
GGCACCGTTGCTTGCTCCTTCGTCGCGTACGCAACGGCGCCTGACCGGCGGGACGGCCGCGACGGCCGACTTCGTCGGCCTGCCCCTCCTCGAGGTCGGGGCGTGTCGGCTGAGTTCGGCGCTCCGGTATTACCTCTTGTGCGCCAGCACGCCGAACATGGTGACCGAGATGTGGACGTCACCGCGATCGGCGCCGGCCTGCAGGTCGGCGGCGAGCTGATCCCGCTCGGCGGCGGTGATCGTCCCGCGCAGCACGGCCAGCTCGGCGATCCGGCTGACCAGCGCGCCCGCGCCAACGCTGCGATCCTGCACCAGCGCGTGCGAGCCGATCTCGTCGACGACCAGGCCTGCATTGCCGAGCAGACCGGCCAGCCTGCGCCCGGACTGCGGGTTGGTGGTCGAGGAGATCAGGGTGTCGATCACGGCGCCGACCACCCGGGGATCGCCCGGATGCACGATCGCCGTCTGCCAGTCGCTGTCGACCACCACCGCGCGGCCACCCGGCCGCAGCACCCTGGCGATCTCGCCCGCGGCGCGCGCGGGCGCGGTCAGATGCTGGAACACCCGTTCGCAGAGCACCGCGTCGAAGGTGTCGTTGCCGAACGGCAGGCCATAGGCGTCACCGGTGGCGAAGGTCGCGGCCGAGCCGCTTTCCTCGGCCCGGCGCTTGGCCGAGACGATCAGATTCGGATCGGGTTCGACGCCGACAGCGGTGCCGGTCGGCCCGACGGCGTCGGCGAAGACGAACACCTCCGAACCGGTACCGGATCCGATATCGAGGGCACTCTCACCCGGCCGCAAGCCGAGCGCATCGTGGCTCCAGGCCCGTAGCCTGCGCATCCCGGGCTGGGTGACCTCGAGGTCATGAGCGTCGATCAGTTGGTCCTTGCCCGCTTGATCGAAGCGGTCAGGGCGTGGGGTGTAGTCGGTCATACTTACCGCCATCGTGGGAACCTCGGTCCTGGTGAGCATGGACTCAGAGGCTATAGGTGAATTGTGTCACGATGAATGTATGACTCGTACGCTGTGTCTCGCGCAGGACCCTGAGGCCGACGAACTCCTGAGCACCGACGATTTCGCGTTGCTGCTGGGAATGCTGCTCGATCAGCAGTATCCGATGGAGCACGCGTTTCGAGGTCCGCGCAAACTCGCGGAGCGGATGGACGGATTCGATCTGCGCCGGATCGCCGGCGCCGATCCGGCCGAATTCGAGGAGCTCGCCGCGACGCCGCCCGCTATCCATCGCTACGGGCGGTCGATGGCTCGGCGCGCGCAGGCGCTGGCCCAGTACGTGATCGAGCACTACGACGGCGTGCCCGCCAACATCTGGACCGAGGGCGACCCCGACGGCAAGGAGGTGCTGCGCCGGTTGCAGGACCTGCCCGGATACGGCGCGCAGAAGGCGAAAATCTTCCTCGCGCTGCTCGGCAAGCAGCGTGACGTGCATCCCGACGGCTGGCGCACAGCGGCCGGATCCTACGGCGACGAAGGGTCGCGCCGCTCGGTCGCCGATGTGGTCGACGCCGAAACACTCGCCGAAGTGCGGGAATTCAAGAAACAGGCGAAAGCGGCCGCGAAATCCGCCGGGACGAATTCCTAGTTTCGATCTGCCTGCTTTTTTCCCTCGTCACCGGCGTGGATCTGCTCGAAGCTTG
The DNA here is from genome assembly GCF_053608285.1 of Nocardia sp. NPDC055053. Classification (NCBI taxonomy): domain Bacteria; kingdom Bacillati; phylum Actinomycetota; class Actinomycetes; order Mycobacteriales; family Nocardiaceae; genus Nocardia; species Nocardia sp. NPDC055053. The sequence continues at coordinate 2,493 of NZ_JBSGVD010000081.1, read as the reverse complement.
CTTCTCGAACAGCTCGACGACAGATGAGGGATTGGCAGTTTTATGAAGATGAGGAAGCTCGCCGTGGTTGCGGCGCTGTTGACCATGGCAACCGGTGTTGCCGCGGGCACCGCCGTCGCGGCACCGGCCCCGCAGGCTGCCGCACCGATCAATTTCACGGCCGAGGAGGTCGACGGCAAGTCGGTCATCAGCACCGACGCGGGTTCGCTTGTCGTCGAGGAGGGCGCGTTCAAGGTGAAGGCGGCCGACGGCACCACCGTCGCGGCCACCCCGCTGTCGTTCCGTCTCGACGATTTCGAGCTGCCGATCGCGGCCGAGATCTCGGGCAACAAGGCCGTCCTCACCCCGCAGCTCGACCCGGCCAAGGCGGTCTACAAGCCGGTCGCCCTGCCGTTCGAGGACAAGGCGCCGTTCAAGTCCGAATACGACCGTGAGGTCGCGGCCTGGTCGCGGCTGACCTCCACCATCTCGCTCGGCGCCGCGGTCGGCACGCTCGTCGGCGGTCTCGGCGGCGCCACGGTGGGCTGCGTCCTCGGCGGCATCGTCGGCACCACCGTCGCCGCGGCCACCATCATCGGCCTGTTCGGCCCGTTCCTGCCCGCCGCCGTGGTCGGCTGCATCGGTGGCATCATCGCCGTCGGCGCCCTCGGCACCCTGGCCGGTCAGATCTTCGTCACCGCGCCGGTGGCGATCGGTGCGGCGATCCAGTACTTCACGACCATCAACGCACCCTTCACCGCGCCGGCCAAGTAGCCGAGCAACGCGTGAGCGCCCCATCCGGTCCGCCGGGTGGGGCGCTTTTGCGCTCCCGCGCCAGGGGCGTTGACCTGGGGAAATGGTGTGCCGCGTGGCACAATCCGCCGGTTCGGCTTGGATGGGTCCGCATTCGGTGTTAACTTGATTGTTATGTCCGGCAACCACCTCACCGCCAAGCGGGTCACCTACGTGACCGCCGCGCTGGGTCTGCGGTTGCCGTTGACGCGTGAACTTTGTCGTTCCTGATGCTGCAGCTGGGCCGTCTCCGGCTCGCGAGCTGCCACGCCATACGTGTCGGCAATTCCGTTGGGACAACGGGATTTCAGCAAGGAACTTCATATGTCTACTCCCATCATCGATCGCCCCGTCAGCCGGGCGGCCGCCGGGCGTCCCCGGGTTTCGCGCCCCGTCGTCGCCCCTGAGCTGCGCCGCAGCGACAACCCCGCCGCCGCAGTGCTGCGGACCGCCGCCTCCGGGCCGGTCTCGCGCGACAATGCCGCGCGGGCAACGGGTCTGAGCATCGCCACCGTGAATCGGCAAGTGGCGTCGCTGCTTTCGGCGGGTCTGCTGCGGGAGCGTCCCGATCTGACCGCCGCCGGCGCGGTCGGGCGGCCCCGGGTGCCGTTCGAGATCGACCACGAGGCCTATCTGACGCTGGGTATCCACGTCGGCGCCGCCGCGACCAAGATCGTCGCTGCCGACCTGCGTGGACGCATTCTCGGTGGTCTCGCCATCGCGACGCCGCAGACCGGCCAGGAGTTCGCGGTCACCACCGTCGCCCGCAGCGCCAAGGCGTTCCTGCAGCGCTGGCATCGGCGCACACCGCTGTGGGCAGGCGTCGCCATCGGCGGGCGGGTCGATCCGCACACCGGTGTGGTCGACCATCCCAAGCTGGACTGGAAGGGCGCGCCGATCGGGCAGGTCCTCGGCGATGTGCTGGAACTGCCGGTATCGGTGGCCCCGCACGTCGAGGCGATGGCCGCCTCGGAACTGCTGCTGCCGACCTTCGACGCGCGCAGGCCCGAACCCGACACCGAACTGCCCGCCACCCAGCACGGCAGCAGCCTCTACTTCTACGTCCGCGAGACCGCGGGCATCGCCGTCACCCTCGACGGCCGGGTGCACACCCCGAACAACGGCCCCGGTTCCATCGCGCACCTGCCCACCGGCTCCGACGTGCAGTGCACCTGCGGTCGACGTGGCTGCTTGGAAGTGACCGTCGGCGACCGGGCCCTGCAGGCCCGCGCGGTCGGCCGCGGAATCATCCCGGCGCACAACGGAACCGCGGGCACCACCATCGCCGACCTCTACCGCGCCGCGGAATCCGGGTCCGAGGGCGCGCGCGAGCTGCTCGCCGAGCGGGCGACGATGCTCGGCCAGACCGTCGCCCTTGTCCGCGACATGCTCAACCCCGACCGGGTCGTCCTCGGCGGCCAGGCCTTCACCGGCTACCGCCCCGCGCTGCCGCACGTGGCGAGGGCGTTCACACAGAGCACCCAGCTGCCGCCCACCGACATCCGGATCAGCGGATTCGGCGGCAAGGTACAGGAATTCGCCGCGGTGGTCACGTCTTTGAGTGCGCTGTACGCGGACCCGCTGGCGGCTATCCGTCGGATCTAGAGCGGCTGAGACCGGGGGTTTCGGCTGTCCCAGGAGCTGTGTTTGTTGGAGCGCTGGCGCGCTCGAGTCGCGGCCCCTCCTGTCCCGCCGATCAGCGGCAGTTGCTTGCTCCTTCGT
>NZ_JBSGVD010000080.1:0-6036 GCF_053608285.1 Nocardia sp. NPDC055053 | reverse complement strand
GGCACCGGCCTCGCCGGTGTCGATGTCACATGACCAGGCCGCCGTCGACCGCCAGGATCTGGCCGGTGACAAACGAGGCGGCGTCGGAGGCCAGGAACACGAAAGCGCCTGCCACCTCCTGTGGTTCGGCCCAGCGCCGCATCGGGATGCGGCTGAGCATCTGCTCGGCGAACCGGGGATCGGTGCGAATCGTCTCGGTCATCGGCGTCGCCGCGGCGGGGGCCAGCGCGTTGACGGTGATCTGCTTGCGCGCCAGTTCTTTTGCCAGTGACTTGGTCATGCCGACGATGCCGGATTTGGCGGCCGAGTAGTTCACCTGCCCGAGCGTGCCGACCAGACCCGCCGACGAGGTCACGTTGATGATGCGCCCCGTCCCGTCGGCCGGGAGATACGGCAGCGCCGCCTGGGTACAGCGGAACGCGCCGAGCAGGTGGATATCGAGCATCCGCAGCACCGACTCCTCGGTGGTGGCACCGAACATCGCGGGCTCGGTGATCCCGGCGTTGTTCACGACGATGTTGAGCGTGCCACCACCTGCCTGCGCCGCGAGTGCGGCGGCGGCATCGGCGGCGGCCCGGTCGCGGACATCCAGTGCCGTCGCGGTGGCCTGCCCGCCATCGGCGACGATCTTGTCCGCGGTGGCTTCGGCTGCGGCGCCATCGATATCGGTGACGACCACGGTCGCGCCCTGCGCGGCCAGTGCGCCCGCGACGGCGGCACCGATGCCGCCGCCCGCTCCGGTGACGAGTGCCGCCCGGCCGGTCAGGTCGAACAGGGTACTGATGTTCACAGGGCTCCTCGAACTCGGAAACGGTGGTGGGGATCAGGCGACATCGAAGCTCACCGGAAGCGCGGTCGGCGAACGGAAGGGCTGGCCGAAGATGTGGGGAGCACCGTCGGGCAGCAGGGTGATTCCGGTGAGCCGGCGCAGCAGTGCCTCCACCGCCACCCGGGTTTCCATGCGCGCCAGATGCAATCCGAGGCAGGTGTGGGCGCCTGCGGTGAAACTGATGTGCGGCAGCCGGGGCCGGAAGATGTCGAATTCCTCCGACCGCTCCCAGCGGGATTCGTCGCGGTTGGCCGAACCGAGGCACAGGTCCAGCACCGCGCCCGCCGGGATGGCGACACCGTCGAGTTCGGTGTCCTCGGTGACATACCGCTGCACCAGCGTCAGCGGTGTCTCGAACCGCAGTCCTTCCTCGATCGCCTGCGGTAACAGACCGTGGTCCTGCTGGACCGCCGCGAACTGATCGGGATGGGTCAGCAGCTGGAAGAGCAGATTGCCCGAGGACCGGTAGGTGGTCTCGAGCCCGGCAGGCAGCAGCAGTCGCAGGAAGGAGTAGATCGCGCGATCGGACAGCTTCTCGCCGTCGATCTCCGCGGTGACCAGATCGCTGATGATGTCGTCGGCGGGCGCGGACCTCCGGCGCTCGATGTGTTCGAGGAAATACTCTTTGAGGTCCTTGGAAGCCTGCAGTGCCCTGGGTACGTTGCCCGCGTAGCTGATGATCGCCACCGCGGCTTCGCGGAAGAACGGCAGGTCTTCCTCCGGCAGGCCGAGCAGGCGGGCGATGACCCGGGTCGGGAACTCGAAGGTGAAGTCGCGCACCAGATCCGCGCGACCTTCCGCGATGAACTCGTCGATCAGCTTGTCGCAGATCGGGCGGACGATCTCGGGCTCCCACGTCGCCAGTGACTGCGGTTTGAACGCGGCCGACACCAGGTTGCGGTGCGCCTTGTGGGTCAGGCCGTTCATCGCCAGGATCGTCGGCCCCATGAAGACCCCGATGGTGGCGTCGTAGAGCTGGGTGCTGAACACCGATCCGTTGCGCAGGGCCTGGTTCACCGCCGACCAGGACACGGCGGCGAAGGTGTCGGTGGGGCGCAGTTCCGCCGGGGTTCGGGAGTAGTCCATCACCGTCCCGTGGAACACGCCCCCGGCGCGCCTGCGTGCCGCGAAGAACGGGTAGGGGTCATGGGGATCGGGCACCTCTGCGACCGTCGCTGCGGGGTCCTCGACGGGACTGTTCACGGCTCACCTCTGACTTCGTCACGCCGAACGGCGGAGTAGATGTATTTACTGTAAGGCATACAGTATAAGAGTCGACACTGGTCCCGGCAATGTGGCCGGGACCAGTGTCTGTGTCTCGGGGTCAGAGCTCGACGGCCGGTCCGACGGTCATCGGTGCGACGAAACCACCGTCGACGTGCACGTCCTGGCCGTTGATCCAGCGCGAGCCGGAGCCGGTCAGGAAATCGATCACCGGCACGATGTCGGCGACCGTGGCGTGCCGCCCGATCGTGGCCTTCACCGCGTCCAGGACGTCCTTGCCCATCGATGCTTCGAAGTCGGTGAGGATCGGGGTATCGGTCGGGCCGGGGCTGACGGTGTTGACCCGAACGCCGTACTTCTGCCACGCCGACGGCGCCAGCCGCTTGGCGAAGATGATCGCGGCTTGCTTGGACGTGCTGTAGACGGGGTAGGCCGGGTCCTGGGTCCGCTGCCAATCCCGTACCGCCGCGAGGTCGGTGGCGGCGAGGAGTCCGGTGAGGTCGTCTATGCGCTGCTGCCAGCCGAGTGCTGCCACCGAGGCGACGGTGACGATCGCGCCGCCCTGGCGCAGCAGGGGCAGCATGCCGGTGGTGAACAGCCGCATACCGAGATAGTTCACCGCCAGGACATCGTCGGCGGGTGCGGTGCCGGGGACGCCGGCGACGAAAGCCAGGGCGTCCCAGTCGCCGCCGATCCGGCCGAGCAGGCCGGTGATGGCCGCCGGGTCGCGCAGATCGCAGATCTCGCGTCGCGCCGCCGGGGTGTCGCCTGGGCGCAGATCCACCGCGAGGACGTGGTCACCACGCTCGTGGAAGTGGGTGGCAGCGGCGGCTCCGATGCCTGAACCGGCACCGACCACGACGATCCTGCGCTGCTGGGAACTCATCAACTCTACCCCTTCGTAGATGCGACAGAAGTATTTACCGAATGCTTGACAGTAAGCCCAACTATAAATCACTGTTGTGTCCTGGACAACGCGCTCACCGGCGCCGCGTGGCACCACGCCGAACCGGTCGGGCGAGCCGATATTTCGAAAGGGTGCTGATGAGCATGCCGGTCGTCGACGAAGCCGCGAACGTCCTCGCGGATCCCACGGTCTACACCGATGAGAAGAGGCTGCACACCGCGCTGTCGGCGCTGCGGGCGGGAAATCCGGTGGCGCGGGTGGAGGTGCCCGGCTACAAGCCGTTCTGGGCGCTCACCAAGCACGCCGACATCATGGCGGTCGAGCGCGCCGACAAGCGGTTCACGAACTGGCCGCGCCCGGTGCTGATGACCGCGCGGTCGGACGAGATGCAGGCCGCGGTGGGCATCAAGACTCTGATCCACATGGACGACCCGCAGCATCGGGTCGTGCGCGCGATCGCCGCGGACTGGTTCGCGCCCAAGGCCATGCGCGCGATGAAGCTGCGGATCGAAGAACTCGCGGTGCGTTACGTCGACCGGATGCGCGACACCGGTGGCGAGTGCGATTTCGTCAGCGAGGTCGCGGTGAACTTCCCGCTGTATGTGATCATGTCGCTGCTCGGGGTACCCGAATCGGACTTCCCGCTGATGCTGAAGCTGACCCAGGAGCTCATGGGCAACGACGACGCCGAGCTCACCCGGTCGACCCCGGCGGACGAGTCCATGAACGCGCTCATCGAGATGTTCACCTACTTCCAGAAACTCACCGAATCGCGCCGCGCACAGCCGACCGACGACTTGGCCTCCACCATCGCCAACGCGACGATCGATGGTGAGCCGCTCTCGGATGTGGACATCGTGTCGTACTACGCGATCATCGCGACCGCGGGACACGACACCACCAGCAGCAGCATCTCCGGCGGATTGCGGGCGCTCATCGACAACCCCGAGCAGCTCGACCGCCTGCGCGGCGACCTCGGGCTCATGCCACGGGCCACCGAGGAGATCATCCGCTGGGTGACCCCGGTGAAGGCCTTCATGCGCACCGCGGCCGAGGATTCGGTGATCAACGGGATCACCATCCCGGCGGGCGATTCGCTGCTGCTGTCGTATGCGTCGGCCAACCGGGACGAGGACGTGTTCGACGACCCGTTCCGGTTCGACGTCGGCCGCGAACCCAACAAGCACGTCGCCTTCGGGTACGGAGTGCACTTCTGTCTTGGCGCCGCACTCGCGCGCATGGAGATCGGCAGCTTCTTCAGCGAACTGCTGCCCAGACTGACATCGGTGGAACTCGCGGGTGAACCCGAGCTCACCGCAACGACATTCGTCGGCGGCCTCAAGCGCCTGCCGATCCGTTTCACCCTGGATTGACCCGGCCCCCGCCGATCCGGTCCCCGCCCCGCGTGCCGGCTGCGGCACGCTCATCACAGAAGACAGGCCCGAAATGAACCATGCCGATACCTGGGACGAGACCCTCGACGATCTCGAGCGGCGTCGCACCCGCGTGCTCGAGATGGGTGGCCCCGAGCGCGTCGCCAAACATCACGGCAAGGGCAAACTCGACGCGCGGGCCCGGATCGAGCGGTTGCTCGACCCGGGTACCTTCCAGGAATTCGGCACCCTGGTCGGCGGCGCGGTCGCCGCCGACGCGATCGTGGCCGGCTCTGGCCTGATCAACGGCGTACCGGTCATGGTCGGCGCCGAGGACTTCACCACGCTCGCGGGCACCATCGCCCCCGGTAGCAATGCCAAGCGCTACCGGCTGGCCGAACTCGCGGTGCGCGACCGGGTACCACTGGTGATGCTGCTGGAAGGCGCGGGTTTCCGGCCCACCGGCGACCACTACGGCCGCACGCCGACCGATCTGCTCGCCCAGGCTCAGTGTTCGGGCAAGGTGCCGGTGGTCACCGCGGTGCTCGGCCCCTCGGCCGGCCACGGTGCGCTCATCGCGCCCGTGGCCGACTTCGCGATCATGAGCAGGCAGGGCGCGATCTTCACCGCGGGTCCGCCGGTGGTGAAGATGTCGACCGGCGAGGACGTCTCGAAGGAGGATCTGGGTGGCCCGGAGGTGGCGATTCCCAGCGGGGTCGTCCACAACGTCGGCGAGACCGACGAAGAGGTCCTCGACGAGATCCGCCGCTACCTGTCGTACTTCCCGCCGAGCGCATGGTCCTACCCGCCGGTCTACCTGGCCGACGAATCGACGGAACCCCGTGCGACACCGGAACTCCTGGGCATCGTCTCCCGGGACAACCGCAACTCCTACGACATGCGGGCCGTGCTCGACGTGGTCTTCGACGACACCGACTGGTTCGAGGTCCAGCCCGGCCACGGGACCGCTGTCATCTGTGCGCTGGCGCACCTGGGCGGTCATCCGGTCGCCGTGGTCGCCAATCAGCCGCAGGTGCTGGCCGGGTCGATCGATGCCGACGCCGCGGACAAGGCCGCGCATTTCATCATGGTCGCCGACTCCTTCCATCTGCCGATCATCTTCCTCGCCGACAACCCGGGAATGCTGCCAGGCAGCGAGTCCGAACGGGAAGGTGTGTTGCGCAGCGGCGCCAGGATGTTCGTCGCGCAGACCGCGGCGACCACGCTGAAACTGCACGTGACGTTGCGCAAAGCCTACGGATTCGGCTCGATGGTGATGTCGCTGATCGGATTCGACGGCCAGGCGGGCACCTTCGCCTACCCCGGAGCGACGATGGGGGCGATGAGCGCGGCCGCGCTGAGCAATGCCTCGAATGCCGAGGAGGAACTCGCCGCCGAACTGCGCGAGATGGAGTTGACGGCGTCGTATCACTCGGCCGAGCACATGGGCTTCGACGAGCTCATCCGGCCGGAGGAGACGCGCAACACCTTGCTGCGGTCGCTGCAGCGTGGCATCTATGCCCGGCAGGCGGCGGCCCAGCCGGTCGGGCGCACCGTCATCCTGCCCTGAACCGGGCGACGACGCGGGGCCCGGGGCCGGGCCGGCCCCGCGGGGGTGGTTAACTGAACGGGTTAGGTGTAACGGATTGTTCCGCGCCATCCCGGGGTACGGGGGCTAAACCAGTACCCCAGGGTTTTTGGTG
>NZ_JBSGVD010000079.1:0-6581 GCF_053608285.1 Nocardia sp. NPDC055053 | reverse complement strand
CCGTTGCGTACGCGACGAAGGAGCAAGCAACGGTGCCTGACCGGCGGGACACAAGGGGCCGCCGACTCGAGCGCGCCAGCGCTCCCAATACACTGCGTCCTCATGGCACGTCGACTTGACTATTCCGCCCGGTACCCGCTGCACACCACCGAAGAGCTCTACGCGGCGCTGCAGAGCAGGGATTACTGGGAAGCGCGCGTCGCCGAGATGCGGAAATACTCCCCGCACAACGAGGTGATCAGCCACGAGGTGAGCGACTCCGGCATCGATGTGGTGCTCGCCCACACGCTGCCGCGCGAGATGCTCCCCGAGATCGCCCAGACGGTGATGCGCAAGGACATGGTCATCACCCGCAAGGAGAGCTGGGGCCCGTTCGCCCACGACGAGACCGAGGGCACCTTCTCCGCTTCCATCCCCGCCGGACCGGGCAGCCTCAACGGCACCATCCGCCTGTTCCCCACCGAGACCGGCGCCACCATGCGCTTCTCCCCCACCGCCAAGGTGTTCATCCCGATGGTCGGCCCGCGCCTGGAACAGCTGATGCTGGTGAACCTGGTCGACCTGTTCCGGGCCGAGCAGGAGGAGACCTCGCGCTGGCTCGCCGAAGACGCGAAGAAGACGGTCTGACGATCAAGACACTCGCACCGGTCGGCACGATCACCCGCGGCACGACCGGCGTCAACCGCCTGCGCCGCAGCGACCGCTGGCTGGTGCACGACGACCTGGTGACCGCGCGCCTGCGCACGGCCGCCGACCCGCTGGTGGTCGACCTCGGCTACGGCGCGGCGCCATGGACGACCTTCGAGCTGGCCGCCCGCCTGCGCACCGTCCGCCCCGACCTCCAGGTGGTCGGACTCGAGATCGATCCGGCCCGGGTCGTCGAAGGCCGCGACGGCGTGCGCTTCGCCCGCGGCGGTTTCGAACTGGCCGGATTGAACCCGGTGCTGGTCCGCGCGTTCAACGTGCTGCGCCAATATCCCGAGGAAGCCGTCCCCGACGCGTGGGCCCGCATTCAGTCGAACCTCGCACCCGGCGGCCTGCTGGTCGACGGCACCTGCGACGAGCTCGGCCGCCGGGCCGCCTGGGTACTGCTCGACCGGCACCGCCCGCTCTCGCTGACCCTGGCCTGGGACCCCTTCACCGTGGAGCGCCCGTCCGATATCGCCGAGCGACTGCCGAAAGCGCTGATCCACCGCAATATTCCGGGCGAACGCGTGCACGCCCTGCTGACGGCGGCCGATCGCGCGTGGGACAGATCGGCGGCGCTGGCACCGTTCGGTCCGCGTATCCGCTGGCGCGGTGCGGCGGAACTGCTGCGCGCCAACGGCTTTCCGGTGCGCGCCTATCGCCGCCGGATGCGTGACTGCGTGCTGTCGGTGCCGTGGCGGACGGTCGCGCCGAACGACTGGTCAGACGCCGGTTAACGCCCGCCGGACCCGCGCGGCCGCCCTTGGCGCGAGTTGCTGTCCGCCCCACCAGATCTCGTCGGTGTCGCAACGATGGATGGCGACCGCGTCGGCCACCACCTCGTCGAGCGCCGACTGCGAGATCTCGGTCTCGGCCAGATCGAGCACGGTGCGCACTGGCGTGGTCACCAGGAACGGCCCGGCCGACTCGACATCGGGACCATCCAGCTTGCGCCGGGTCAGCACCAGCCGCGGCGTCACCGGCGGCCTGCCCGCCGACACCGACAGATGCAGGAACCGCGGCTGTAATCTGCCGATCCCGTGCAGCTCCGCCGCGCTCTGATACGACACCGCCGCCGCCCCGTCGAACCAGGCGGCCCACATCGCGTACTCGTCGAGCGGACCGGCCCGCCACTGCGCCAGCCGCATCATCCCGACCCCGGCCCTGGTCACCGTCCCGTCGCCGAGCGCGGCCCTGACCTGCGGCTCACAGCCGGTCCGCAGCACCTGCCTGGTCGTGAAGAAGCCCGCGTGGCGGCCCGCGAGCCGCCGCAGCACCCGCCACCGATGGTCCGCCGTCCCCTGCACCCGGCGCACGCCCTCGCCAGTCATGGGTTTCAGGCTACGCCGCCGAAAGTGCGTCAGCTCACACTTTGCTACGAAGGCTTTCACTGCGTCCTCAGAGCAGACACAGAAACTTCGGGAAGAATTCGATCCCATGAGCACGCAGACACCTCAACGCCCGAAGGTCGGTCGGCGCACGCTGGTGATCGCCTTGGTCGTGGTCGCCGTGCTACTCGTCGCGGCGATCGCGAGCACCGAAGCCTATGCCCGCCACCAGATCTCGCGCTGCATCAGCAGCTCGTTCGAGCAGGAGATGGGCTCGAGCATCGACGTGAGTTTCGGCCCGAAGCCGATGCTGATCACCTACCTCGACGGCAAGGTTGGCTCGGTGACCATCGACAGCGAGGACAACAAGTTCGGCCCCGCGGTCGGGATGGTCGTGCACGCGGAGTTCGAAGACATCGAACTGGTCGACCGCGGCCGCGGCGGCGGCACCATCGGCGGCTCGTCGGCCGAGGTGACCTGGAACAACGCCGGCATCGCGCAGACGCTGGGCGGCATGGTCAGCGGCGTGCAGTCCTCGTCGAGCACCGGCCTGATCACCCTCGATGTGCTCGGCGGCCTTGCCCAGCTGGAGGTGCAGCCGATGGTGCGCAACGGCAATGTCGAGGTGGAGACGAAGTCCGCGCAGCTGCTCGGCATCGGCCTGCCCACCGATCTGGTGCAGGGCATCGTCGAGGTGTTCACCCAGAGCTTGCAGAGCTACCCGCTCGGTTTGCGCGCGCAGGAAGTGAAGGTCACCGATGACGGTGTGGTCGTTCAGCTTTCCGGCGGCAAGACCCAGCTCGAGACGGTGTCCGCCGACCGGCAGGCCGAGTTCGCCTGCTGAGCTACTCGGCGAACCCGTCCAGCACGGCCGCCGACTTCGACAACCCGAGCCGCGTCGCACCGGCCGCGATCATCGCCGCCGCGTCCTCGGCGGTGCGGATGCCGCCGCTGGCCTTGACCCCGAGTCGCCCGCCGACGGTCTCGGCCATCAGCCGTACCGCGTGCACGCTCGCCCCGCCCGCCGGATGGAACCCGGTGGAGGTCTTCACGAAGTCGGCGCCGCCCTGTTCGGCGGCCCGGCACGCGCCGACGATCGCCTCGTCGGTCAGCGCGGCCGACTCGATGATCACCTTGAGCACGACGCCCCGGTCCGTCGTCGCCTCGCGCACGGTGATGACATCGGACAGCACCGCGTTGAAGTCGCCGGCCAGCGCGGCGCCGACGTCGATCACCATGTCGATCTCGGCGGCGCCCTGGTCCACCGCCAGCCGCGCCTCGGCGCCCTTGACCAGCGAGTGATGCTTCCCGGACGGGAACCCGGCGACGGTCGCGACAACCAGCCCCGGCGCCCGCAGTGGCAGCATCGACGGCGACACGCAGATCGCGTACACGCCGAGCTTGCGCGCCTCGCCGATCAGGGCATCGACCTCGGCGGGAGTGGCCTCCGGGGCGAGCAGGGTGTGATCGATCATGGCGGCCACGTCGGCCCGGGTCAGCGGCGTCGAGACGGTCATGCTCCCGAGCATGACACACGACCAGTCCACCACCCTTGCACAGCCGGTGCCGGAAACATCGTTGCGCGCTCGTACCCATATCCGGGAGACTTAATCCAGCCGCCACAGACACGGAGACGATTGTGCTGATCCGTCGCGAGACCCCTGCGGATGCCGCGGCGATCGCCGCCATCCACCGAGCCGCCTTCGCCCCGCACTACGCGGAGGACCCGTCGATCACCGAACCTCCCGAGGTCGCGCTGGTCGACGCGCTACGCACCGACGAGTCATGGATGCCGACCTTGTCGCTGGTCGCGCTCGAATACGACAACGTCGTCGGGCACATCTGCCTCACCAGGGCGGGCATCGGCCCGTTCCCGGTGCTGGCACTCGGCCCACTCGGCGTCGACCCCGATCATCAGAAGACCGGTGTCGGCTCGGCCCTGATGCACGCGGCGCTCGGCGCGGCGGACGCGCTGGACGAGTCGGTCGTCGGCCTGGTCGGCAACCCCGACTACTACACCCGCTTCGGCTTCGTCCCCGGCGCCCGGCTCGGCGTCGTGCCGGACCAGGCGGACTGGGCCGAGTTCTTCCAGGTGCGGCCGCTGACGGCCTACGATCCGGCGGTCACCGGCGAATTCCGCTACCCGGCCCCGTTCTACGAGCTCTGAGGCGTTTTACTCGAAGACGACCGTGCGGCGGCCGTGCACGAGCACCCGGCCTTCCAGGTGCCAGCGCAGCCCGCGTGCCAGCACGACCCGCTCGATATCGCGGCCCTGACGCACCATGTCGCGGACGTCGTCGGCGTGGTCGACCCGGATGACGTCCTGTTCGATGATCGGGCCTGCGTCCAGCTCGGCGGTGACGTAGTGGCAGGTCGCCCCGATCAGCTTCACGCCGCGGTCATAGGCCTGGTGATACGGCCGCGCGCCGACGAACGAGGGCAGGAAGCTGTGGTGGATATTGATCGCCCGGCCCGCCCAGTGCTCGCACAGTTCGGCGGGCAGCACCTGCATGAAGCGGGCCAGCACCACCGCGTGCGGATCGTGGGCGTCGACGAGGTCGCGCACCTGCCCGAAGGCGGGGCCGCGCTCGGCGGGGTCCTTCGGGAACGGCACGTAGTGGAACTTCACGCCGTGCGCCTCGGTCATCCCGGCCAGGTCGGGGTGATTGCCGATGACGGCCTCGATGGTCGCCGGCAGTTCACCCGCCTGCGCCCGGCCGAGCAGGTCGTGCAGGCAGTGCCCGTCCTTGCTGACCAGCAGCACCGCCCTGCGCGGCGCGCCGGAGTCGTGCAGCTGCCAGTCGGTCTCGGGACCGAACTCGGCGGCGACCTCGGCGAAGCGGGTGCGCAGCTCGTCGATGCCGAACGGCACCGTCGAGGCCTTGACCGCCTGCCGGGTGAAGAACCAGCCGATGTCACCGTCGGAGTGGTAGCCGGCCTCCACGATCGAGCCGCCGAATTCGGCGATGAACGAGGAGATCCGGGCGATGATGCCCGGCCGGTCCGGGCAGCCGAGGGTCAGCACGAACCGGCGGTCATCCGAGGTCACAGGGGCAGAACTCATCCGCCCATCCTCGCAGGCGCTCAGGCCAGCGCGCGCGCAGGCTCATAGGCCGCGGCGAGTACCTCACGGAGTTCGGCATTGAACAGGTCGTAGCGCTCCACATTGCCAAGATGCCCGGTCGGCTGAACCTTGAACTTGGCCAGGGTGCCCGCCTTGCGCAGCAGCTCGGCGAGGCGCTCGGCGTGCACGACCGGGGTCATGTCGTCGCGGTCACCGGCCAGCACGGTGGTCGGCACGCAGAAGTTGCTCGCGGCGTCGCCCAGGTGCAGCTCGGCCAGCAGCAGACCGTAGCGCGAGCGGGTCATCATCGGACAGCCGCGCACCACCGACAGGGCGTAACTCAGCTTCTCCGGCGTGGTGTCCAGCGTCATCACCTGGCGGGCGAAGATCCAGCGCACCGGCGCGATCGGCGGGAAGACGACCGGCGTGCCGAGGATGAGCTTGCCGAGCCAGTCCGGGGTCGGCATCGCGCGGCCGCGCAGCAGGCGCAGCGGCTTGTTCAGGCCGGGGACCATGGTCGAGACCTCGACCAGCGAGTGCGCGCCGGTGTTGGTGAGCACCACGGCCTCGGCCTGTTCGGCGACCCGTTCGGGGTAGCGGCCCGCCCAGGCGATGAGCGTCATCCCGCCCATGCTGTGGCCGACCAGGACCGCGCGCTGACCGGGCAGCAGGGCCGCGTCGAGCACATCGCACAGGTCGTCGGCGAGCAGGTCCGTGCTGGGGCGGGCGAAGCCGTTGGTCGACTCGCCGTGGCCGCGCTGGTCGTAGGCGATCACGCGGTACTCGCCGGCGAAGGCGTTGATCTGGGCGTTCCAGTATTCGATGGAACAGGTCCAGCCGTGCGCGAACACGATGACGGGCGCGTCGACCGGGCCGTAGGCGTGGACCCGCAGGCGGGCGCCGTCCGCGGTGACCACCGGGATCACCTCGTGCGGGACGGTCGGCGGATCGAAGGCCGCGAGCCCGTGGGTCCGCGTCCTGAGATCGGCCCGGTGGGCCGCCAGGGTGGCCTTGACCGCGAAGGACGCGGAATCGACCAGGTTCAGCAGAGCCGTCGGCAGCTTTGCACGCATCGGCACACTCCTTTGTGTTACTGCTAGATACAGTAACACCGTGTACCACTGAACCGCGAGAGGTGCGCGGCGTTATTTCGCCGCGGCGGTTTACCAGCGCGGCCCGCGCTGCACCTCGTCGATCTTCGGGCGCACGTCGGCGAGGTAGACACCGGTCGCGATGATGGCGATGAACGACGTGAGCATGCCGAAGCCGGCGACGCCGAGCAGCAGGAAAACCATCGCGCCGGCGAGAATCGCCAGCCAGATGGGCTTGGTCATCTTGTCGACGGCCGTGAAGGCCTCGGCGCGCTGGCGCACGGCGTGGATGAGCGCGAACACCGTCGCGCCGAATGCCACCACCCACAGGACCAGCAGGATCAGCGACGTCACACCGTTTACCAGGTTCACACTCCCATCATACGAACAGCGGCCCCGCGCATCATCGGA
>NZ_JBSGVD010000078.1:0-6690 GCF_053608285.1 Nocardia sp. NPDC055053 | reverse complement strand
ACGAAGGAGCAAGCAACGGCGCCTGACCGGCGGGACAGGAGGGGCCGCGACCTCGAGCGCGCCAGCGCTCCAACAACTCAAGCCCAGAGCTGTCCGTCGAGCTTCTCCTCGGCCTCGTCCAGGGTGCCGTCGTAGGCGCCGGTGGACAGGTACTTCCAGCCCCCGTCGGCGACGACGAACGCGATATCGGCGCGCTTTCCCGCCTTCTGCGCCTTCTTCGCCACGCCGAGCGCGGCGTGCAGAATCGCGCCGGTGGAGATGCCTGCGAAGATGCCCTCTTCGCCGACGAGCTCGCGCGTGCGCTTCACCGCGTCGTACGGCCCGACGGAGAACCGGGTGGTCAGCACCGTCTCGTCGTACAGCTCGGGGATGAACCCCTCGTCGATGTTGCGCAGGCCGTACACCAGCTCGCCGTAGCGGGGCTCCGCGGCGACGATCTCGATGCCAGGCACGTTCTCGCGCAGGAACCGCCCGGTGCCCATCAGCGTCCCGGTGGTCCCGAGCCCGGCGACGAAGTGGGTGATCTCCGGCAGGTCGGCCAGCAGTTCGGGTCCGGTCGTCTCGTAGTGCGCGAGCGCGTTGGCCGGGTTGCCGTACTGGTAGAGCATCACCCAGTCGGGGTTCTGCGCGGCGATCTCCTTGGCCATGGCGACGGCCTGGTTCGACCCACCGGCGGCGGGCGAGTCGATGATCTCGGCGCCGAACATGGTGAGCAGCTGACGCCGCTCCACCGAGGTGTTCTCCGGCATCACGCAGACGATCCGGTAGCCCTTGAGCTTGGCCGCCATGGCCAGCGAGATCCCGGTATTGCCGCTGGTCGGCTCCAGAATGGTGCAGCCGGGCGTGAGCAGCCCGTCGGCCTCGGCCTGCTCGATCATCCGCAGCGCGGGCCGGTCCTTGATCGACCCGGTCGGATTGCGGTCCTCGAGCTTGGCCCACAGCCGCACGTGGTTCTCGCCGTCCCACTGCGGGGACAGCGTCTTCAACCCGACGAGCGGGGTGTTGCCGAGCGTCGCGATGAGCGATTCGTAGCGGGCCACGATGTCAGCGCGCGCCGCCGGCGACGGCAGGCAGGATGGTGACCGACGCGCCCGCGGGCACCTCGGCCTCCAGCCCACCGGCGAAGCGCACGTCCTCGTCGTCGACGTAGATGTTGACGTAGCGGTTGAGCTTGCCGTCCTTGAGCAGCCGCTCGGCCAGGCCGGGGTGGCTGGCGTCGAGGTTCTCGATCAGCGCCGACAGCGTCGAGCCCTCGCCCTGGACGCGCTTCTCGCCTCCGGTGAGACCTCGCATGATGGTCGGAATGGACACGGTTACCGGCATGAGGACTCCTCGGGTGTGACTTGGTTCGGTGGGTTCAGGCGTCGTAGGAATCGACGATCCGCACGGGTTCTTCGGTGACCTCGCCGTCGACGATGCGGTAGCTGCGCAGTTCGTGCCGCTCCGGGTCGCGGGTGGAGATCAGCACGTAGTGCGCGAACGGCTCGGAGGCGTAGGAGATGTCGGTGCGGCTCGGGTAGGCCTCGGTGGCGGTGTGCGAGTGGTAGATGACGACGGGGGTCTCGTCGGCGTCGTCCATCGCGCGCCAGACCTTCAGCTGCTCACCGGAATCGAAGCGGTAGAAGGTGGGCGAGCGTTCGGCGTTGACCATGGCGACGAAGCGCTCCGGCCGGTCGCTGCCTTCGGGTCCCGCGATGATGCCGCAGGCCTCGTCGGGGTGGTCGGCGCGCGCGTGCGCAACCATCTCGTCTACGAGATCGGCCCTGATCACCAGCACTTCCTCGACCCTTTCCACATCTTTACCGCGTGCTGTCGAGCACCACCTCGACAACCACCCACCCTATTCGGGTATTCCTGGCGGCGCGCACACCGGTCCCCACCAGGGCATCAGCGCGGGAACAGATCGCGATAGGCCGGGATTCCGGCGATCGAGGTCGCGCTGAGCACAGCGTCGACGACGGCCCGCTCGACGACCACCGCGGCGGCGGTGCACAACTGGTCGAGCAGCAGCAGGTCACCGGGGAACGCGCCGGGCAGCGGGACCGGCGGCACCGCGATCGCGCCGGTGGACAGCGCGAACAACGTGTCGCCGTCGAGCGGGGAATGCACGGGGCGGATCGCGCGGGCCAGCCCGTCGTGGGCGGTGGCGGCGAGCCTGCGGCAGGCGATCGGGTCGAGCGCGGCGTCGGTCGCGATCACGCCGATCGTGGTGTTGAGCAGGATGCTCTTCACCGGCAGCGCGTTGAGCGCGGCGATCTCGGCCTCGGTACCCGGCCGCAGACCGAAGAACTCGGGACCGTCGGTGCCCGCACCCCACAGCAGGCCGGTGCGCGGATCGGCCACCGAGCCGACGGGATTGGCGACGATCACCGCCCCGACGGTGACACCAGCGCCCGGCCCGTCGGCGAGAACCACGCTCGCCGAACCGATTCCGCCCTTGAGCGAACCGGCCCGCGCGCCCACCCCCGCGCCGGCGGTGCCGCGCGCGAAGTCGGCCGAGGCCGCCTCGGCCGCCCGGAAACCGAAGTCCGCGTCGGGCCGGATGTCCCACGCCCCGACCGGCAGGTCGAAGATCACCGCGGCGGGCACGATCGGCACCACCCGGCTCGGATCGGTCGGGTCCATGGGGATGCCCTCGCCGTGTTCCTCCGACCAGCGCATGACGCCGTCGGCGGCGGCCAGACCGTACGCGCTGCCGCCGGTGAGCAGCACCGAGTGCAGCTGCCGGACCGTGTTGGCCGGGTCGAGCAGGTCGGTTTCCCTGGTGCCGGGCCCGCCGCCGCGCACGTCCACCGAGGCGGTCGCGCCGCCGGGGACCCGCACGACGGTGCAGCCCGTCGCGGCACCCGTGCCGAGGGTGACGTCGTCGTCGAGCACCTGGTGATGGCCGACCAGCACGCCTGCCACATCGGTGATCGCGCTGCGTGGACCGGGTGCGCTGCGCATCCGTCGACCCTAGACGCGGGTGGATCAGGGGGCGAGCGCCTGCAGCAGCGAGTCCTGCATCCAGGTCAGCCAGTGGTAGACGTCCAGGTGCGGCGCGCGCGGATCACTCGGATCGAACTGCTCGGGCGTGTCGTCGTCGATGTCGAGCAGGGTGCCCAGCGCCAGCCGGACGTCGGTGAGCGCGGCCAGCCAGCCGTCGGCCTGCTCCGGGGTGAGCACGATCTTGCCGCCGGCCTCGGGGCAGCTGTCGAGGACGATCCGGCCCGCGGCCAGTTTCGCGTCGATGATCTCCGGCTCGTGCAGGCTGCGCAGGGCGGCGTTGAGGTCGGCGCGCTTGGCGTCGGGGGAACCGGGCTCGGCGCGGTGGAAATCGGGCAGCAGGCGCAGCAGCTGCGGATCGTCGGGCGGGGTCGAGTTGCCGGTGCGCAGACCGGTGAGCGCGGCCAGCTCGTCCTCGGGGGCTTCCGAGGCGCGGTCGCTCAGCAGCCCGGACACGGCGCCGATCAGGGAGCGCAGAACTGTGGCCTCGTGCTCGTCCATTTCGGATCGAAGCTTCAGGCCACTCAGTGAGTTCTTCCTGCTCCACTTGCGCACAGGGCTACGGTACTCAGTCGTCGCGCTGCATGGTTGCCCAGAGCCCCGCGGCGTGTAACCGGCGCACGTCCTGTTCCATTTTGTCCCGTGATCCGGAGGATACGACCGCCTTGCCTTCGTTGTGCACCTGCAGCATCAACTCGGTCGCCTTGGCTTTGCTGTAACCGAACAGCTTCTGGAAGATGTAGGTGACGTAGTGCATGAGGTTCACCGGGTCGTCCCAGACGACGGTGACCCATGGTCGGTCCTCCGCCTCCAGGATCTCGGTGTTCTCGACAGCCTCCGGCATCGCCTGCGCCGCTGACAGTGCGGCGTTCACGGCGTCGGTGACGGCGCCGGGTCGAACGGTATTGCACACGGCCATAAAACCCAGGGTACGACGAGGCCGCGAAGAAACAACACCCGCGGTGACTACAGTTTCTCGTGTGCAGATCCGTGACGAGTTCGCCAGCACCGCGCTGCTGACCGACCAGTACGAGCTGACCATGCTGGCCGCCGCCCTCGCCGACGGTTCGGCGCATCGCCAATGCACCTTCGAGGTGTTCGCCCGGCGCTTGCCCAACGGCCGCCGCTATGGCGTCGTCGCGGGCACCGGCCGGTTGCTCGACGCGCTGACCCACTTCCGTTTCGGTGACGCCGAGCTCGCTGTGGTCGCGAAATTCCTCGACCCGGCCACCGTGGACTGGTTGCGGGAATATCGCTTCACCGGTGACATCGACGGCTATGCCGAGGGTGAGCTGTACTTCCCCGGTTCGCCGGTCCTGACCGTGCGCGGCAGTTTCGCCGAATGCGTGCTGCTCGAAACGCTGGCCCTGTCGATCCTCAACCACGACAGCGCGATCGCCTCGGCGGCCGCGCGCATGGTGAGTGCCGCGGCGGGCAGGCGGATGATCGAGATGGGTTCGCGGCGCGCCCATGAACTGGCCGCGCCGTCGAGTTCCCGGGCCGCCTACCTGGCCGGTTTCGACGCCACCTCCAATCTGGAGGCCGTGCGCGGCTTCGGCGTGCCGGGCGCGGGCACCAGCGCGCACGCGTTCACGCTGCTGCACAGCGGCGCCGACGGCGAGCACGAGGCGGCCGCCTTCCGCAGCCAGATCGACGCGCTCAGCGTCGGGACCACCCTGCTCGTCGACACCTTCGACATCACCAGGGGCGTCGCGACGGCGATCGAGGTGGCCGGTCCCGAGCTGGGCGGCGTGCGGATCGACTCCGGCGACCTCGGCGTGCTGGCCAGGCAGGTCCGCGACCAGCTCGACGGGCTCGGCGCCACCGGCACCCGCATCGTCGTCTCCGGCGACCTGGACGAATACGCGATCGCGGCCCTGCGCGCCGAACCGGTCGACGTGTACGGCGTCGGCACCGCGGTGGTCACCGGTTCCGGCGCGCCGACCGCGGGGATGGTCTACAAGCTGGTCGAGGTCGACGGCATTCCGGTCGCCAAGCGCAGCAGCCACAAGCAGTCGCGCGGCGGCACCAAGAAGGCCGTGCGGCTGGCCCGTGCGACCGGCACGATCGTCGAGGAGATCGTGTACCCCGCCGCCGGAGAAGCACCGGCCACCAACGGTTTCCAGGTGCGCGAGCTGCAGGTGCCGCTGGTCCGCAAGGGCGCGGTGGTCGACGGGGTGGCGACGCTGGCGCAGAGCAGGGAGCTGGTCGCGCGCGGGCTGGTCAGCCTGCCGTGGGAGGGGCTCAAGCTCTCGGCGGGCGAGCCGGCGGTGCCGACCACGTTCCTGGGCTGATCGAGTGGCCGACCCGGCGCGGGCGGCGGAGAATAGGTCCGGCAGAGCCCGGCGGCGAAGGTGGAGGACGGCATGGCACGCGGCCTGGTGATCGTGGACGTGCAGAACGACTTCTGTGAGGGCGGTTCGCTCGCCGTCACCGGTGGCGCCGCGGTGGCGGCGGCGATCAGCGCGTTCCTGGCGGGCAACCACTACGACGCCGTGGTCGCGACCAGGGACTATCACGTCGATCCCGGTCCGCACTTCGCGGCGGAGCCCGACTATGTCGACACCTGGCCGCCGCACTGCCGGGTCGGCACCCCGGGCGCCGACTTCCACCCGGCGCTCGACACCGGCCCGATCGAGGAGGTCTTCTCCAAGGGCGAGTACTCGGCGGCGTACTCCGGCTTCGAAGGCGCGTCGGCCGACGGCACCACCCTGGCCGACTGGCTGCGCGCCCGGTCCATCGACACCGTCGACGTCGTCGGCATCGCCACCGACCACTGCGTCCGCGCCACCGCCCTCGACGCCAGGTCAGAGGGCTTCGACACCCGCATCCTGCTCGACCTCACCGCCGGCGTCGCCCCCGAGACCGTCGCCTCCGCCGTGACGACACTGCGCGCGGCGGGCGTCGATCTTGTCGGCGAACTGCCCGCCTGACCCACCCGCGCTGGATTCGACCCACCTGACGAGCTGCCCGCCTGACCCACAGTGGGTCGACCCGGCCGGCGAACTGCCCGCGGCGGGTGCGCGCGTCGCCACTAACCTGCACGCATGGACTACCGATTCCCGGCGCAGGCACGCGACCGCCTCACTACGGCGCTGGCCGATCTCGACAGCATCCACGACGCCGCCGACATCGTGTTCTGGTCCAACCCCGTCACCGGCGACCTGCAGCGCCGCGGCATCGGCGCCTTCGCCGAACTCCCGCCCGCCTTCGCCCACCTGCTGGCCCTGTCGAGCCTGCACACCAGCGTCCTCGACGCGGGTTTCAGCAGCTACCTGCGTACCCGCCGTAGCGAACTCCCCTGGGCCACACGCGGTTTGCGCGCCGCTGGCATGCCGCGACTGGCCGCGGCCGCTGTCCTGGCCGCCCGCGACGCCTCCGCCAGCTCCGCCGACGACGACCTGGACCGCTTCTTCGACGACGAGCACCAGACCATCGCCAACCCCGGCCAGATCCGCCGCCCGGACGGCGCCCGCGCCGACGACCCCGACGAGATCTACGACATCAACGAGCCCGCCGACTTCGAGCAGCGCGTCCTCGACTACATCCGCGCCAACATCGACGACTTCGTCCGCGAGTCGTGAACTGGCAGCACACCCGGCCCGGCACGCCCCGACCTCGAGGAGGGGCAGGCCGCGAAGCGGCCGTCGCGGCCGTCCCGCCGGTCAGGCGCCGTTGCGTAGGCGACGAAGGAGCAAGCAACGG
>NZ_JBSGVD010000077.1:0-7573 GCF_053608285.1 Nocardia sp. NPDC055053 | reverse complement strand
GACCTCGAGCGCGCCAGCGCTCCAACAAACACAGCGACCTCGAGCGCGCCAGCGCTCCAACAAACACAGCGACCTCGAGCGCGCCAGCGCTCCAAAAACTCAGTGCGCTACAGGGCAACCCGAGGTCTTGTAGTCGACCGGGAGCTCCTTGATGCCGTTGAGCCAGCCCGAGTGCAGGCGCCTCGGGTTACCCACCTTGGTGATGTCGGGCAGGTGATCGGCGATCGCGTTGAAGATCAGGTCGATCTCCAGGCGGGCCAGGTTCGCGCCGACACAGAAGTGCGCTCCGGTGCCGCCGAAGGACAGGTGCTGGTTGTCCTGGCGCATGATGTCGAACTTCTCCGGGTTCTCGAAGACGTCCTCGTCGAAGTTGGCCGAGCGGTACAGCATCACCAGACGCTGCCCCTTCTTGATCTGCACGCCGCCCAGCTCGGTGTCCTCGAGCGCGGTGCGCTGGAAGGAGGTCACCGGCGTCGCCCAGCGGATGATCTCGTCGACCGCGCTGGAGGGGCGCTCCTTCTTGAACAACTCCCACTGGTCGGGGTTCTCCATGAAGGCGATCATGCCGTGGCTGATGGCGTTTCGGGTGGTCTCGTTGCCAGCGACGGCCAGCACGATGACGAAGAAGCCGAACTCCTCCGGCGTGAGCGCCTCACCGTCGACGTCGGCCTCGATCAGCGTGGTGACCAGGTCGTCGGCCGGGCAGGCCTTCCTGGCCTCGGCCATCTGGTACGAGTAGCCGAGCAGCTCCATCGACGCGGCGACCGGGTCGACGTCGACATTGTCGGGATCGTCGTAGCCGGTCATGTCGTTGGACCACTCGAAGACCTTCATCCGGTCTTCCTGCGGCACACCGATGAGCTCGGCGATCGCCTGCAGCGGCAGCTCACAGGCCACCTGCGTGACGAAGTCGCCGCCGCCCGACTCGGCCGCGGCCTTCACGATCTTCTCCGCACGCGCCGACAGCTCGGCCCGCAGACCGTTGACCGCGCGCGGGGTGAAACCCTTGGCGATCAGCTTGCGGAGCTTGGTGTGCTCCGGCGCGTCCTTGTTGAGGATGACGAAGCGCTGCAGTTCGATCTGCTCGCGCGTGATGTCGTCGTTGAAGCGCGGGATCGCGGTGTTCTCGTAGGTGGAGAACACGTCACTGCGCCGCGACACCTCCTTCACGTCGGCGTGCTTGCTCACCACCCAGAACCCGTCGTCGTGAAACCCGCCGACGTCGGGCGACTTCGGATTCCACCAGATGGGAGCCGCGCGCCGCAGCTCCGCGAATTCCTCTGTCGGGACACGCTCGGCGTAGATAGCAGGGTCGGTGACGTCGAACCCGTCCGGCAGGTTCGGCCGGGTACCCGTCGCTTGACCGGGGCCGGCGTGTTCGGTGCGCGGATCTACCACCAGATGTCTCCTTCGACAAACTGAAACACGTTCTACAATCATTCAAGCACAGGGGTTGGCGTGACGGAAGAACCACGCGGTTTTACCCTGGGCGTAGGAACAGAACTTGTTGCAGTTACGAGGGAGAATCACATGGGCACACCCGTGATCGTCGAGGCCGTGCGTACCCCGATCGGCAAGCGCCGCGGACAGCTTTCGGGACTGCATGCCGCCGAGCTGCTCGGCCTGGCCCAGCGCGGCCTGCTCGATCGGGCAGGCATCGACCCGGCCGAGGTCGAACAGGTGATCGGCGGCTGCGTCACCCAGGCGGGCGAGCAGTCCAACAACGTCACCCGGGTCGCCTGGCTGCACGCGGGCCTGCCCTGGCAGACCGGCGCCACCACCATCGACGCCCAGTGCGGCTCGGCACAGCAGGCCAACCACCTCGTCGCGGGCCTCATCGCCACCGGCGCGATCGACACCGGCATCGCCTGCGGCGTCGAGGCCATGAGCCGCGTACCGCTCGGCGCGAACGTCGGCACCGAGGCGGGCCCGCGCAGGCCCGCGTCGTGGTCGATCGATCTGCCCGACCAGTTCGGCGCGGCCGAGCGAATTGCCCGCAGGCGCGGCATCACCCGCTCCGACATCGACGAATTCGGCCTGCGCTCACAGCAATTGGCCGCACAGGCCTGGGCCGAGGGTCGCTTCGACCGCGAGGTGCTTCCGGTGTCGGCGCCCGTGCTCGACGGCGAGGGCAATGCCACCGGCGAGAAGCTGGAGGTGACTCGCGACCAGGGTCTGCGCGCCACCACGTTCGAAGGCCTGGCGGCGCTGAAGCCCGTCGTCGCCGACGGCATCCACACCGCCGGCACCTCGTCGCAGATCTCCGACGGCGCCGCCGCGGTCCTGCTGATGGACGAAACCGTCGCGCGCAACAAGGGTTTGCGGCCGCGGGCGCGCATCCACACCCAGGTGCTCGTCGGCGCCGAGCCGGAGTTCCACCTCGACGGTCCGGTGCAGGCGTGCACCCGGCTGCTCGAGCGCTCCGGAATGACGATTGCGGATATCGACCTTTTCGAGATCAATGAAGCATTCGCGTCGGTCGCACTTTCGTGGGCTTCTGTACATCAGCCGGACATGGACCGGGTAAATGTCAACGGCGGTGCGATCGCAATCGGGCATCCGGTCGGCTCCACCGGTTCCCGGCTCATCACCACCGCTTTGCACGAGCTCGAACGAACGGGCAAGGGCACGGCCATGGTGCTGATGTGCGCAGGCGGCGCGCTCGCGACCGGAACGATCATCGAACGCCTGTAGACTGGACTTGACCGAAACCGGGCGCCCAGGTTGAACATTCATCCCAGGGCGCCCGGAACGTGTCGTACGCCACACAATCCAGGGGGCTAGGGGGAACATGAGACATCAGCTAACTTCGGGCTACCATCGACCAATGGTTGAAGAACCCCGCGACGGGCACGAACCCCGGCACCCTCGGGCTCGACAAGAGTCGTTGGCGTGACCCGCAAACGCGACCGCCGCCGCCCCTGCACGCAGGTGAGCGTCGGAAACCGTAGAGAAATCCCGAATCAGGCGTAGGTTTTCAGTTACTGAGCCGCTAATATCAATGATACGTATCCGAGATAACGACTGTTAGTACAGTGAAGGGAATTGGGCGGCTCACAATGGCTGATTTCGCGGCGCGGCTGAACAAGCTGTTCGAAACCGTGCATCCTCCGGGGCGCAAGCCGCACACCAACGCAGAGGTTGCGGCTGCGCTGACTGCCTCCGGGCATCCGATCTCGAAGCCGTATCTCTCGCAGCTGCGGTCGGGACAACGAACCAACCCGTCCGACGAGACGGTGGCCGCCCTGGCGAAGTTCTTCAAGGTCAAGCCTGACTACTTCTTCAACGACATCTACGCGGCCAAGATCGATCACGACCTGGAGCTGCTCGCGCAGCTGCAGGGCTACGGGCTGCGTCGACTGTCGAGCAGGGCATTCGACCTCTCGGAAGAATCACAGAATTTGCTCACCTCCATGGCGGAGAAGTTGAGGGCCAGCGAAGGCTTGCCCGAAATTCCTCCGGACGGAACGGAATAGGATCCACGCAACGGTCGGCCTGACGCACCTGCTGGTGTCCTGGGTACGGCCGAGAAAACACCGGATACGTGCACAGCGAACGGGTCTGAGACGGTGAAATCCACCAGCTCAGGCCCGTTCTCTGTGTTGATATTCAGGTGGAGGCTGCCGCGCTTTTCGGCGTCGCGCCCGCCGCGGCGACGGCCGCGTCGTACTTGGTCGCGATCGCCAGTACCCAGCCGCGCGGGCTCACACCCTGCGGCGGCGCGATCCAGCGCGCGTCGACGAACAAGTCTCCCAACGGATCTCGCGCCCACTCTGCGACGACCGTGGCACGCTCGGGCACCGAGGCGGGCGGTTCACCCGCCGCCGGGATGACGATGCCGCTGCCGGAGAGCAGATACAGCGCGTCCATCACCTGCGCCACGTGGTCGGAGGCCTTCAGCTGGGTCGAGGTGGCGTTCTGTTCGGGGGCGACAACATCGGGGAACCGCCCGATCATCAGCTTGTGCAGCGGACGGATGCGGCGCAGCGTCATCCGCGCACGCCACCACAACTCGACCACGATCGACACCGCGCCGAACGCGATCAGCAGGCTCGCGATCTCCCAGGCCTGCCAACCCCAGGTCGGCTCGCCGGGCGGGGTCGGCTCGGCGTTCTGGAAACCGCGGCCCGCGTTGGCGACAGCGAGCACCGCGACCAAAGCCGTTCCGGCGGTGTAGATCGCGATGCCACGACCCAGCGTGGTCCAGTCCAGGTTGCGCAGACCGGTGGTCACGATGAAGACCGCGCCGAGCGCGACCACGATCCAGCCGAAGGTGAACGACCACGCCAGGGTGATCGCGATCGCCGAGGCGCCGATGCCATAGACCACCAGCGCGATCTGGCGCAGATTGCGGCGCGAGACCACCGGCCACGCCGCCGAGGCGACCACCGAAGTGGCCGTGGTGAACAGGATCCACGCCGAACCGACGATGCCGGTGGACAACCAGCCGCTGCGCAGGCCGCCGGGCCGCAGATTGTCGACGGCCACCGCGATATCGGGAATCGCGACGGTCGCCGCGAGTGCGACGGCGGCGACCGCGACGACGATGGCCACGCGGGCGGTCGTCGCGGGCTTGACCAGCACGCGACCCACTCGCGCACCCGCGGCAACCCAGACCAGCAGGGCTGTCAACCAGAGTGTCATCCGAGTGCCTCATCGAATCGAAGGACCGAGACGCCTGCGCCCCGGTTGTTGAACACGCGCAGCCGGGTCATGAGCATGGCCGCGAAGGTCTCGGCCTCCCACTCGGCGAGATCGTCGGCGCCGTCGTCGACGATCTCGGCGTGGGCGCGCTGGCTGAGCATGTAGGCGATCAGGTCGTCGCTGACCTCGAGCGTGGTCTCCACCGCGGGCGCGCCCTCGTGGTCGAAGACGATGTGGCCCAGTTCGTGCGCGAGGGTGTGATCGCGACTCGGCAGCGCGTCGGCGAGGACGATGATGTCGCGTTCCGGGTAGAACCGGCGCTGACCGCACACGCCGGGGCCCAATTGCGCACTGGTGATCTCGATTTCGCGCTTCCGCTCGCGCGAGATCGCCGCGACGACCTCATCGAGGGTGGTCGCGTCGGAGTCGGCGGCGACCGCGCACACCGCGTCCACCGCGGCGGCGACACGGCGATAGGACCTGGAGGTGCTCTGGGTCTTGCTCTTGCTCATCGAAGATCCCCTCACGACCTCGGTCCGAAGAATTCGGCACGCGCCGCGTTCACCCGTGCTTGGGCTGCCGCGGCACCTTGGAAACTCACCGCGCCCGAGCCGGTACCGGCCAGGGCCAACGCGATCAGGCCGCCGATCACCGACAGCATTTTCGGTTCGGGCAGGCCACTGTTGTCGCTGGTTGGCTTGAACGCGTGATTCGGTGCTGCCGCCGGGGCGGGCGCGGGCGGTGCTGCGGGCGCGGGCGCCGCGACCGCGGGCGGTGACACCGCCGGAACAGGCACTGCCACAGCGATATTCGGCACTGACGGCGCGGAGGGCGCGGGCGGAATCGCGATCGAGGGTAATGCGGGCGCTGCCGGGGCGGAGGGGATCGGGATCAGCAGCAAGAGCAGCGGCGAGGCCGAGCCCACCGCGGCGGAACCGACGGCAGCCGAGCCGACCGCGGCCGAACCCGTACCGGCGGAACCCACGGCAGCCGAGCCGACAGCCGCCGAACCCACTGCGGCAGAACCGGTGCCGAGGACTGCGGAGCCCAGGCCGAGGACAGCGGATCCGGTGCCCGCAGCGGCCGAACCGACCGCGGCCGAACCGGTACCGAGTACTGCGGCCGCGCCCGCCGAACCGGTCGCGAGGACGCCTGCGGCGCCGGCCGAACCCGTGCCGAGGACTGCCGCGATACCGGCTGAACCGGTACCGAGGAGGGCGCCGACGCCTGCCGAGCCGGTGCCGAGCAGCAGGCCCAGACCCGCGGAGCCGGTGCCGAGGACAGCGCCCGCGGCGGCCGAACCCGTGCCAGCGGCGGCCGAACCGGCGGCAGCGGAGCCCGCAGCGGAACCGGAGCCGTTGACTTCCTTCTTCGGAACGTCATGCGTGGACTGGCCGGGGATGTTCAGCGGCTGCCACTCGCCCTCACCGGCGACGGGCGCGCCGGCGGCGTGCTGGGGATCGGCTGGGTTGTTGCCGGTGTCGCCCTGGTTGCCGTTGGCTTCGGCGGGGTTGTTGCCCTGACCGTTGTCATTGCCCTGTCCACTGCTTCCACTCCCGGGCGCCTGGGCGGCGGGAGTCGGTGGCTTTTCCGGTGCGGCGGCGGCGAGAGCAGGCCAGAGCAGAGCAGATCCGGCCAGCACGCTCGCAGCGGCAAGCACGCGCACCATGCGACCAACGGCCATGCGCTTGTCATCCCCTCATCCGTTCAGCGCAGCATTACCCCCGGTCGCGACACATTCCGGGATCGACGAACAGTAGCCCATGGTAAACCCACCGTTGCCTCCACGCAGGAGAGAGCAAGAGTCGTCCAGCCCACTTAACGGGCGTGACATGCAAAAGCGCAGGCCGGGGAGGTTTCCCCGGCCTGCGCTCCATGAGTTTGCTATGCGCCGTACACCGGTTCCGGTTCGACGCTCTTCTCGATCAGTTCGGCCACGACCGGGCCGAGTTCCGCCGGGTTCCAGCGGGCGCCGCGGTCGACCGGAGCACCGTGGCGCCAGCCCTGCGCGAGCGCCACCTTTCCGCCCTCCACCTCGAACATCCGGCCGGTCACCCCGGCCGACTCGGAGCTGCCGAGCCACACGACGAGCGGGGAGATGTTCTCCGGCGCCATCGCGTCGAAGCCGGCATCGGGGGCGGCCATGGTCTCGGCGAAGACCGTCTCGGTCATCCGGGTGCGGGCGGCGGGCGCGATCGCGTTCACCGTGACGCCGTAGCGGCCGAACTCGGCCGACGCGGTGAGGGTGAGACCGGCGATGCCCGCCTTGGCCGCGCCGTAGTTGCCCTGGCCGACGCTGCCCTGCAGACCGGCGCCGGAGCTGGTGTTGATGACGCGAGCATCGACCGGACGACCCGCCTTCGACTCGCCCCGCCAGTACTCGGCCGCGTGCCGCATCGTGGCGAAGTGGCCCTTGAGATGCACGCGAACCACCGCGTCCCATTCGTCCTCGCCGAGGTTGACCAGCATCCGGTCGCGCACGAAGCCGGCGTTGTTCACCAGCACGTCGAGGCCACCGAAGGTGTCGACGGCCTGGCGGATCAGACGCCGGGCGCCCTCCCAGTCGGCGACGTCGTCGTAGTTGGCGACGGCCTCGCCACCGGCGGCGACGATCTCGTCGACGACCTGCTGGGCCGGGGTCTCGGTGGTCTCGGCGCCGTCGAGCGCGGTGCCGACGTCGTTGACCACCACGCGCGCGCCCGCCGCGGCGAAGGCGAGCGCGTGCGCGCGGCCGATCCCCCGGCCCGCGCCGGTGACGATGACGGTGCGGCCCGCGCAGATCAACTGCTGGTCGTCCATATGAAGCTCCTGTATCTCTGGCGGCTGGTGCCGCGGGTTTTCGGCCTCGTGACCTCGCATCCGAGGGGCGATACTGCGCCTTCGGCGTTCCGTCTCGCCCCTCGGATGCGAGGCGGCCGAAACCGTGGTG
>NZ_JBSGVD010000076.1:0-8112 GCF_053608285.1 Nocardia sp. NPDC055053 | reverse complement strand
GCGCAGGCGACCGACTGCTGACCCAGGTTGGTCAGCATGCCGCAGGCCCACGACTTCTGGACCTTCCACTTGCCGTCCTCGGCCACGAACGGCACGTCAACGACATTGGTCTGGCCGTTGACGGTGAAGTTGGCCTTCGCGTTGACGCTCTCACCGAAGGAGGTCACCTCGGTGACCTGCACCTGGACGTTGGCGTCCTTGGCTGCCTGCGCCAAGCGGTTCGGCAGCTCGGGGTCGGCCGAACCACCCTGCACGAAGTCCGTCTTCTCCTCGTTCGGGATCGAGGGATCCAGCGCGGTGTTCAGTTGCGCGTTGAGCTCATCGACAGTCGGCACCGGGGGCAGTTCCGCGGCGGCTGTAGCCGTGGCCTTGGCGCTGGTGGTGGTCTTGGCGGCGGGCTTGTCACCCTTGTCGTCGCTGCACGCGCTCAGCCCGAGGGCGGCGACCACGGCCAGTCCGGCGATCGCGACACGTCCGGTCGTACGAAGCTTCAACTGCTCGTCCTTTACGTTCGAGGTGGGAGTTCCATCGCGGTAGCCGAGGCTACCGGAGACTCGCCGAAGGGCCGCCCTACAGGCCGGTGTGGCCATCGCCATCTTCTGTCATAGCCCAAAGGTATTGTCGGCGTGTGCAGCTGCGATACAACTTCCGCCTGTACCCCACCGTGGGCCAACAGCGGTCGTTGGCGAAGGCATTCGGGTGCGCCCGTGTGGTCTACAACGATGCCTTGCGAACTCGCCGCGAAGCGTTCGAAACCGGACAGTGGGTCAGCGATGCGGAGTTGTCCAAACGGCTGACTGCGTCGAAGGCGACCTCGGAACGGAAATGGCTCGGGGAAGTGTCGTCGGTGGTTCTTCAGCAGGCACTCGCCGAGTTGAACACCGCGTACCGCAACTTCTTCGCCTCGTCGACCGGCAGGCGTAAGGGTGCGCGGGTCGCGCCCCCGAAGTACCGGTCCCGCAAGGACAATCGGCAATCGATCCGGTTCACGCGTAATGCCAGGTTCACGGTGACCTCATGCCGGAAGCTGAGGCTGCCGAAGATCGGCGATGTTGCGGTGCGCTGGTCACGGGCGCTGCCTACGGGTCCGTCGAGTGTGACAGTGATCAAGGACGCGGCGGACAGATACTTCGCTTCCTTCGTGGTCGAGGTCGAGTCAGTGCCACTGCCACCCTCGGATTCCGACGTGGGTATCGACCTGGGTTTGACCGCGTTCGCGACGTTGTCGAACGGAAAAACGATCGACAATCCTCGGTTCTTGCGCCGCGCCGAACGCAAGCTGCGCGCCGCACAGCAATCGCTGTCGCGCAAGCAGAAGGGCTCAGCGAACCGGGCCAGAGCACGAATCAAGGTCGCGAGGGCGCACGCCAAGGTGGCCGACACGCGCAGGGATTGGGCGCACAAACAGTCCACGACGATTATCCGCGACAACCAAGCGGTGTACATCGAGGACTTGTGCGTCAAAGGCTTGGCGCGAACCCGATTGGCGAAGTCGGTGCACGATGCCGGATGGGGGATCTGAACGCCGCGAACAACATTCTGGCCGCGGGACGCGCGGACAGCCCAACGCTTGTGGAGCTGGTGTCAGACGTGCCTTCGGGTGCGCGACCGGCCGTGAAGCAGGAACCCACCGGAAGCACGGCCTAACCCGTGCAGACCGGAATGCCCGCCCTTCGGGGCGGAAGGACGTCAATACTCAGGAGAGGCTGGCGAGCGGGTCGGCCCGTGTCAGGCGCTCGTCGTCGGCTGGAAAAGTACGCGCCGGGCCCGGGCCTGTCGAGCTCGTCTCGAAGCGGACGGTCACCACGCCGTAGCCCGCGCCCTGGACCCAGCCGTGCCCGAATTCGGGGTGGCTGACGTCCATGCCCGGAAACCATTGTCCGGCAGGAAGATGGTGTTCTTCGGGGGGTGGCGTGGTGTCTTCGACCGCCTCCGCCGCCAGATCCTCCGGCACCGCCTGGTCGAGTTCGGGGAACAGCGATTCCTGGCGTACGAGCGAGAGCCCGCCGTAGCCGACACCGACCAGCCGGATCGGGCCGAGTTCGGTCGGGTCGATGGCGGATCGTTGCGCGGCCGCGGCCAGGGTGGCGAGGTCGGCGGTGGCGTAGGGCAGGGTGAACGACCTGGTCACGATGCTCATATCGGACTTCTTGAGTTTGAGCACCACCGTGCGGGCCGCGCGGCCGTCGTGTTCGAGCCTGCGGTGCGCTGATGCCGCCATGGCGGTGATGGCGGTGCGCAGGTCGGGCAGGGTGACGATGTCGCGCTCGTAGGTGTTCTCGGCGCTGATCTGCTTGGCCTCGGCGCGCTCGGTGACCGGGCGGTCGTCGATGCCGCGGGCGAGCCGGTGCAGCGCGGCGCCCATGCTGCCGCCCAGGATCGAGGCGGCCTCGGATTCCGGCAGCGCCGCGAACGCGCCGACGGTCTCGATGCCGAGGCCGCGCAGCCTGCTCTCGGCGACCGGGCCGATCCCCCACAGTTTGCGGACCGGCAGCCCGGCCAGCAGGCCGCCCTGTTCGGCGGGGGAGATCACCCGCATGCCGTCGGGTTTGGCCAGGCCGGAGCCGATCTTGGCGAGCTGCTTGCCGGTGCCCGCGCCGATCGAGGCGGTGAGTCCGGTACGCGCGTTGACCAGTTCGCGCAGCATCGCGCAGTAGTCCTCGACCTGCGCCACGCTCGCACCGGCCAGCTCGGCGGGTTCGGCGAACGCCTCGTCGAACGACAGGGTCTCCAGCACCGGAATGCGACCGCGGAGCGTGTCGAACACCTGGGCGCTGAGCACCGAATACACCGCGCCACGCGGCGGCACCACCACCGCCGACACGCCGATCAAGCGCCGGGCCTGATGCATCGGCATGGCCGAGCGCGCGCCGTAGACCCTGGCCTCGTAGCTGGCGCCGGCGACGACACCGCGCTGCCCCGCGCCGCCGACAAGAACAGGCCTGCCACGCAGCGTCGGCCTGGTCAACTGCTCGGCCGAGGCGAAGAACGCGTCCATATCGATATGCAGCACCCAGCGGCGGGCGGTGACCGCCGCATCGGCCCTGGCCGGGACGCCGGCGGTGGTGGCGTCGGTCCTCACGCCCGCAATCTACGCGGGACCGCCGACAGATTCGGCAGCCAGTTGACAGCCGTGACACAGCGGCCACCCGGGCCGATATGTGATGATCGGTGGATGAAGATCCGCAAGGCTGTCATTCCGGCTGCGGGAATCGGCTCCCGGCTGCTTCCGCTGACCAAGGCGACGCCGAAGGAGATGCTGCCGGTCGGCGACAAACCGGTCATCGAGCACACCGTGCGCGAGCTGGTCTCCTCCGGGATCACCGACATCACCATCGTCGTGAGCAGCGGCAAGTCGCTGATCCAGGATCACTTCCGCCCGAACCCGGCACTGGTCGCGCAGCTGCGCGCCGACGGCAAGTCCGCCTACGCCGACGCGGTGGAAGAGGTCGGTGAGCTTTCGCGCGCCGGTCACATCACCTATCTCGACCAGCACGGTCCGTACGGCAACGGCACGCCCGTGCTCAACGCCGCCAGGAACCTGGGCGACGAGCCGATGCTGGTGCTGTGGCCCGACGACGTGTTCGTCGCCACGGTGCCGCGCGCCCAGCAGCTCATCACCGCCTACGAGTCCACCGGCTGCCCGGTGCTCGCGCTGATGCCGATGGCGCCGGGCGAGTCGCAGCGCTACGGCGTGCCCGTGGTGCGCGAGGACCTCGACGACGGTCTGCTGCGCATCTCCGGCCTGATGGAGAAGCCCAAGCCCGAAGACGCGCCGTCGGCCTACGCGGCCATCGGCGGGTATGTGGTGACGCCGGGCATCATCGACGAGCTGCAGGTGCAGACCGACAACTGGTACACCCACCAGACCGGCGAGGTGTATCTGACCGACGCGATCAACAACTACGCCGCCAACCACGCGGTGTACGGGCAGGTCATCCAGGGCCGCTGGTACGACACCGGCAATCCGGCCGACTACCTGGTCGCGCAGTTCGCCTCGGCGCTGGCTCATCCCGAGTACGGGCCGCTGCTGCGCCAGCTGGTCGACTAGGCGTCCGCGCTCGGCCAGGACAGCTGGTCGGCAATCGGGCGGCATCGCCTGAGCGATCCGCTGATCCGGTGGCGCGCCGGGGCTGACTCGTTCCCGGCGCGACACCGTTTCCACAGGACGATCGTCACGAGCAGTCACTGTCACCTGAGCGTGTTCCATGCGCATCAGCAGCAACGCGTCAGATTGTGCCCGACGGTCCGGCGAATGTCCCGTATTTCAGCAAATACTCAGCATCGAGCGTGTCGCCGAGTCGGTCAGCAGGCGAATCCGAGTGCGCCGCAATCGATTCCACCCGGCTGTTGGCCGACACCCTTGCCGCAGGAAAGGGGCGGGGCCGTCTCCGGCCCCGCCCCTCTCTCCGGCGATCTAGGCCTTGCTGACCGAAGCCCGCACCCCGCCGGTGAGCTCAGCGGCATCCGGGCCCACCGCACCGAAAGTCAGCGTGGTGGCCAGGATCTCCCCGGCGATCAGGTCGCGGTGGGTCTGGGCCCACCCGGCCCGTTCGGCGGGCACATCCAGGACCACGCTGATCCGGTCCGACACGTCGAGACCCTGTGACTTGCGGGTCTCCTGCAGGTCGCGGATGAGGTCGCGGGCCCAGCCCTCGGCCTCCAGCTCCTCGGTGACCACCGAGTTCAGCACCACCAGACCGGCATTGCCGGGCAGGGCTGCGGTGGACTCGGGTTCGGCGGCCACCAGGCGCTGGGTGTACTCCTCGGGCAGCAGGGTGATCCCGGCGGCGGTGACGACACCATCGGCCGACTCCGTCCACTCCCCCGCCTTGACGGCCTTGATCACCGTCTGCACCTGCTTGCCGAGGCGCGGACCGGCGGCACGCGCGTTGACGGCCAGCTCGAACCGGCCGTGCACGGCGACGTCGGTGGTCAGGTCGACCTTCTTGACGTTGACCTCGTCGGCGATGAGCGCGGTGAACGGCGCGAGCCGCTCGGCGTCGGCCGCGGCGATGGTGACCTCGGCCAGCGGCAGCCGCACCCGCAGGTTCTGCGCCTTGCGCAGGCTCAGCACGGTGGAGCAGACCACGCGCACCTCGTCCATGGCGGCGACGAGTTCGGGATCGTGCGGCAGCTCGGTCTCGGTCGGCCAGTCGGTCAGGTGCACCGAGCGCTCGCCGGTGAGCCCACGCCAGATGACCTCGCTGATCAGCGGCAGCAGCGGCGCGGCGAGGCGGGTGACCACCTCGAGCACCGTGTGCAGCGTGTCCACCGCGTCGCGGTCCTCGGACCAGAACCGCGAACGCGACCGGCGCACATACCAGTTGGTGAGCGCGTCGGCGAAGGAGCGCAGCTCGTCGGCGGCGCCGGCGATGTCGTAGGTCTCGAGCGCCTCGGTGAGCACGTCCCGGGTGACCGCCAGCTTGGCCAGGATGTACCGGTCGAGCACATTCGGCGAATCCGTGCGCCACTGTCCGGGCTTGGAGGCGTAGAGCTGCAGGAAGGTCCACGCGTTCCACAGCGGGCGCAGGGCGTGGCTGACGCCTTCGCGGATGCCGCGCTCGGTGACGATGAGATTGCCGCCGCGCAGGATCGGCGAACTCATCAGGAACCAGCGCATCGCGTCGGAGCCGTCGCGGTCGAAGACCTCGTTGACGTTGGGGTAGTTACCCTTCGACTTCGACATCTTCAGGCCGTCGTCACCGAGCACGATGCCGTGCGCGGCAACGGTTTTGAACGACGGTGAGTCGAACAGCGCGGTCGAGAGGACATGCAGCGTGTAGAACCAGCCGCGGGTCTGCCCGTTGTACTCGACGATGAAATCGCCGGGGAAGTGGCCGTCGAACCACTCCTTGTTCTCGAACGGGTAGTGCACCTGGGCGAAGGGCATCGAGCCCGACTCGAACCAGCAGTCGAGCACCTCGGGCACCCGGCGCATGGTCGAGTTCCCGGTGGGGTCGTCGGGATTGGGCCGGGTCAGGTCGTCGATGTAGGGGCGGTGCAGATCCTGCGGGCGCACGCCGAAGTCGGCTTCCAGCTCGTCGAGCGACCCGTAGACGTCGACGCGCGGGTAGGCCGGGTCGTCGGAGACCCACACCGGGATCGGGCTGCCCCAGTAGCGGTTACGGCTGATGTTCCAGTCGCGCGCGCCTTCGAGCCACTTGCCGAACTGGCCGTCGCGGATGTGCTCGGGCACCCAGCTGATCTGCTTGTTCAGCTCGACCATCCGGTCGCGGAACTGGGTGACCGCGACGAACCAGGACGGCACGGCCATGTAGATCAGCGGCTGGCCGGAACGCCAGCTGTGCGGGTAGGAGTGCTCGATCGTCTCGTGCCGCAACAGCTTTCCCGCGGCCTTGAGGTCCTTGATGATCACCGGGTTGGCGTCGAAGACCATCAGGCCCTCGTACGGCGGCACCATCGAGGTGAACTTGCCCGCCGGGTCGAGCGGCTGCACGATCTCGATGCCGTTGGCCGCGGCCACGTCCATATCCTCCTCACCGAAAGCCGGTGCGAGGTGGACGATTCCGGTGCCGGAATCGGTGGTGACGTAGTCGGCGGTGAGCACGCGGTGCGCGTGCGGGTGGCCGACGAAGAAGTCGAACGGCGGGCGGTAGGACAGGTCGGCCAGGGCCGCGCCGTCGTACTCGCCGAGCACCTCCGGCTCGTCGCCGAACTCACGGGAGTAGTGCGAGACACGTTCGGCGGCAAGCAGATAGCGCTTGTCGTCGGCGCCGCGCACGTGCACGTAGCGCACGTCGGGGTGCACCGCGATCGCCAGGTTGGACGGCAGGGTCCACGGCGTGGTGGTCCAGATCAGCGCGTTCGCGCCGTCGAGCGCGGCCAGGGGATGCTCGGCCGGGACGACCAGCTGCATGTCGACGGTGACCGCCGGGTCCTGCCGCATCTTGTAGGCGTCGTCGAGGCGGGTCTCCTGGTTCGACAGCGGCGTCTGCTCGTACCAGCTGTAGGGCAGCACCCGGAAGCCCTGGTAGATCAGGCCCTTGTCGTAGAGCGACTTGAACGCCCACATCACCGACTCCATGAAGTCGAGATCGAGGGTCTTGTAGTCGTTGTCGAAGTCGACCCAGCGCGCCTGGCGGGTGACGTAGTCACGCCACTCGCCGGTGTAGCGCAGTACCGAGGACTTACAGGCGGCGTTGAACTCGGCCAGCCCCATCTCGTCGATCTGCGCCTTGTCGGTGATGCCGAGCTGCTTCTCGGCCTCGATCTCGGCGGGCAGGCCGTGGGTGTCCCAGCCGAAGCGGCGGTCGACCAGCTTGCCGCGCATGGTCTGGAAGCGCGGGATCAGGTCCTTGACGTAGCCGGTGAGCAGGTGACCGTAGTGCGGCAGACCGTTGGCGAAGGGCGGGCCGTCGTAGAAGACGAACTCGTCGTTGCCGTCCCGGTTGCGCAGGCTGGCGCGGAAGGTGTCGTCGCGGGCCCAGTAGTCGAGCACCTGCTGTTCGAGTTCCGGGAACGACGCGCCGGAACCGGCGCCGAAGTCGACCCGGGGGTATGCACCGGTGGTTGTCTCGTCCGCCATCGCGGATCTGCTCCTCGTGCCGCCGCGCCGTCGGCGCGAATCCTGGGCACGGGGACGATGCCGGCGCCGGTGCGCCGTACCGCGGTACCACCCCGTTTGCCCGATCCGTCCCTGCTGGGAAGCGGTGCGGGCCTCTCGTTGTGTGAGCTGTGACGGGCTCACCCGTTCGGTTCTACTGAGCGCGTACGCCGTTCTTCCGAAGGCTCCCCGGTGATGGCCGGATCAGTGCCGTGTGTTCTTCGATTCTAGCGGGGACCGTCCAGCGGTTATTCCGCGGTCAGTCCCTCCGGCTGCGCTGCGCGTGGTGCCGTCCGGGCCGGACCGGGTCGTTCTCGGGTTTCCGCGCGGCCAGCGCACTCACCAGCAGTGTGGCGGCACCGATCATGCAGATCAGAATGCACCCCCAGGCCCACAGCACCGAACCGGTGGCGAGCGCCGCGACGAGCAGACCGAAACCGATTGCCGCGAGGACGAGCGTCAAGACGAGCATGCTGACTCCCAAGAAACCCGAGCAGCCCGATGAAAGCTGGGCGTTCCCGGATCGCGCGGCATGCCGCGCGATC
>NZ_JBSGVD010000075.1:0-8796 GCF_053608285.1 Nocardia sp. NPDC055053 | reverse complement strand
CGGCCGAGCACGAGACTGCCTACTACGCTCAAAACCCGCCACGCCGACCGGCGCTGGTCAACTCCTGAAGCCGGTCTTCAACCCGTGACGGTTCAGACCGTGAGGGGCAGGCAGATCTGAAACATTGATGCCGTGGTCCAATATTGACGCTCCTGTCATGGGATCCGGTGTGGCATAGGACCAGCTCAGGCCGTGCAGAGGGTGTGGATAAAGCCGATCGCCGACTCGACGCGGACCCGCAAAGCGTTGAGCTGAGTGATCGTGAATCGTCCGGCGTGCCCGTGCGTGCCGTTGTTGAAGTCGCGGAAGAGCGTGAGCACGTTGTTCATGTCCGCTTCGACGAGGTCTTCGAGAGCCTTCTCGTCGATACCCTTGAGCCCGAGCAAGAATCTGATCTTGGAGCGCCGGGTGGGCACGTCCTTGTCGGTCACGTCGCAGTCGGGCAACGAGGCGGTGACGGCGGCGTCGGGGGCCCGCGTGTCGAGCATCGTGATGATGACTTCGCGGGCGCTGGTGCAGAAGTGGCGCGCGGCGTCGGGATTGCGAGGACTGAGCGAGAACAGCGCGCCGGTCCACCGGTCGACCAGGTCCTGACCGAAGGCTGCGAGCTCGGTCTGCATGCTCGGGCCGCGCAGCTCTTCCTCGGTGGGGTCCTCTTCGGGCTCGCCGTCGCCGTCCATGGCGTTGAGCAGGTAGACGCTGTTGGCGGCTTCTTCGCTGCCGTAGTCGACCAGTTCTTGCCCGGCGGCGTTCAGAACCCCATCGGTCAGGCGCGTCTCGGCAGCCGCGTAGGTCCGCCTCAGCGTGACGACCGAGGACCGGTAGGTGACGAACGTCGATGCCGCGGGGCGGGATTCGAGACGCCGGATCTCCTGGTCGAGCCGGCGGCGCTGGTTCTTGACCTTCGTGTTGTGGGCGCGCGCCTTGGCGTTGTAGGCGCGCACCTCGCGGTTGTAGTCGTCAACCGCCCTCTTCACCGCGGCGTTGTGCCGACGCACGTCGCGGTTGTACCTGTCGATTGCTTGTTTCTGCTTCTGCTGCGCGGCTCGAATCGCCGCGCGCGCCTGCGCAGGTGTCATCTTCCGGACCATGGGCGCAAGTATGGCCCTGGCCACCGACACTTTCGAGGCATTATTCTGCAAGGACGCGGCCACGGGGCCCCTCGGGCAAGCAGGCGGCTAATCTCGGCGTATGAGGTTCGAGGTCGGTGCGTGTGTGGCTGCGCGCGATGACGGGTCGGTGTTCGAGGTGCTGGAAGTCGATGTCGGCGTCGCCCCTGAGCGGGGCCTGATCCAGTCGGTGGACGACACGCCGGGCACGTAGCCATGGCCGTCGAGCACGAAGCCTATGGTGCCCGCCGACGAGTGATGCCGAGACCCCGAAGACCCTGGACTCCAATCGAATTCGCGGCGTGCACGATCGGACAATAGACGGCACGGTCGATCTGATGCAGGAGCGCACGGGGCCCTGGGTCACGGCAGCGGTCCCGGGTAGCGGGGTGGGATGCCGATCGCGAGCGTGCTCGCGGAAAACGAGCTCATCCCCGCTTGCGCGAGGAGCATGGCATGTTGCCCCAGATATTGGTGCTGAGAGAGGGCTCATCCCCGCTCGAGCGGGGATGAGCCCAGCTAGATCACCCGGTAGACCAGTGCTCTTCAGATTCAGCACGCAGTCGGAGTTCTTGAGTTCGACAACCTTGGATCGCCGCATCGCCTCGGGAGTTTGTGCACGGGGTCCGCCGCCAGGCCGCACTCCAGGCCCGTACCAGCCCGCACACAACAAACACACACTTTGACGGGATTCGATGGGACATGACGGGAATGGGCCAGCACCCAAACTATGCGAAGTGTGTTGACTGCCAACAGTATTGAGTACCAACAGGCGCCTTCGGGTCAACGGGAACCGTTGCTCAGGTGGTCGCAGGTTCAAATCCTGTCAATCCGACACTAGAAACCCTCTCTGACCTCGGTCGGAGAGGGTTTCTACTGTTAGCCCACCACACGAAGAGCGGGACCAGAACGGGACCGTAGGTGGTTCGACGGCTTGTCGCCGACATCGGTGACCTCCCGTCGGTCCGGGTGTAGATATCGCTCGGTGGTTCGACTGTCGGCGTGGCCCGCGATCTTCTGGAGCAGGTGCAGACTGACCCCGGCGTCGGCCATCCAGGTAAGCCCGGTGTGCCGGAGATCGTGCCGACGCAGGTGTTCGTACCCCGAGTTTCGTGACCACTTAGTCCCAGTGGGTGGTATCGCGCAGCACTCCGGTGGCGATCCGTCCACCGCGGGGGCCGACGAAGAGGCGAGCATCGAGGTTGTCCTCACCGATGACGGCGATGCGATCGCGAACCAGTTGCCGAAACTTCTTCGATCAGTGGGACGTAGCGTCGACGGTTGCCTTTTGTTCCTTTGTCGTCGAGGCCGCCGGGACCGGGCGTGGTCTGGCGGCGGACAGTCCGCGTCCAGGTTCTGTGTCGATATCACCTACCCGGCAACCCGACACCTCACCGATGCGGGATGCGGTACCTCGTGATCGCGCTGGTAGCCGCGCGATCGAAGTGGCGCAACGAGCACAACGCCGCCCGAGCTGCGTGAACTCGGCGTGGGTGGCCCGGCATGGATGCCGGTGCTGTGGCCGGACCAAACGTCGGGCACGGTCTGGATCCGCAGACCACGATCACCGCTGCGCCCAGGACAGTAGCTGCGGTGTTTGGCAGTGCTTTTCGCATTTGCGCGTGAAGTGGAATGGAGAATACGACGACGTGTCGCCGACGATCCGGCGCCTCATGTGCGACGCCCTCGTGTCGGTGCCACCTTCTTCGCTGCACGTGGTCTCGCTCCACCGTTGGGATTCGTAATGGCCGGCTGGACACACAGAAGGTCGGCAGCGGTCGCGAGCCAGGCTGCTGCGTCGACTCCTGCTCGGTCATCGGTCGAAAACAGTGTTCCGTTCGGTCCGCCGCCCGCGTCATGGGGGAGGATGCCGTTTGCCGCGTACCAGGACTTCTTGAGAGCCCATTTGCGGGCGTAGTCGGGAAGATCGAGCATTCCGGCGTGCTCCCAGTACACGACCCGTCCGTCGGGTGCGACGACGGTGAAGTCAGGCAGGACGACACGGCCGTCTGCCCCGGTGAGTGGCGCCTCGTATTGCCAACTGCCAGGGACGAGTTGGTCCAGCAACCCGGCGATGATGACCTCGTTCTTCGACGCCATCGGAATCCCGCCGCTCGAGATGTGGAGGAGCTTGCGGTCGAATCGCTTCTCCGTACCACGGAATTCGAGTTGAACCGGCTCGGGTTGCCGGAACAGGTCGGTGAGGCGGCGGGCGGTTTCCGAGCGTGCGGGATGTGCCAGGTCGCGCAATTCGGCAAGGGAGCCCTCGTGCAGGATGACGATCTTGTTCTTCTGCCGGGTCAGTGCGGTGTACATCAGTTCGCGGGAGAGGCTGGCGCGGGCGGGTAGAACCAGGAACGTGACATCGAATTCCGAGCCTTGCGATTTGTGCACGGTGACGGCCCAGGCCAGCTCGAGCAGTGGCTCTTCGGTGTCACTGGGCCAGTAACTGTACTGGAATCCTGGTTGCGAAGAGAATTCGACGTCGAGCTTGAGCTTGTTCTTGGGTTTCTTCGCGGCAGGGAGGGTGAAACCGATACCGACGCCGATCTCTCCGTTGGCGATGTAGTTCATCGCGCCATCCGCGGGGTACGCGCGCGAACGACGATTTGCGGTTTGCATGACCTTGTCCCCACGAACGATGAGTTCCGGGCCGAGTGGTTTCGCGATGTTGCCGCCGTAGGTATTTCGTTGCGCCCATTCGGTGTCGGCTGCGCGGTAGGTGCGTTTGATGTGACGGTTGAGTTCCACGGTCCCGAAGGCGCGGGATCTGGTGGGGGACAAGATCTGCCACAGTTCGGCTCGAGGGCCCGCGCCGCGCACCCAGTTGAGGTACTTGCCGCTGATCTCGCCGCCGTAGGTGAGTGCGAATGCCCGGATCGGGTCGTCGGCGTCGGCGAGGTTGAAATGCTGGTTGAGTTCGTCGGTGAGCGCGGTGACGGGGCTGCGGCCTGCCCATGATACGTAGCGCACAGTCGGCAGGTCGGGTGTAGTCGCCAGGTCGGTCCAGATCGTGTCGTCCCCGGCGCCACGGGTGTTTTCGCCGAACCAGGCGGCCAACTCCAGATCGTGGCGGGTGCCGTGCGTTCCGTCGGAGAGCTGACGACGCGGGACCTGCAGCTCCACATAGTCTGGTGCCACTTTGAACCAGGTGCCGAGCCGCTGCGGACGCAATTCGTGCACGAGATCGACGAACGGCCGTCCCGCCCCGATCGGAGGCAACTGGCGCGGATCTCCGACCAACACCAGCCGACGTGTTCCGGCCAAGGCGTCAAGGGCGGCGGCGAGCATCTCCTCGGTGAGCATCGAAGCCTCATCGATGATGACCACACCGAAAGTCTGCCTAGGCTTTTCCTCACCCCAGACCAGGTAGCGCCCGGTTTCGCCGTCGTAGCGCCCGGTGCGGGCCAGAAAAGAGGCGAGAGTCTTGGCGGGTTGTCCCACCTTGGTTTCCAGTTGCACCCGAGCCTTGCCCGTGGGCGCGAGAAGGAGCACGCCACCGCTGGCGACATCGTCGTACTCGACCAAGGCGCGCAGCAATGTTGTTTTTCCGGTCCCGGCAGGACCTATCAGCACCGACAGCGGGGAGTCATATAGGGCCGAGAGGCCCGCAGCTTTTTCGGTCCGGGCTTTCTCCTCGATCTCGTCGAGCGCGCCGGTGACGCTTTTGTTGCGGCGCAGGGCTTCGTCGAGGACGCTCCGCGCGTCCGGGATCGGCCCGAATCGGGGGCGTTTGCGCTGCACAGAAACCCATTCGCGGATGGTGTCCGCGGTCGTCTCCATCCGGACGAGTTTGTATGCCGGGATGTCGTCGGCCAGTGACACACTTGTCAGCGGAGACCACTCGGTCCAGTCCTGGATGCCATCGTGGTCGAGATCGAGCCCGGCCAGGATAGTCGTGTTCAACGCCGGTGGTTGAGCGAGCGGCACATCGAGGGCCAGCGCGACGGCTTCACCGACCGGTACCACAGTGTCTCCGTGGAGTGCCTGTCGCTCGACGACATCGGTCAGCAACGCTTCGATTCGTCTGCGGTCGATGTGGTCGTTCAGCGCCGATTCCTCGGGAATTGGCGGACGCCACGTGACGTGCGCCGGGGGGAACATCGCACGGTCCACGGTCGTGAACGGCACATGATCGGCAACGCCGTAGGTGCACGTCGCCGCGAAATACGGATTGACGAGCAGATCCTCGGGCTCCAT
Source organism: Nocardia sp. NPDC055053 (assembly GCF_053608285.1). NCBI lineage: Bacteria > Bacillati > Actinomycetota > Actinomycetes > Mycobacteriales > Nocardiaceae > Nocardia > Nocardia sp. NPDC055053. The sequence goes on along the minus strand of NZ_JBSGVD010000075.1, from coordinate 3,487 downwards.
CTCGACCTCGGTCGCACCGTCGAGCATCATCTCCACTTGAGTCGGTGAGATGTCGAGGCCGGAAAGCAAACGCAATACCGCACGGCGCTCAGGTGAGGTTTTCGCCCACACCCGCGCTTGCGTGCGTCCGATGTGGCAGGTAACCGTGTCGGGGGCACCGGTCGGGTCGGCGAAAACCTGCTCCAGATACTCCCACGGATCGCCGTTGTCGCCGACTGCCGACAGGACAGCCCGGGATGCCGGATATGGGTGCTGGACACCGATCACATGAAGCACGCCGGGCAGTCCTGGTACCGGGCCGCGTAGTTGCCACATCCGCTCGGTCTGGTCTCGCAGCCAATCCATGCCCGCATCGGGGACGGTCAGCCCGAGTTCGCGCATGGCGACCGCCGCTGTCTGCAGTGAGCACAGGGCTTCGATCGCCGCATCGTCGGAGAGGTGCTCGGTGACGTAGGAGAATTCCACATGGCGGCCTTCCGGTGCCCACGCGAGCGCCCGGCCGATATCAGCACCTTGGTCGGCGAGGTCGACCAGTTCCTGGTAGGGCAGAAGGATTCCGTCACCCATATCCGGGCGCAGCGAGTGCTCGATGATCGTCTCCCACATGGAGGAGTCGAAGGGTGGGTTGCCGGTCTGATTCCACATCGGGGGCGCCGTCACTCGCGTGACGCGAGCAGCGCCAACCAAGAGCCGGTCCGTCCGTTCCTCCTGCAGTGGTGAATGCTTCAGATAGGCGAAGACGAGGGAGTCGCCGGGCGACACCGGTTCGAAGAACGCGTCGATGATCGCACGCTGGTTCGCGCCGTTCATGATCCAGTTCGGGGACCACTGCAAGGCAGCGTCGGCGGCGTCCTCCGCGGTTTGGTCGAACGCGGGCACCCGCCCATGGCCGATGTCCTGGGCGAATGAAGTGCGGCTGAGCCAGCGGAAGGGAACGCATTCGAACGCGTATCCCGGCACTGTGACAGTGGTGTCGTGCAGTGTTCCGCGCAATGCGCGATTATCCTGGTAGGGATGGCTTTTCACTACGCTGTAGCCGTCGGGGGACATGAAGGTGCCTCGTTCGCTCAAGCACGGCAACCGGTTCTGGTCGAGGAGGCCGATGTCCCGCCCGCGCTGGTCGGCCTCGAACTCATCGTCGCGGTTCTTGCCGATCGAGGCCAGCAGAGTGCACGACGAATTGCCCAGGGGTTCGGTGCAGATGAACTGGTCCCAGGGCCGGTCTCGCCACGGAACCCTCACCGACAGATGCTGAATACCGGCCATGTGCTTGGTGTACCACGACCAACCCGCCTGCACCTACAACTCCGCAAACCAACGAACTACGGGGCGCGACACTGGAGCTAGCGTCCATCGCACCACGCCTGAGACCGCGCGAGGTCAGCCATGGCGTGACGGTCTATCATATCAAGGAGATAGGCAGTGCTGCCGGAACCCGCTGTGGTGCAGCAACTAGCGACGTTCGTCAACAAGCGTGGAGCCGTTGCGAACAGAGACGGTCTTTGTAGCGTGTCGGTTGCCACCGAAAGCCGTTGAGGTTGATCAGGTTCAGAACACCGTTCCGAACCAGGCGCCCACGGTACTCCCAGCGGAGGTCGTCGTTCCTCGGCGCGATAGCCTTAGCCGCAACCTATTTCGGGGGCGCGGCAAAGCTGGGGAAGGCCGGTGAGTGTTGATGGGATCGAGAGGTGGCCTGTTCACGGGATTCGAGGCATTTGTGGTGCCCGGACCGTCCGAAGTCAGCACGGCACTCCAAGGCGGGATTCTGGCCGTGGATACCAACGTCCTGCTGAATCTGTATCGCTACAACGAATCCACCACTGCTGATCTCCTGGCGGTCCTCCTCGCCGCACGTGAGCGGTTGTTCATACCCCACCAGGTTGTCCGAGAGTTCTGGCGTAATCGCCAGACGGTCCTCGGCGGGCTCGGAACGGCGAAGAAGGAAGCCCAGGCCGCACTGGCCAAGAACTGCACTTCGACGCAGAATGCGATCAGACTGTGGGCGAAGAGTGTCGCGTTGCCGGACGAGCGGCTCAGTGAACTGCTGGGCAAGACAGATGAGTTCTTCCGCTCCATCAGCGAGGAGTTGGTCGACGAACCCTCCCGGGTGAGCGCACACCTGCCGACATCCGAGGACAGGCTTTTGGTCGAACTGGCTTCGTTGCTCGACGGAGCGGTGGGCGACGAGCTGGGCGTGGAAGCGTGGGAGGCTGCGGTTGCGGAGGGCGAACGGAGAGTCAACAGCTCCGAGCCGCCGGGATACATGGATGTGGACAAACTCGAGTCTGATCTTCCTGAAGGCGCATCGGGGGACTACCTCGTGTGGCTCCAGTTGCTCATTGAAGGCGAGTCCGTCGGCAAAGATCTGGTGCTGGTCACGGCGGATACCAAAGAAGACTGGTGGAATCGAACTGACCGCGGCCGACGTATCGGCCCCAGAAGAGAGCTGATCGATGAGTACCACAGCAGAACAGGCGGTCGGTTCTACCTCCTCGAGCCAGCCGATCTGCTTGAACACTCGGCAACGCTCGGCGTCGGTACCAGCGCGGAATCGGTACAAGACATTCAGCGGGTACGCGACGAAACGCCGGAAGACGCGCCCTGGGACTTTGGTGCGCTCAACGCGGTGCTTACCCGCCTGGACCAGCAAAATTATGTGCAGGCAGAGGTCATCAGGGAGGCTGCAGCCAACGGTGGGAGCATCACCCGGCGCCGTGTCTATGAACTCGATGGGCGGGATGAAGGACAGATGCTCAGGGGATTCACTCGTCCGGTAACGCGACTCACGACGGAGCTGCAGGTAGTGGGGCTAGTCCCGCACGGCGTTCAGCCGTTGCTGCACGCGAAGTACGACGAAGGGGTCAAATCCTCGCACTTCGTCGTTCCGGCAGAGGTGGTCAGCTTGCTCACGGCTGGGCAGCTTGCGTCGCGACCACAACCGTCCTCAACTGCGGACAACTCCGCTGACGCGATATAAAGCCTAATCGGCGTAGACAGCTTCGAGTGAAGCGCTCACAGTGAGCCCCACCACTCGGGGACATACATGAGAATCGTGGGCAGTTGCTGCGCCCTTGCCCTTGGCCTGCTCAGGCGTCGGCCCCGCACCCGCGGGGAGGGTCCCAAGGTCGCCGCAGACGGTCTGACGCGATCTGAGCCTCGCTCGGACACAGGCCAATGCTGGAAGCTGTTGACTGCGCCCCACAGAAACCCCACAGTTTTGGTCGGAATCAGTGGGAATTCATGGGTATCGTTGAGATATCCTAATTCTCGAAGCATGTTGATACTGAGCACTATTGGGCCGTTATGGGTACGGTCTGGACGACTGGAACGCGCGCCAGGTGGTCGCAGGTTCAAATCCTGTCAGCCCGACAATGAAAACCCCCTCTGACCTCGGCGGATTCTAGGAGTCGTCGCAACACTCGTGGTGGTGTTTAGGCCGCGAGTAGCTTAGCCAAGCGCTCGGCTGGGGTATCCCAGTCGAGCGTTT
>NZ_JBSGVD010000074.1:0-10083 GCF_053608285.1 Nocardia sp. NPDC055053 | reverse complement strand
GGGCCGCGGCGCTGGGGGGTTCGGGCCCGACCCCCCTAGCCGGGGCGGGTGCGCTGGCGACGAAGGAGAAAGACCGGGTCAGTTATCGGCGAGACAGGAGGGGCCGCGACTCGAGCGCGCCAGCGCTCCAAAAAACACAGCTCCGCATACCGTCCTGGGACAGCCGGACATCAAGTCCCAGCGATCACAAACCAGAAGGCCACTATCACTCGATGCGGCGGCGATGCGCCCAGCGGGTCAGGGCATTGCGATTCGACTGCTGGGTCTTACGAAGCACGTTGGACGCGTGGGTTTCCACCGTCTTCACCGAGATGAACAGGGTTTCGGCGATCTCGCGGTAGGTGTAGCCGCGGGCCAGCAGGCGCAGGACCTCGAGTTCGCGCGGGGTGAGCGAGTCCAGTTCGGGGTCGAGCGGCGGTTCGGGGACCGGGGAGCGGCCGGTGAACGAGTCGAGGACGAAACCGGCCAGGCGGGGGCTGAAGACGGCGTCACCGCCCGCGACGCGGCGGATGCCGTCGGCCAGTTCGGCGCCGGAGATGGTCTTGGTGACATACCCGCGCGCGCCCGCCCTGATCACCGCGATCACATCCTCGGCGGCATCGGACACGCTCAGCGCCAGGCACACCGGGCCCTCGGCGATCCCGGTCAGCACCGCGACACCGCCACCGTCGGGCATGTGCACATCCAGCAGCACCACATCCGGGCGCGCGGCATCGATCCCGGCGACCGCCTCGGCCACCGCACCCGCCTCGCCGACGATCTCCATGTCGGTCTCGCGGCTCAGCTCGGCGCGCACCCCCGACCGGAACACCGCGTGATCGTCGACCAGAAACACCCGAACACTCACTGACAGCTCTCCTCATCCCACCCGTGCGATCGACTCGCTCATCGGTACCACAGTTCTCGCGCGGGTTCGCGCGTCGCCACCGCGCTCAGCGCTGCCCTGGCGCGTTGTCGTGCGCTCCTCGGCGGGCGGGCCGCGGGTCCGGTCCGCCGACGCCCTGGCCGGTCGGCTCGGTGCGCTCGGCGCCCTGGCCGGTCGGGTCGGTGCGCTCGGCGCCCTGGCCGGTCGGGTCGGTGCGCTCGGCGGTCGGGTCGGTGCGCTCGGCAGGTGCGGCCTCCTCGAACATGACCTCGTCGATGCTGCCGGAGTCGGTGCGCGGCATGACGATCCGCACTTCGGTGCCGCGGCCGATCGTGGAGTCGATCTCGGCGGTGCCGCCGCGGCGTTCGATCCTGGCGCGGATGGACTTCGCGAGTCCGCGACGGTCGTCGGCCACCTTCGAGACGTCGAAACCGGCGCCGCGGTCGCGGACGAAGATGCTCACCTGATGCGCCTCGGCCTCGGCGAACAGGTCGATCTCGGGGACGCCCGCGTGCTTGGCCGCGTTGACCATCGCCTCCCGGCTCGCGCCGAGCAGGGCGGTGAAGTGTTCCTTGGGCAGGCCAGCGCCGGTCTCACCGGGATCCATCGCGACATCGCCGACCGTCACCGGCGTGACCTTCACCCCGTGCTGGTCCTCCACCTCACCCGCGATGGTGCGCAGTGCCGCGGCCAGGCTGGACTGGGCGGGGGCGGTGTCGTCGAACAGCCATTTGCGCAGTTCGCGTTCCTGGCTGCGGGCCAGGCGCAGGACTTCCTGCGGGTCCTCGGCCTGCCGCTGGATCAGGGCGAGGGTCTGCAGCACCGAATCGTGCAGGTGCGAGGCGATCTCCTCGCGTTCCTCGTTGCGGATGCGGGCGCCGCGCTCGGCATTGAGCGCGCGGACCATACGCAGCCACAGCGGGACTGTCAGCAGGCCGGCGCCGATCAGCGTGACCGCGACCGCGATCAGCGCCGAGCCGAGCGAACTCAGATCGATCCTGGCCAGCACGACCACGCCGAGGCCGACCACGATCAGCGTCGCCCCGGCCACGATCCGCGACCAGGTGACCACCGACGGTCGCGCGGGCAGCCCGAACAGCGCGCGCGGACCCGGCGCGGCGACGTCGTACTCGCGCCAGACCAGCGCGGCGCCGACCGCGATCACGACGATCGGGGCGATCACCCTCGCCGCGGTGCCCTGGAACAGCCACCCCACCGTCGCCGTGAGACCGAGGCCGAGCAGGGCAAGCCCGATCGCCTGCCTGCGCTCGTCGCCGGTGGGTTTCGCCGCGTCGGCGCCTGCCGGGGTGAAGATCCACAGCAGCCCGTAGGCCACCAGACCCGCGCCGACCAGCGCGGACAGCAGCACGAACGCTATCCGCACCTTGAAAACATCGACGCCGAGATGATCGGCCAGACCACCCGCGACCCCACCGACCACCCGGCCACCGGTCCGGCGGACCAGACGCGGGGTCTCCGGCAGCGGTGCACCGACCGGCTCCGGACCCGGCGTGGGCAACATCCCCGGCCGGTAGCCGCGCGGGACGCCGTAACCCATCGGCGCAGCGGCACCCGGATACGGCCCGTACGCCTGGGCGCCCCGGTACGGGGGCTGCGGAAGAGACGGCGGCGGCGTCCCGTAGACGGCACGGCCACTGCCGACCGCGCGCGCTACAAACCACTGCGGACCCTTCGGCCGGTGCCCACCGCGCGGATCCGCCGCCGCACCGGGCCCACCCGCACCGCCGTATGGCGCGACATTGCCGAGCGGCCGGTTGCCACCGTTCGGTGCGAGCTGACCGTTGGGCATGACGCCCTGGTTGCGCAGGAAATATCCGTTCGGCGTTGCGGTCCCGCCGGGCGGGGCATACCCGTTGGACGGGGCGACCGAGCCGCTCCCGTTCGACGAGCCAAGGCCGTTGGCGGGGTGTGGAGCGGCGTTCCCCGCGGTGGCGCCGGACCCCGGTGAGGTGGCGGGCCCCTGGGCGGGAACAGTCGGATCCATCCTTCGATACTGGCACGCTCGCCCTCGCCCCGGCATCGGGAATGTCCCTGATCTTGGCGTTTCGCAACCCCGATGAACTCCTCGCTCGGCCGGCCGCGAGCCATCGCGCCCACGCGGAACTGACCCGAAACGGCCCCGACCTGGGCCTCGAGGTGTCCGGTCCGGACGGAAAGCCCGCTCCACCAGGGCATTCGCCGCCCTCACCGATCGGCGGCCGGGCGCGCCGGGTCGCCGGACCGGATAACCGGTCACAGCGCTCTCACCTGCGATTCTCAGCTCCTCGACAAGGTGACCATCAGCTCGCGCCAAGGGCGAGTTCCTACGTTGATGTCGAGCCGGAATTCACGGCCTCACTTCAGGGGAGGAAACAGTGAACATCACCACCACCATGCTGGGCGCCACCGCGGTCGCGCTGACCACCGTCGGGATCACCCCCGTCGCGTCGGCGACACCGATGGCCCCGCATGAGACGACCTATCACGGGCCCGCCGGCTTCGAGCTGACCCTCGGCCACACCGATCAGTCCTACCGGCAGGTGCCCGCGCTCAACGCGATGCCGACCAACCGCGAGGTGTTCCTCGACAACACCGCATACGTCACCGCGCCGGCCGGGGCGACCGGAACACTCGAGTCCGGCTACCTCGTCGCCTGCGCGGTGGACGTGACACTGTCGGTCGGGCTGGACGGCGGGATCTCGGTCGGCGCGGGGGCCACCGTCGGGTTCGGCTCGTCGGGGCCGGACGTGTCCGCCGATATCGGTCCGTCGATCTCGGCGGGGATGGACCTGACCCTGTCGCTGGCGCCCGGCGAGATCAAGAAGATCGATGTCGGGAGCATGCCGCTGAGCTCGGGCACCACCTACCTGGTGAACCGTGACTTCCATCTGATGGTCGGCAAGTGCGGCGGGCCGCTCAACATCTACTCCTGGGCGACGGTCACGGCGACCACACCGGAGGTGAGCGCGACCAACTCGGTCTTCGGGGACACCATGTTCCTCTGACGCCGATCGGGACCCGGCCTCGCGCCGGGTCCCGATCGACCAAATATCATTCCCCTCGGTCGTTTTCATCGAACGGGGGGTTCCTTGACCATCACCGAGCCGGAAAGCTCTTCGCCGCGAGCGATTTTCGCCCAGCGATTCGCCGAACTCTATGCGGCGGCAGGCAATCCGACCCTGCGCCGGGTCGCCACGGCTACCGAGCGGCGCATGCGAAATACCCAGGCGGGCACGCCGTCACCCCAGCGGATCAGCGACTGGAAGGCCGGTCGCAATGTGCCTGCCCGTTTCGAATCGCTGCTGCCGGTGGTGCTGACCCTGGTCGACCTGACCGCGAAGGCACAGCGTGAACTCCCCCGCAGACTCGCCGATCCGCACGAATGGCGTCGCCTCTGGCAGGCATCGGTGACCTGGACCGCGACAGCGGGCGAGGGCGACACCTGCCCCTACCCCGGCCTGCGCGCTTTCCGCGCCGAGGAACGCTCCCTGTTCTTCGGCCGGGAACGGGCCACCACCGAATTCGTCGAGCTGGTCCGCGCCACCACCGGCATCGTGGTGCTGATCGGCGCGTCGGGCGCGGGCAAGTCCTCGCTGCTGGCCGCGGGCCTGCGTCCCGCCCTCGACCTGCCCGCCGCCACCATGACCCCGGGCCCGACGCCGAGCACCGCCCTCGCCGCCGCACTCACCGACGACCACCGGGTCCTGATCGTCGACCAGTTCGAGGAACTGTTCACCCTCTGCCCCGACGAGGCCGAACGCTCGACCTTCCTCACCACCCTCGCCGATCTGACCACCCGTCCGCACGATCCACTCACCGTCGTCCTGGCACTACGCGCCGACTTCTACGAACGCTGCCTGCACCACTCCGTCCTGCGAGACAGCCTGCGGCACCACAACTATCTGCTCGGCCCGATGTCGCCCGACGAGTTGTCGCACGCGATCACCGGACCGACGTCGGCCGCCGGACTCACCCTCGAACAGGGCCTGGAAGAACTGGTGCTGACCGAACTGCGCGGGCTCGGCGGACACACCGACGCCGACGCCTACGATCCCGGCACGCTGCCGTTGCTGTCGCACGTGATGGCCGCGACCTGGCAGCAGCGCGAAGGTCGCAAACTCACCGTCGCCGGTTATCGCAAGGCGGGCGGGGTGGCGGGCTCGGTCGCCGAGACCGCCGAACTGGCCTGGAGCGAGCTCTCCCCAGCCCAGCAGGCCACCGCCCAGGAGATGCTGGGATCACTGGTCACCGTCGGGCAGGACACACGCGACACCCGGCGCATCGTCGACCGCACCGAATTGCTCACGCGCAGCAGCGATCCCGAAGCCGCCATGGAGTCGCTGGAAGTTCTGGCCGCCAGCCGCCTGATCGCGCTCGACGCGGGCTCGGTCCAGTTCTCCCACGAGATCGTGCTGGCCGCCTGGCCCCGGCTGCGCGGATGGATCGAGACCGATCGGGTCGGGCACCTGGTGCGGCAGCGGCTGGAGAGCGACGCCACCGAATGGGAAACCGCCGCACGCGATCCCGCGCTGCTCTATCGCGGTACGCGGCTCGACAGTGCCCGCGAACACACCCGCGGCATCGCGACCAGCCCACGCGCCCGCGCCTTTCTCGACGCCTCGGGACGGTCGGCCCAGCTGGGACGACGCTGGCGGGCAGGCGCCGCCGCCGTCGTGATCGCACTACTGGCCACCGGTGTGGTCGCCTGGGACCGCGGCAAGCTGGCCGACCAGCGCACAGCGGACCGCGACTACGCGGAACTGGTCGCCGCGGCGCAACGGACCCGAACCACCGATCCGTCGCTGTCGGCGCAGCTGTCGCTGGCCGCGTATCGGATGCGGCCCGACCTCTCGACCCGGACTCAGCTGCTGAACACCCAGGAGTTGCCGCTCGCGGTCACCGTGCCAGCCCATGAGCAACCGGTCGAATCGCTGGTCGCCCGGCCGTCGGACGGACTGCTCGTTTCCATCGATCTCGGCTACAAGGTCATGTTCTGGGACACCACCGTCCCGCAGCGGCCGGTGCGAATCGAGACCGATTTCGACGCACCTGTCGAAAGCTTGGCGTTTGTCGCCGGTGGTTCGAACGCGGTCACCAATGGGTCAGCGGGCGTTCAGTTCTGGGACTTCGCACATCCGGAGTCACCGCGGCTGCTGCACACGCTCACCACCAGCCGACGGGAGTCGATCGCGGTCAGTCCGAACGGGACCCAGCTCGCCGAATCGGATGCGTCGTCGGTGACGTTCTGGTCTCTCGCCGACCCGTCCGGCCCCGTGCGGTCGAGGAGCATAGATTTGCCCCGCGACGGATTCGAGCACGGGGGACCCGCCGTCGAATTCAGTCCCGACGGCACTCTGCTCGCAGTGGGCCGATCCGCGTACGACCCGGGGGCTCCCGATATCGTGCAGCTGTGGGACGTCCGCGACCCGGCGTCCGCACGTCTCGCCGGGACAATCCCCAACACCGGCCATCTCCGTGACTTCGAGTTCAGCTCGGACAGCGCGCTCTTGGCGATCGGCACCTTCGGATCGCCCGACTCCGCAGGCCCGCTATCGAGCCGCGTGGAGCTTTGGCAGGTCACCGATCCGGGCAATCCCCGCAGGTCCGGGTCCCCGTTTCGGGTCGACGACGGCGTTATGCATTCGATCGCCTTCGCCCCGAACAGCTCCGTGCTCGCCACGAGCGCCGCAGACGCGGGCAGATTGTGGAACATCACCGATCTCGTTCAGCCGGAGCAAGCCGCACCCGCGCTGTCGGTGAGCCCGGGCCACTGCTTGCGATCCATGTTCGCGTCCTGCGAGAACGGGCCGCGATCGCTGATCTTCCTTCCAGGCAGACCGATACTGGCCGGAGCTGGCAACGATGGAACGCTGCGCATCTGGTCGATCCCGCGATCGCTGGTCGCGACCGCCCAGCACTCCTCGTACCTGCCCGTTTTCGACCGAGCAGGCGACCGGATGGCTGTGCTGTCCAGCAATGGGGCCGTGACGGTCTGGGACACCGCCGAACCCCGCAACCCGGTCCGGCGAGCGACGATCCCCGGTTCGCACGGTCGTTCTCAACCCGCGCTGAGCCCCGACGGACGCACGCTGTCGATCCACGACCGCTACGGCGCACAGCGGCTCGTCTTCGACCTCGACGATCCCGGCAACCCGCGCCCCCTGCGCCCGTGGCCCGCCATCGGCACTATGCCGTCGACAGTCGAGGGCAATCGGATGCTGGTGGGCGACGGTTCCTCGATCCAGATGTGGGACATCACCGACCGGACAACGCCGGTCCGCCTGGGATCACCGATCACCACGACGTTCGGAGAGATCTTCTTGGGCCGATTCCACGCCGACGGCGACAAGCTCGAGACCGTATCCTTCGATCCGGACGCCAACCGACGGCCGTACATGCGCGAGATCTGGAGCATCAGCGACCCCGACAATCCGAGTGTGATCGGCGAGATCGGCAACAACGCCTCGGCCATCTTCCAGCCCTCGCTTTTCCTACCCGACAATCGGACCATGATCGTGACGGAATTCGACAACCTCCGGCTGTGGGACATCGAAGGCCCCGAGACGATCGGACCGCTCGCCGACACACTCCGCACCGAAATGGCACCGATCGTCGCGCTGACCGCCTCGGTGGACTCCCACAGTCTCGCTATCTCGAGCGACGACGGAACGACCGCGCTCTGGTATCTCGACGACCCACGCGCGCCCCACAAGGGCGCCGGGCCGCTGGGGCCCGCCGACGGGCTCAACCGCCACGTGATCCTGCACCCCGCCGGCGAACAGCTCATGATCGTCACCGACAACGGCCAGCTCGGCGTCTGGGATCTGGACCCCGAGCTGGTCGCGGAACGGATCTGCGCGGCCACCGCTGACCTGCTCACCGAACCCGTCTGGCGACGCCAGGTGCCCAACGTCTCCTACCGCCCACCCTGCGCCTGACCGGGAACCCGGGCAAACCTCAGGGTTCACCCCGATGTGCGAAAGGGCTGGTCCGGCACACCATGGATGGCATGAGCAGAGCGAGCTTCGGTGACCAAATCCAGCAGATGTGGCACACGCGGCCCGTCCGGCTGCCTCGGCAGGGGCCGATCGCCGGTGTCGCCGCTGGGTTCGGGCTGCGGTACGGCGTCGATCCGGTGCTGCTGCGGGTGGCGTTCGTCGTGTCGACCATTTTCGGTGGCGCGGGCATCGTGCTGTACCTGCTGGCGTGGCTGATCCTGAGTTCGGCGGGGAACGAGGTGTCGGCGGCCGAGGCGCTGACCGAGCACGCGCGCGGCACGCATTCACAGACCAAGACGATCGTGCTGATCGTGGCGCTGGCGATCGCGGTGTCGACCATGGGTCCGATGGGGCTCGGGCTCGGCGGGTCCGGGGTGGTCAGCATGGGCCTGATGCTCGCGGGCTGGTGGATGCTCTACATCCGGCATCCCGAACTGCCGACCGGGTTCGACACCGTCCGCGCCGGGTCGCTGGGCACGGGGAGCTATCCCGCCGCCGCCGGTTATCCGACCGGTGTGCCGGTCCGCGGCTACCCGTACATCCCTGATGTGCCGCCGACCGGGATGTACACGCCCTACACCAAGCTGCCCGACGCCTACGTCCCCGATCCGGCGACGACCGTGTTCCCCCGCGAGGAAAACCGCATGGAAACAGCGGAATCCACCCCGCTGCTCCGGGTCGACGCGGCCGAGACGGTCATCCTGCACAAGGACGCCGTCGCATCGGCGGGTGCCCCGGTCACCGAGGAGCCCACATCGGCCGATTCCGTCGCCGCGGACCAGCCGACGGCGATCCTGCCGGAGTCACCGGTCGAATCAGCTTCTGCCACCCCGGAAAACGCGGCCACCCCCGCGGCGGAATCCACACCGATGCGGGCCGTCGCGCCGAGCGACACCGATCTCGTCCGCCCGGTGGATGATTCGAGTGAATCCGGCTCGGCCATCGACCTCGGCAAGCGCGACGCCGAATCATCCGAGCTCGTCGCCGCACCGGCCGAAGACGAGCCGACGCCGCCCACCGGACCCGAGGGCGGCACCGAGGTCCTGCGCAAAACCCTCCCCCAGCCCGCACCGGGATTGCCCCGCATCGGCGCGCAGGTCCCCGCCGGTGTCGACCCGCTCGCCATCGCACCCCTCGCCTGGGAACTCCCCGAGATGGCGCCCCGCTACGTCGTGGCGCCACCACCGCCGCCGAAACGCCCACGCTCCCGGCTCACCCCAATCACCATCGGTCTGGCGATCCTGGCGGCGGCAGTGGCCGGTGCGGCAGCGGCCTCGGGTGTCGAATGGATGACGCCCGCGCGGATCGCGGCCGTCGCCCTGGCTGTCGTCGGCCTCGGACTCATCGCGGGCGCCTTCCTGCGGCGCGGATACGGACTGCTGGTGCTCACCGCACCGCTGGCCGGGTTCGTACTGCTTGCCTCGCTGATCGGCCCGATCGACTTCGAGCACAACGGCGCCGTCGGCGACCGTGTCTGGGCGCCGACCTCGGTGTCGGAGCTGCAGCCCCGCTACGCCCTCGACATCGGTTCGGGCACGCTGGATCTGCGTGGCCTGAACCTCACCGAGTCCCGCAGCGTGGAGGTCGCGGTGAATATCGGTGACGCGAAAGTGCACCTGCCCGAAGGGATGACAGTGAACACGACATGTGACATCCGCGTGGCCGACTCGACCTGCGTGGAAGGACTGAGCGGGCCGGGCACCCCCGGCGCACCGGTCCTCGATATGCACATCAAGATGCACCTCGGCGATGTGGAGGTGACCCGTGGCTGATCAGACCAGCGTCGACACACAGCGTCGACCGGCGTTCTCTCTGCTCTGCACCGGCCTGATCGCGCTCGCCCTGAGCGTGTGGGCCCTGCTGGGCGCACCCACTCCCGAGAACGGCGGCATCCTGCCGATCGGCTGGGGCGTGGTGATCACGGCAATCGTCATCGGCCTGCTGCTGACCTTCTCCCCGCGTCGCAAACGACACTGACGAAAGACAACCTGACAACCCGAGACACGACAATGGCCCGTCACCGTGACGGGCCATTGTCGTTGGAGGACAAGGCAATGGACGAACGCACCGACCGCGCGCAGGAAACTCGCCCCTCGAATGGACTACCGCTGGGCCGAATCCTGCTGGCGTACCGGCACAAACCACCAAACGCCACCACCACGTTTTCGGCCGCCTCGCCGCCGAGGGGCGAGACGTAACGCCGCAGGCGCAGTATCGCCC
>NZ_JBSGVD010000073.1:0-11253 GCF_053608285.1 Nocardia sp. NPDC055053 | reverse complement strand
GGCGGTCATGAGGTGGGTGGGTTAGCCCGTTCCCGGTGAGTTACCCATGTTCTTCTGTGCTACTTCGCCTGGAGAATGATGTTCGTCAGGGTGCGGACGCCCACTGCCAGTGCGCGTTCGTCGATGTCGAACGTGGGCTGGTGCAGGTCGAGTTGGTCGCCGGTTCCGGACCAGACGCCGAGGCGGCCCATGGCGCCCGGGACTTCCTCCAGGTACCAGGAGAAGTCCTCGCCGCCGCCGGACTGCGGCGTGTCGGCCAGCGCGTCGGGGCCCATCGCCAGGACGGCGTTCTCGAACATCAGGGTCGAGGTCGGCTCGTTGACCACCGGCGGGACGCCGCGCTTGTAGTTGAGCTGGTAGCGCACGCCGGTCGGGGCGAGCAGGCCGTCGACGATCTCGCGGACCAGGGGTTCCAGCAGCAGCCAGGTGGCGTGGTCGCCGGTGCGAACGGTGCCGGTGAGCATGCCGGTCTGCGGGATGGCGTTGGGCGCCTTGCCCGCGCTCACCGCGCCCCACACCATCACGGTGCTGGTGCGCGGATCGACCCGGCGGCTCAGCAGACCGGGCAGCCCGGTGATCACGGTGCCGATCGCGTAGACCAGATCGCTGGTCAGGTGCGGGCGCGAGGTGTGCCCGCCCGGCGAGTCGAGCACCAGCTCGACGGTGTCGGCGGCCGAGGTGATCGCGCCGGTCCGCAGCCCGACCTTGCCGACCTCGAGCCGCGGATCGCAGTGCAGCGCGAAGATCCGGTCGACACCCTGCATCGCGCCGGCGGCGACGACGTCGATCGCACCGCCCGGCATCACCTCCTCGGCGGGCTGGAACACCAGCCGCACGCCGACCGGCAGCGTGTCCTGCGCCTCGGCGAGCGCGAGCCCGGCGCCGAGCAGCACCGTGGTGTGCGCGTCGTGCCCGCAGGCGTGCGAGACGCCAGGCACGGTCGAGGCGAAGCTCAGCCCGGTGAACTCCTGCATCGGCAGCGCGTCCATATCGGCGCGCAGCGCGATCCGCGGACCGTCGGACGGGCCGAGGTCGCAGGTCAGCCCGGTGCCACCGGGCATCACCTGCCAGGTCAGCCCGGCCTTGCTCAGCCAGCCCGTGACGAACTCGGTGGTGGCGAACTCCGCGCGCGACAGTTCGGGGTTTGCGTGGATGTGCCTGCGCCATTGCACGAGGTCGGCCGTGTGCTCGGCCAGCCATGCGTCGACGATCTCGGTTCCTGACATGTCGATTCGTCCGGCGTCCGGCATGGTCGGACACGCCGCGTTCTCACGCATCATCGAGTGGGCGCCCACGCCCACCGATAGCGCCTCGGCGCCTGCGCGCGCGGTGCCCGAATAGCCGGAAATGCTCACCGAATGTCCTCCTGTCGGTCGACCAGCCGTTGCAACAACCTGTCTCTGTGTACTTCATCGCGTGCTATCGCGACAGCGGTACGCGCCAGCGCCAGCGCGCCGTCGAGTACCGCCCGATCCGCCGAGGCGTTCACCGCGGCCGCGGCGAAGTCCGGCTGATGGGTCACCGCGCCACCGGCATCGATGCCGATCACCGGGTGGATACCGGGGATCACATTGGTGACGTTTCCCATGTCGGTGCTCCCGAGCGGCCGCAGCACCTCGAGCTCGGGTGCGATCGGCACCCTGCCCAATCCGGTGATCTGCGCGCGGTAGACAGCCGAAAGAACCGGATCGGGGGTGAGCTCGGTATAGGTGGGCGCGAGCGTCCGTATGTCGTGGGTGCAGCCGGTTGCCAGGGCGCCCGCCTCGAAACACGCTTTCGCTCGTCGCATCAGGTCGTCGAGTGACGCGGAATCGGCCGCGCGGAGGTAGTACAGCAACTCCGCCCGTCCGGGCACGATGTTGGGGGCTACGCCACCGTCAGCGACTATACCGTGGAGTTGCTGGCCAGGGCGTAAATGCTGCCGTAGCAAGCCGACGGCAACCTGGGTCAGAGTCACCGCGTCGCCCGCGTTGCGGCCGAGCTCGGGCGCGGCGCTGGCGTGGGCCTCGCGGCCGTGGAAGACGATCGACACATCGGCAAGTGCCAGCGAGCGGGCGCCGACGATGTCGGCGGGGCCGGGGTGGACCATCATCGCCATCGCGAGGTCGTCGAAGGCGCCGGCGTCGAGCATGAGCACCTTGCCGCCGCCACTCTCCTCCGCGGGCGTGCCGAGGACGACGACGGTCAGACCCAGCTCATCGGCGACTTCGGCGAGTCCGATGGCGGCGCCGACCGCGGACGCGGCGATGATGTTGTGCCCGCAGGCGTGCCCGATCTCGGGCAGGGCGTCGTATTCGGCGCAGATACCGACGGTCAGCGGGCCGCTGCCGTAGACGGCGCGAAACGCCGTCGGCAGGCCCGCGATGCCGGGGGTGATGCCGAAACCACGCTCGGCCAGCGGCGCGAGGATCTTGGCGACGCTGCGCGTCTCGGCGAACGCGAGCTCAGGTTCGGCGTGGATCGCGTGCGAGAGGGCGATCAGCTCCGCCGACGCCGCGTCGATCGCGGCATCGGACGCGGTGGCCGAGGATTCGCCGGTGCGCGAGAGTGCCATACCCCCAGTCTTGCATTCCGGGGTGTCACCGGCGCACCGGCGAGCGGTCAGTTGCCGAAGGCGAGGTTCTCCGGGGTGACGGGGGTGGCCAGCGCGGCGAGGGTCTCGGCGTGCAGCGCGGTCTTGATGACCGGGGTGATCGGCTTGCGCAGGCTCGTCAGGGCGGCGGCGCGCGCGATGGCGGCGGGCAGCACCTCGTCGGCGTCGGCCTTGGCGTCGGCGATGCCGGCGGCGATGGCCTCGTCGGCGCCGAAGCGGTGGCCGGTGGTCATGGCCTGCACGCACACCTGGTTGCCGAGACGACCCTTCAGCAGGCCGTTCATGCCGATGGTGAAGGGCATGCCGAGGTGCACCTCGGGCAGCGACCAGAAGCCGCGGTCACCGCGCATCACCCGGAAGTCGTGCGAGGAGGCCAGCATCGCGCCAGCGCCGAACGCGTGGCCGTTGACGGCGGCGACCGTCGGCATCGGGAAGGTCAGCAGCCGGGTGTACAGGGTGTGCACGCGGTCCAGGTAACCGTGGATCTTGTCGAGGTTGCCGAACACCCAGTCGGTGTCGAGGCCGTTGCTGTAGAACTTGCCGGTCGCGACGGTGACCAGGGCGGCAGCGCCCTCGGACGCCTCGACCTCGTCGAGTGCGGCGTGGAAGGCATCGATCCAGCCCAGTGAGAAACGGTTCTCGTTGTCGGTCTCACCCTCGTTCCCGAGGTAGAGGACGAACACATCACCGGAGCGCTCCAAATACGGCATGCGGGGAAGAATAACCGCAGCTGGCAGCGTCACCTACTCGCGGGTAGTAACCGCGGACCCGACGCGGGCGCGACCGCGGTCATACACTTGCGCCATGCTTGCCGAACAGGCCGCTCAGGCGATCGCCGAACGTACGGGAGTGCCGCGTCATCGCGTGGCCGTTGTGCTGGGATCGGGGTGGCAGGAGGCAGCGGCCGAGATCGGCGCGCCGCATGCCTCGATCGCCATGCCGGAGTTACCCGGCTTCGGTAAACCCAGCGCGCAGGGCCACGGCGGGATGGTCCATTCGGTGTCGGTGAACGACAACAACGTCCTGCTGCTGATGGGTCGTCAGCATCTGTACGAGGGCTACACGCCCCAGCAGGTGGTGCACCCGGTGACGGCGGCGATCGCGGCGGGCGCCGAGATCGTGCTGCTCACCAATGCCGCGGGCGGGATCAGGCCCGGTCTGCAGGTCGGCGAGCCGGTGCTCATCGCCGACCACCTCAATCTCACCGCCCGCACGCCGCTGGAAGGCGCCCGATTCGTCGACCTGGTCAACGCCTGGGACCCGGAACTGCGCACCCTGGCCAGGGAGATCGACCCCAGCTTGACCGAGGGTGTCTACGCGGGCCTGACCGGTCCGCAGTACGAGACACCGGCCGAGATCCGCATGCTGGCCACGATCGGCGCCGATCTGGTCGGCATGTCGACGGTGCTCGAGGCGATCGAGGCGCGCTCGCGCGGGGCAAGGGTGCTCGGCATCTCGCTGGTCACCAATCTGGCGGCAGGCGTCACCGGTCAGCATCTGTCGCACGCGGAGGTGCTCGCCGAGGGCCAGGCCGCCGCGCCTCGCCTCGGCAAGCTGCTGCGCGGGATCCTGGAGCGCGTGTAGATGCTGCGCTTCGGGACAGCGGGCCTGCGCGGACCGCTGCGCGACGGCCCGGACGGCATGAATGTGACAACGGTGTCGCGGGCGACGGCCGGTGTGGCGGCCTGGCTGCGCGAGCGGTGCCTCGGCGGCGGTGCGGTCGTCGTCGGGCGCGACGCCAGGCATGGGTCGGCCGAGTTCGCCGCCGCGACCGCCGAGATCTTCACGGCGGCAGGCTTTCCGGTGACGCTGCTGCCCGAGCCGGTGCCGACGCCGGTGGTGGCCTTCGCCGTCCGTCAGCTGGGCGCGGTGGCGGGGGTGCAGATCACCGCCTCGCACAATCCGCCCGCCGACAACGGCTACAAGGTGTACCTCGACGGCGGCTCTCAGCTCATCGCGCCCGCCGACACCGAGATCGAGCAGTGCATCGACGCGGTCGTCGAACCTGTTGCGCGGGAATCTGTTTCCCCCTCCGGCGCGGAACTGGTCGACCGCTACCTCGCGCGGGTCGCCGAGCTGCCCGGCATCCTCGGCGGCGAGGGCGAGCGGGCCCCGGTGCGAATCGCGCTGACCCCGCTGCACGGTGTCGGTGGCGAGCTCGCGGTGCGGGCGCTGGCCGCGGCCGGATTCACCGACGTGCACGTCGTCGACGAGCAGTTCGCCCCCGACCCCGACTTCCCCACCGTCGCGTTCCCGAACCCCGAGGAACCCGGCGCGGCCGACCTGCTGCTGGCGCTCGCCGACCGCGTCGACGCCGATCTCGCGATCGCACTCGACCCTGATGCCGACCGCTGCGCCGTCGGCATCCCCGGCCCGCACGGCTGGCGCATGCTGCGCGGCGACGAAACCGGTGTCCTGCTGGCCGATTACGTCCTCAGCACCGCCACCGCAGACCCCCTGGTCGCCACCACCATCGTCTCCTCGCGCCTGCTCTCGAAGCTGGCACCGGCGCGGTCGGCCCGCTACGCCGAAACCCTCACCGGCTTCAAATGGCTGGCCAGGGCGGGCGAAGGCCTCGTCTACGCCTACGAGGAAGCCATCGGCCACTGCGTCGACCCGGCCACCGTCCGCGACAAGGACGGCATCTCCGCCGCGGTCTCGGCCGCCGACCTCGTCGCACTGCTGAAGGCCGACGGCCGCACCTTGCAATCCGAACTCGATTCCTACGCGGTCGAATTCGGCCTGCACGCGGGCGACCAGGTATCCCTGCGCCTCCCCGATCAGGCCGCCGCGAGCACCCTCGCCGCCACCCTGCGCGCGAACCCGCCCAGCGAAATCGCGGGCACCCCGGTGAAATTCACCGACCAGGCCCAGGTCCGCGGCCGCATGCGCACCGACGCCTTGATCTTCGACGCCGACGATTTCCGCATCGTCGTCCGCCCGTCGGGCACCGAACCGAAACTCAAGTGCTACCTGGAGGTCTTCGCCCCGGTCCCCGACACCACCGCCCTCCCGCAGGCACGGACCACCGCCACCCACCGGCTCGCCGAGCTGGCCGCCTACTGCCGGTCCCTCGGCGACCGCTGAGAATTCAGCGCGGGCCGAACTGGCGGTCGCCCGCGTCGCCGAGGCCGGGGACGATGTAGGCGTACTCGTTGAGTTTCTCGTCGATGGTGGCGGTGACCAGGCGGACCGGCAGGCCCGAGTCCGCCAGGGCGGCAACGCCTTCGGGGGCGGCGACGACGCAGACCGCAGTGATGTCGGTGGCGCCGCGGGCGACCAGGAGTTCGAGGGTGTAGCGCATCGAGCCGCCGGTGGCGAGCATCGGGTCGAGCACGAAGACGGGCAGGCCGGTCAGGTCGGCGGGCAGCGATTCCAGGTAGGGCACGGGCTGGTGGGTTTCCTCGTCGCGGGCGATGCCGACGAAGCCGACTCTGGCCTGGGGCACGAGTTCGGCGGCGGCGTAGACCATGCCGAGGCCGGCGCGCAGCACCGGAACGAGCAGCGGCGGGGCGGCGAGGCGGACGCCCTCGGTGACCGCCACCGGCGTGTCGATCGCTTCCCGCACCACCGGCGCGTCACGGAGCGCCTCGTACATGAGAATGCCGGTGAGGTCGCGCAATGCGGTGCGGAAGGCGGCGTTGTCGGTGCGGACGTCCCGCATGATGCTCAGCAGGGTCGCGGCGAGCGGATGGTCGACAGTGTCGGTGCGCATGAAAAAACGATAGGGTCGCCAAGCGCTCCGGGGTACGACCGCTGGGGATAATTTTTTGCGGTCGTTGGAACCGAATGCGGCCCCGGTGCGTCGAAGCAAGTGAGTGACATACTCTGCCCGGGAACTCGAGGATTGGGGGAAGTTCGATGCGAAAGATGTCGGCCGATGCCGAAGGTATCGTCGCCTATAGCGCGACCGCCGAGGTCATGGCCACCGACTTGGCAACGGCGGCAGCTGGTTCGGTCGCCTCCGATCCCACTCTCCTCGGTCCGATCATGGGCTTGATCGGCGGCGATTTCGTCACCGCCTACGCGGCGGCGCACGCGGGCCATGTGGCCGCGATCGGCCAGCTGTCGGCGGTCATGGCGAGCATGGGCGTGGCCACCGCGAGCGCGGCCACCACCCTCGTCGACACCGACCAGAACAACGCGGCCCCGCTCACTTCGGCCGCCGGCGACATGGGTGTCGAGGCATGATCGACGTCAGCGGATTGGCCCAACCGCTCCTCGACCTGCTGTCCAGCTTCGGCACCGGCGTGCTCGGCACCGGCGGCGCGTCCGACGGCCTGCGCTCGACCTCGACCAATCTCGACCAGATCTACGATCTCGGCCGCAACGCCATCAACAACGTGAACACCGCGTGGGACGGCATGGCGGTCGACGCGGCCACCTCCAAGGCGCTGCGCGTGCAGACCTCATCGGCCTCCCTGTCCGATACGGGCAACGAGATGGCGACGGTGCTCGATCAGGCCGCGGCCTACGTGGAGACCGGGCAGAAGGACCTCGACGCCGTCGTGAACTCCTTCCTCAGCGATGTGTCCGCGCTCAGTCCCACCCTCGGCACCCCTGTGGGTCTGGCCGCCGTGGTGAGTTCGGCGATCGACCACATCGGTCAGGGCCTCGGCGTCGTCAGCCGGGTGCAAGACGAGCTGAGCACCCAGACCGCGTCGATCCAGGAACTCACCCCAGCCCCGTCGAGCACCTCGCTGGCGAGCGTGTCCTCGGGCGCGACCAGCCTCGCGTCGTCGGCCTCCAGCCTGCTGTCCGGAACCGGCGGTTCGGTGCTCAGCGCCGTCTCCTCCGGCTTGTCGAGCGCACTGAGCAGCACGTCGAGCGGCTCGAAGTCGGCGACCAGCGGCACCAACAACAACGGCGGCAAGACCTCGACGGGGTCGTCGTCCGGATCGTCGACGGGATCCGACGGAACCGGCGTCAAGATCACCCTGCCCGACGGCAGCACCGTCGAGGCGCCCAACGAGGAGGCCGCGACCGCGGTCCGCTCAGCGATCAGCGCGGTCGGCACCCCGTACGTGTGGGGTGGCAACACCCCGGGCTCCGGCATCGACTGCAGCGGGCTCACCAAGTACGCCTATGGCGAGGCCGGGGTCGAGCTGCCCCGGCTCGCGCAGGAACAGCACATCGGACATCCTCAGGTATCCCCCGGTGACCTGCAGCCTGGCGATCTGGCCGTGTGGGACGGTCACGTCGCCATGGTGGTCGGCAACGGGCAGCTCGTCGAGGCAGGCGACCCGGTCTCGATCAGTGACATCCGAACGGAGAACATTGGCATGGAGTTCTACGGCTTCTACAGGCCCACCGCATGACCGGCACGCCGATCCCCGAGGTTCCCAATGTGGAGTCCGCGGTCAGCAGCAACCGGTCGGGCACGATCTCGGTCCGCGCGACCAGCATGGGCCTGCCGATCGCGATCAAGTTCGAGCGCAGCGAATACCAGTACGGTGCGCAGGCGCTCGCCGATGAGATCCTGCGCCTGACCCGGCGCTCGACCATCGCGGCCGCGGCCCGCCTGCGCGAGATCTACAGCGAACAGGCGCAGATCCCGGACGAGCTGCTCGACCGGATGAACCTGCCCACCCGGCGCCAGGCGGTCGACGAGCTCGATCGCATCGACGACGCCGACACCGGTCAGACGAGTTGGATGAGGCCACTGTGAGTGCGGAAATGGATGCCCTGGTCGCCGGTGTCACCGGCAAGCTCGAGGCGCTGGAGGCGGCGCTGTACGGGTTGAAGCAGGTCAACGGGCGATTCACCACCGAGGACGGACTGGTCACCGCCGAGGTGAACAGCGACGGCGCCCTTGTCGCGTTGTCCCTGGACGAGGGGATCACCGCGCTGGCGCCCACCGAGGCAGCGCAGCTGATCCTGACGGCGTGCAAACAGGCCACCGAGAGCGCCGGTACGGCACGTTCCAACATCATTGCGACACTGAACGAATCGCTCACCGGGCCCGCGCCGCAGGGGTCTGAGCAATTAGCACCCGGGCCGGATAGTGCCCGGCGCTGAAGGTCGATAGGCTTCGCGTCATGGCTTCTGGAGACATCGTCCCGATCGAGCTCGGTCTGACCGATGGCGATCTCGTCACCCTGTGGGCACCGCGCTGGCGCGACGGTGACGACGAGTGGGAGGCGTTCCTCGGTCACGAGGACGACCTCTACGGTTTCGAGTCCGTTGCGGAGCTGGCGGCGTTCATCCGCACCAACACCGACAACGACCTCGTCGACCACCCCGCCTGGGCGATCATCGCCGGGCTCTCGGCCGCGGAATTGGAGCCGGAGGAGAACTTCAGCTTCGATCTGGTCGCCGTGCCCGAGCTCGCCGCGGGCGATCCGGACGTCGATGTCGTCGGCGAGCTCGAGGACACCCTGGCGATGGTGCGCAACATCGGCGAGGTGTGCGAGCTCGATGTGGTGACCAAGTTCTTCGGGTCCAACCCGGTGCTCGGCGCGCTGGTCAGCGGGGCGAACACGTTCGCAGGCCGCGACGGCGAGGAGCTGTGGGATCAGGTCGGCGCCGCGATCGTCAAGGGCTGGGACGACGTGCTCGACGCGATCGACAGCGTCGTCAGCACGCCCGAGGTCGACGCGGCCGCGGTCGCTGTCGCCGAGGCCGAGCTGCTGGCCGCCGAGGAGAACGTGGTCGACGCCGACGACGTCGCCGAGGAGGACGAGGAGTTCGAGAACGTCGACCTCGACGCCGAGGACGACGAAGACGAGGACGAGTCGTTCTGGCACGAGGTCGGCATCGACCCGGTCAAGATCGTCACCTCCGACGGCGAGCAGTACACCCTGCGCTGCTACCTCGACGACGAACCGATCTTCCTCGGCAACGGCCGCACCATCACCGTGTTCGGTTCGGAGCGCGCGCTGGCCCGCTACCTGGCCGACGATCACGAGCACGAGCTCGCCCGCGTCTCCACCTTCGCCGAGGTGCAGACCGCGGCGGTCGACGGTTCGCTCGAGGTCGAGGTGACCGACGAGAACGTCTACGTGCTCACCGGTCTGGTCGACGATCTGGCCGAGGGCCCGGAAGCGGTCGACGTCGAACAGCTCGACCTGGCCGTCGAACTGTTCAGCGACGCCGCCGACTACGCCGACGACGACAGCGTGGAACAGGCGCTGGCACCGTCGACCCCGCTCGGCTGGTACATCTCCTACCTGCTCAACCCCGACCCGAACCGGATGGCGCCGAACCCGCCGTTCGCCGCCGAGGCACAGCAGTTCCGTGACCTGCAGCGCACGTTCGAGGCGAGACTCACCCAGGAATAGAGCTCGAAGGAACAGGGGCGGCGCCGATCCGGCGCCGCCCCTGTTCTCGTTTTCAACCGAGCAGAACCGCGTACCCCGGTTTGATCACCTCGTCGATGGTCTTGAGCCGGTCGGGGAACGGGATGAATGCCGACTTCATGGCATTGATGGTGAAGCGCTCCAGATCGCTCCAGCCGTAGCCGAAGGTGTCGACCAGTTTGAGCATCTCCTCGCTCATGCTGGTGTCGCTCATCAGCCGGTTGTCGGTGTTGACGGTGACCCGGAAACGCAGGCGGGCGAGCAGGTCGAACGGATGCTTGTCCAGCGAGGGCACGGCGCCGGTCTGCACATTCGACGACGGACACAGTTCCAGCGGAACCCGCATGTCGCGCACATAGTTGGCGACCAGGCCGAGCTGAGCGTCCTCGATGTTGCCGGGCACGGTGATGTCGTCGGTGATGCGAACGCCGTGGCCGAGCCGATCACAGCCGCAGAACGCGAGCGCCTCGTGGATGGAGGGCAGGCCGAACGCCTCGCCCGCGTGAATCGTGAAGTGCGCGTGGTTGGCTCGCAGATATTCGAAGGCGTCGAGGTGCCGGGTGGGCGGGAAACCCGCCTCGGCGCCCGCGATGTCGAAGCCGCCGACGCCACGATCCCGGAACCGCACCGTCAGCTCGGCGATCTCCCTCGACCTGGCCGCGTGCCGCATCGCCGTGAGCAGACACGTCACCCGGATGATGTTGCCCTGTTCCGCGGCGATCGCCTCACCCTCACGGAACCCCTCCAGGGTGTGCTCGACGACCTCGTCGAGGGTCAGCCCCTTCTCCAGGTGCTGCTCGGGCGCGAACCGCACCTCGGCATAGACAACACCGTCGGCGGCGAGGTCGATCGCGCACTCGCGCGCCACCCGCCGCAGCCCCTCCGGTGTCTGCATCACGGCGACCGTGTGGTCGAAGGTTTCCAGATACCGCTCGAGCGATCCGCTGTCGGCGGCGTCACGGAACCACGCCCCCAAACTCTCGGCGTCGTCGGCGGGCAATTCGTCGTAGCCGCAGTCCGCGGCGAGCTCTAGCACCGTCGCGGGCCGCAGACCACCATCGAGGTGATCGTGCAGCAAAGCCTTCGGTGCGCGTCGGATCGAAGCAAGGTCAAGGGGCGCCGGTCCAGTCATGTAAGAACGGTAGCCGCACTCGCCGATCCCGGCAGCGAACTTCCCGCGTGGCAACCATCTCGTTGATTACCCGACCCACAACGGACTAGAACGGGCCACCCGCAGTGCACACGATGCGACCACCACGACTTAAGACCGCCATGACCGCACTCCCAGCCCCGCACGACCCGACCTCGAGGAGGGTCCGGCCGCGCAGCGGCCGGTTCGCGGCCGTCCCGCCGATGAGAGGC
>NZ_JBSGVD010000072.1:0-12171 GCF_053608285.1 Nocardia sp. NPDC055053 | reverse complement strand
GTGCCGTTGCGTAGGCGACGAAGGAGCAAGCAACGGTGCCTGACCGGCGGGACACAAGGGGCCGCGACCTCGAGCGCGCCAGCGCTCCAATCAATCGTGCAGTGCGTCGACCTTCGCGGGGGCGTAGGTCGGTTCGGTCTTCTTGAGGAACGCGATCACGCGGTAGGTGATCGGCATGACGATGATCTCGACCAGCGTCTTCCACAGGAAGCCGACGAGCACGTAGTTGACGAACGACTGCCAGCTGTCGATACCGATGGCGGTGGCGGCGATCGAGCAGAAGATCAGCGTGTCGGCGAACTCGCCGACCACCGTTGAGCCGAGCAACCGGGCCCACAGGTGCTTCTCCTTGGTGCGTTCTTTGATCAGCACCAGGGTGGCCGAGTTCAGCAACTGCCCGACGAAGTAGCCGGCCAGGCCCGCGAGCACCAGCTGCGGCGTGGTGCCGATGACCGTGCGGAACGCTTCCTGGTTCTCGTAGAAGCCCGCGGCGGGAAGCCGGATCGCGATCGCGAAGGCACCGACGGTCAGCAGCAGCGCGGCGAAACCGGTGTAGATGGCGTGGCGGGTGGCACGGAAGCCGTACACCTCGCTGAGCACGTCACCGAGGATGTAGGCGAGCGGGAAGAGGAAGAAGGCTCCGTCGGTCGCGATCGGCAGGATCTGCAGCGGGCCGAGCATCACCGATTTGTCGGCGAAGAACTCGACGCCCTTGGTGGCGCAGATGTTGGAGATGATCAGCGTCGCCGTGAACAGGGCGACAATTACCGGGTAGAACCCCCGCGCAACCTGGGCGAACGCCGCGTGGTCCGGCGCGGGGCGCCCAGATTCGGCAGGTTGGTCGAGCGTGTTTGCATCAGTCACGGCTTCTATCCAACCAAGGTCGGGGTGCCTCACGGGCGCGGGTTGTGGAATAGGCTGTACCAATGACGAATCCCGGCGATTCCGACGAATGGTGGAAGCAGTACGGCGGCTCCGGCGTGTCGCCGGAGTCCGGCGCGCCGGGCTCGGCGCCGCAGTACCCGCAGCAGCAGCCGTCGCAGCCTTCGAACTACCCGTCGACGCCGCAGTATCCGCAGCAGCCCGCCCAGCCGGGTTCGGCCCCGCAGTACCCCCAGCAGCCGTCGCAGCCGCAGTACCCCAACTACCAGCAGCCTTCCGCGCCGCAGTACCCGCAGCCGCAGCAGCCGCCTGCCTACGGCGCCTACCCGGCCGGGGGCGGATACCAGCCGTACGGCGGATTCCCGCCGCCGCAGGGCACCAACGGCCTGGCGATCGGCGCACTGGTCTCCTCGCTGGTCGGATTGTGCACCTGCATCGGTTCGATCGTCGGCATCGTGCTCGGCATCATGGCGCTCAACCAGATCAAGGAGCGCGGCGGTGAAGGCCGCGGTATGGCATTGGCGGGCATCTGGATCGGCGCGATCACCATCGTGCTCGGCATCCTCTACTTCGTGTTCGTGTTCATCTTGGGCATGTCGGGTGCCTTCGATTCGTCCACGTCGACTTACTGACTCGCCAAAAACGAACAGGGGCGCTTCCGTACCCGGAAGCGCCCCTGACGTTTTCGTCAGCTGAGAATCAGCCCTTGACGACCTGCGTGCCGCCGGCGAACTTGTCGTGCCAGCCCTGCTTGTTCGGGTCCTGCGAGATGGTGACCATGATGTAGATGGTCAGGCCGAGCCCGATCAGCGAACCGATGCACGGGATCGCGCTGACACCGGTGAACAGGTTGCGCTTGAGCGACTGCTCGGGGGTCAGCTTCGGCGCACCACCGGGCGCGACCACGCGCAGGCCGAGCATCTTCTTGCCCAGCGTCGTGCCCTGGCTGACCTCCATGCCGACGAAGTAGCCGTACACCGCCAGCGACAGGATCGCGGAGGTGATGATCTGGCCACCCGTGCCGCCGCCGACGACGAGCCCGAGCACGATCGACAGCGGAATGCCGATGATCAGGTTGTCGATGATGCGCGCGCCGATCCGGATGCCGAGGTCGGCGGCCTGCGTGCCGCCGTAACCCTGCTGGCCGTACGGATCCTGGCCGTAGGGCTGCTGGCCGTACTGGCCCTGCGGGTAGGCGGGCTGCTGCTGCTGGCCGTACGGGTCCTGGTTGTAGCCGGGCTGGGGCTGCCCGTAGGGCTGCTGCTGCCCGTATCCCGGCTGCTGGCCGTAACCCGGCTGCTGCTGGCCGTAAGGGTCCTGGCCGTAGCCGCCGGGCTGACCGCCCTGCGGGTACTGGTTGGGGTCGTAACCACCGCTGGTCATAAATTCGTCCTCGTCGTGATCAGTAGATCGGTCGCTGCGTACGTTACGGACATCCCTCTGGTCGGAACAACCCGATGGACTCGAGTATCCATGGTTTTTTCGGTACGCGCCTTGCGTTAAAAACTTCGCGGAGCTCTGCTGTTGTCCGTGCGGTGTAGCCGAGTGAACCCGCGATCGCCGCCACCACGTCCTCGGGCGTGTTGCCCAGCGCGCGTTGGTCCGAAAGGCTCACGGCGCCGTCACGTTTGGCCAGCCGCTTGCCCTCCTGATTGAGCACCAGTGGCACGTGCGCGTAGGTGGGCGAGGCCAGGCCGAGCAGCTCGGCGAGATAGGCCTGGCGCGGTGTCGACGGCAGCAGGTCGTCGCCGCGGACCACCTGGTCGACGCCTTGGGCCGCATCGTCGAAGACGACAGCCAGGTTGTAGGCGGGGATACCGTCGCCGCGGCGCAGCACCAAATCGTCGACGGCGCCGTGATATCGGCCGTGCAGCAAGTCGGTGATCTCGAAGTCGTCGACGTCGGCGCGCAATCGCAGTGCGGCGGGCCGTCCTTCGGCGCGCCGGGCCGCGCGTTGCGCGCCGCTGAGGTGACGGCAGGTGCCGGGGTAGGCACCCATCGGCCCGTGCGGCGCCGACGCGGCCTTCTGGATTTCGCGTCTGGTGCAGAAACATTCATAGGTGCGTCCCGCCGCGGTGAGTTCGGCGATCGCCGCGTCGTAGATCGGCAGGCGCTCGGACTGGCGCACCACGGGGCCGTCCCAGTCGATGCCGATGGCGGCGAGATCGTCGAGCTGGCGTTCGGCGGCGCCGGGGCGGACCCGGTCGAGGTCGTCGACGCGGAGCAGGAACGCGCGTCCGGTGGTGCGGGCGAACAGCCAGGCCAGGATCGCGGTGCGCAGATTGCCCAGGTGCAGTTCACCCGACGGGCTCGGGGCGTACCGGCCTGCGCCGGTGGAAGGGCTGGTTGGCACCAAGCAAGCTTAAGCGCGCTCGTGACACAGCCGCGGTCGCAGCTCTTCCTCGGGGATGGTGGTTCCCGCGTCGAGCGCGGCGAGCAGCTCGGCCGCGTGGGCGATCAGCCCGGCGCGGTCCACCTCGTGCTGCTGGGCATTCGCCGGGTAGGAGCCGAGCCGCTCGCTCGCGCGGCGCAGGAGAGTACCCGCGCCCTTGGCGTTTCCACGCTGGATGTGGGTGATGCCGACGGCGTATTGCGCGAGGCCCTGCCAGAGCATCCGCTCGGCTACCGGTCCGTTCTTCCACGCGGCCTCCAATACCTCGTGGGCATTGAATGCCAAACCGTCGTCCAGCAGTTGCTGAGCGAAGGTGAGAGTTTGCTGGGGCGCGAGCTCGAGGTCGTCCGGAATTCGGGCGACTCCGGCACTGCCGGGTGGCAGCGGCCTGCCGAGCCGGTCCCTTGGGCGGTCGTTACGGGCACGACCTGCGGCGTCGCGGTCACGGGAGATCATTCCCCCATGATCCACGCCCGCCGCGGATGGTGCGCACGGGACGGGTGGAGCTGGTGAGAAATTGACGTATCACAGACTAATCACACGGAAGTAATAGTTGATGTGTCAGCCGGATACGGAATGTGTGCGAGGGTCCGGCAATGCTCCCGCAAACGTGAAGCTTCGCAAGCTTGGCAAACCCATATGAGAAAGCAAATTCTCATCCGCAAACTTGCGGAAGACCTGCTAGTGTCTCTTCCGCGGGGGCAGCCCCCGGAGGCGGAAACGCCTCGATGCGCTGGTTCGTGCCGGTTGGTTGCGCGCGCCGTGTGGCAGTGCTTTGGGTGCCACGAAGTAACTCGTCGGTCGCGCCGGATATCGGAATGTTGCAACGATTCCTGGAGTAATCCCGTTCTCGATCATGCAAAGGAGTAAGTGCCGTGGAGGTTGATGTGACGGACGCTGTGTGGCGGAAGAGCACCTACAGCGGACCCGATGGGAACTGCGTGGAAGTGGCCTTTCTCGCCGGCGGCGATGTCGCGGTCCGCGACACCAAGGATCGCGGTCGCGGTCCCGTGCTGGCCTTCGGACCGGGAGAGTGGCGAGCGTTTCTAGCCGACGTCACCGCGGGAGAGTTCGCGCGCGGCTGATCCGCGCCATGCGCCTCGAGAAGGCAGCGCGGGCCCCGGGTCGGTAGGACTCGGGGCCTTACTCTGTGGTGGCCTATCGTGGCCGGATGACCACGATGGCGCCACGTGACGCGACGATGTTCTGGCTGTCACGGCGGACCGTCAATGATGTGTTTCTGCTCTACTGCTTTGCCGAAACCGACGCCACCACAGCCGAACTCGGCGCTTTCGTCGCCGCGCGTTCCGCGTCCATTCCGGATCTGCGGATCCGGCTGCGGGAGATACCGGGCAATCTCGACTATCCCCGGTGGGAGCCCGCCGAATTCACGTCCCAGCAATTCGTGGCCCATCGGCCGGACGGTCTGCGCTGGCCTTTCCTGCTCGACCGCCTCGGCGAACTTCTGGGCACCGGCCTCGACGCGACCGAATTCCCTTGGCGTATCCATGTTTTCCGTGCCGTGCGTGATGTGCCGGTGGCGGCCGGGCCCGCGCTCGTCGTGGTGCTGCAGCTCTCGCACGCCCTGGCCGACGGCACCCGCGCCGCCGCTGTCGCGCGAGCACTGTTCGCGCAGGTGGCGGCCGGTGAAGTTGTCCCCAGGTCTCCCGGTGAACCTGTGGATAACTCGGCAGATCGCCCGGTCGGACCTGTGAAAACTCCTGCACAGCCTGTGGATTCCTGTGGACAGATCTGTGCATGGACGGCCGGTTCGAGAGTGTCTGGCGTGCTGCGCTTTCCCCGGCAACTGGTCACCACGATCCGGCGGGGCTACGCCGCCTACCAGGCGCAGCGGGAATTGGCGGAGCGCACGGCGGCAGGTGAGGTGCCAGCGGCCACAATCGGGTTCGCACCGTGCCGGGTCAACCCGGCGACGCCGGTAGCCGCGCTCGATCACCGGGTGCGGCTACTGGTCGTCGACGCCGCGGCCGTCCGGGTGCCCGGCCGAACCGTCACAGTCGTTGCCCTGACGGCCATATCGCACGCGCTGTCGGTGTACCTCGCCGAACACGGTGACCGGCCCGAAAGTCTCGGCACCGCCCTGCCGATGGCGGTGCCCGCGTCGGGCACGGCGCGCAACAACTACCGTGGCCTGTCCATCGACCTGCACATCGACGAACCCGACCTCGCCGTCCGCGCTGACCTGATCGCCGCCGACCTGGCCACCCGCCGCGAGCGCGCCCTGAATCCATTACTCGCCGTGCAGGACCGGGTCGGCGAGACGGTCCCGGCCGTGCTGGCCGCACGTGACGTAGCGCATGCCGACCTCGGCAGCGTCCCGGACGCCCTCGATGGCAACACCGTGGTCTCCAGCGTCTACCGTGGCGCGGCCGATCTCGCGTTCGCGGGCGCCCCCGTCCTGTTTACCGGCGGTTTCCCCGCGCTCGGCACTGTCATGCACCTGACCCACGGCGTCCATGGCATCGGCGAAACCATCACGCTGTCAGTGCATTCCGATGCCGAGGTACTGGCCGATCCGGATCGCTATCTGACCCTGCTCGGCGAGTCGCTGGCGGCGGTCGTCGCGGCGCACTAGTCGCGTTTGCGGCGCAATTCGACGCCGATGGCGCGCAGGGCCGAATGCAGTGCGGTCGCGGGATCGGTGCCCGCTGCCTGGCCTTCGATCAGGCCGTCGATGCGGAACGGGCAGAAATAGCCGGTGCCGGTCTGGTGTGGGTGGCCGATCTCGATGAGCGGGCGGGTGGCGCCGAGCTTGGTGGCGATCGCGTCGGCGAGGGCGGCGTCGGCGGCGCGTGGGTCGCGTCGACGGGTCGCGGGGAGGGTGGGCGCCGATTGCGCGTGCACCCGCTCGTACCAGTCGATCACCTCGGACGGCGCTGCGCGCGTTCCGGTTTCGTAGTGACCGAGCGCCGCCCGGGAGTAGGGGACGCGGGTCGCCAGTGCGGCCAGGGATAGCCCGGCCTCTTCGCGGAGTTGTCGCAACCGTGCCCCGACGACGGTGGTCTCGCCGTTCCCCTGCTCGCCCCGACTGGACATGGACCCATCGTAGAGAACTGTAGACGTTTGTAGACGCTTTTTGCTGTCCAAAAGGTCTTGACGGCGACCATACTTTGCTGCGGTGGCTTCGACACCACCATACCGCGTCACCTGTGCAGCACCGACTGGTTCGGAGGGGACAGATGGACATCTACCTGTGGATTGCTGTGGGACTGTTCGTATTCGGAGCGCTGACCCGCTACCTGCTACTCCTGCCGCCCGGGGACCGCGGCAGGCCGAGCGTGCACGACATCCGGCGACGGCTTCAGTCCGAGCGCGAACTCCCCGGCCACGACTCCACCGTGCCGTCGGTGCGGACCAGTTCCGACAGGAGCTTCTCGGCGTCGGACTTCTCCCTGGCCAGGGCGCTCCAGCCACGGACGACACCGTCCGCGCCGGATTTCGTCGTCCACGAGCCGACCGCATGAGCGCCCTGGGGATGCAGCGAGTAGTAGATGGTGCCGATCGGCCAGCCGACGTCCATGCCGCGCACCCAGCCGGTGAGCGCGTCACCGTCCCACACCCGCATCTCGCCCCGCATCTGCGTGGTCGGGTCGTCCTGCGCGGCAGGGGTTTCGGCGGCCGAGTCGATCAGCAGGTGGTCGCCCTCGTGCCGGATGGTCACCGGCGTTACCTCGACCTCGTCGCCGTGGTTCGCCGCTTTCTGCCAGGCTGCCCACCAGCGGCCCGCCAGGTCGATCCGGTTGTCGACGATGCCTGCCAGTTCGGCGAGCGAGATCTGCAGCGCGTCGGCCAGCCGGATCGCGACGGGCAGCGTCGGCGACTGTTCCTCGGATTCGTACCGGGTGATCTGCCGCGAGCTCACCCCGATCGCGGTGGCGAGCGCGGGCTGCGACAGCCCGAGCAACCGCCGCCGCTCCTGGATCACCTTCCCCGTCCCGGTGTTCATACAGTCATCGCCTCCATCGCCGGCCCCTACCGTCACACCCTGCTGGACACATCCGCACCAGACCCGCCGTCATCGCGCGCCACCGCCAGGGGTCGCGAAGACCACTGGCGCGGCGCACATGCCGACTGCGTGGCCGATTCTCCCATCTCTTCGCTCCAGCAGGCCCGTTTCGTGCTGACTCAGCACGACGGGTGTGGTCCGCGCTGCTTGCAGCACCTGGCGGCCACGGCCTACAGCACCGGCCTGATCGAGGACATCTGAGCCACCACGCCGTGACAACGCGACACGTTGACGAACTCGTTGCGAGATGACGAACGTGCCGTGAACGCCGTTACCGTCGATGGTATGAGTGCTGACCAAGAGGCGGAAGGCGACGGCGGCACGATCACCGAACGCCCGGGTCTGCGCCAGCGGTGGCGGTTGCGCAGGCCGTTCGTCCTGCCCTCTCAGCGCGCCACCGCCGACAACATCACCGCGGCGCCAACCCCGTTGCAGCCGATCGATCTCACCGACGACGCCGAGGTGTCGCAGGTGCTCGACCTGGCGGTGCGGGTGGGTGAGGTGGTGCTGTCGGCGGGTACCGGTGTCGTCGATACCTTGGCGCAGGTGCGCTTCATCGCCTCCACCTACGGCTTGGACAAATGCGATATCGACGTCACCTTCGACGCGATCCGCATCTGGGCCGACCGCGGTCCCCGGCTGCCGCCGGCCAGCGATATGCGGATCGTGAAGTACCGCTCGCTCGATTTCACCCGGCTGGCCGCGGTCGACCGCCTGACCCGCCGGATCCGAACCCAGGTCGTGCCCGTCGACCAGGCGCACGCCGCGCTCGACGAGATCGTCTCGTCGCGGCACCCGTATCCACGGTGGGTGTCCACTGCGGGCTGGTCGCTGCTGGCGGCCGCGATCGCGGTGCTGCTCGGCGGTGGCGTCCTGCTCGCCGCCATCAGCTTCGCGACGACCGCGCTGATCGACGTGGTCAACCGGGCGCTGCATCAGCTCGGCCTGCCGATCTTCTTCCAGCACATGATCGGCGGTGTCATCGCCGCCGCGCCCGCCATCGCGCTGGCGGCGTTCAGTGATCACTGGCGGGCCGACGCCGCGCTGATCGTCGCCGCGGGCATCACCGTGCTGCTCAGTGGGCAGCAGCTGGTCGGTTCGGTGCAGGACGCCATCACCGGCGCGCCGATCACCGCGGCGGCCCGCATGCTCGAGGTGGTGATGATGACCGGCGGCATCGTCGCCGGTATCGGTCTGGCGCTGCGGATTTCGACGATGCTGGGGATCGCGGTGCCGGAGATCGCGGCGAGCGCGGGCCGGGACACCGAATTCCTGGCGATCAAGCTGAGCGCCGGTGCGGTGGCGGCGATCGCCTTCGCGCTGGCCTGTTACGCCGAGCGTCGTGCCCTGTTCGCGGCCGGGCTCAGCGGTGCGGCGGGCACCGTGGCCTTCCTCGTCACGCAGGACATCGGGTTCGGACCGGTCGTCGCCTCCGGTATGGCGGCCACGCTGGTCGGCCTGGCCGGTGGTCTGATGGCGCGCCGGGCGCTGACGCCACCGCTGGTCGTCGCGGTCGCGGGCATCACGCCCCTGCTGCCTGGTCTGAAGGTGTATCGCGGGCTGTATGCCCTGCTGGAGGACGAAACGCTGCTCGGTTTCGGGCAGATTCTCGGTGCGTTCGGTGTCGGCTGCGCGCTGGCGGCGGGCGTCGTCCTCGGTGAGTGGTTCGACCGATTGCTGAGCCGCCGCGGCGCGCCGCGCGACTTCGACCCGACCTACACCAGCGATCGATGAACTAAGTCTGGACGAGGGTGCGCGGCCCGTCGGCAGCGGATTCGGCGGGCGCGGGATCCTGGATGCGCGGTTTGCCCGCCGCCCAGCGCATCTGGCTGCGGGCTGCGGGCGCCTCGGTCGCCGCCGGGATGACGAGCAGCGCCAGCGCGGCGCCGTTGCTGCCGACCACGTGCATGATGCGCGAGGCCTGCTCGCCCTTGGCTTCGTCGGCGGAATCGACGGCGTTCCAGTCGAATCCGAGGCGGGCCAGCTTGCCGATGCGCGGCGATACCGCGTGCACCAGCTGGCGCAGCTCGGTCATCGGCTGATCGGTACGCGGCCACCAGGCGCCGTCGATCGGGCCCGTGGCGGCATGGCGGTCACGCAGCATCAGCCGGATCGGCCCGGTCGCGTCGCGACCGATGCTCGTTTCAGTTGCTGTATTCACTACGAATGATGTCTTTCTGATGTCTTGGGGGCGCCGTCGGGTAAATATCGACCGGCACACGCCGTCCGTTTACGGACGGGCACTGGGGTTGGGTACCCACTCCACTGTGTCGGCACGCACACATCTGTGACCGTGGCGGCGACACCGGCGGTGGGTGTGGTGGGGGTCTCCCGCACTGTCGGGGCTCACTCTACGGAAGCCCACCGACAGATCCACCGATTAAACGAGCAGGGCCCCGACCGGCGAACCGATCAGGGCCCTGCTGTGGCGGAGGATAGGGGATTTGAACCCCTGAGGGCGTTAACCCAACCCGCGTTCCAGGCGAGCGCCATAGGCCACTAGGCGAATCCTCCGTGGAGCAGCATAGCGGTCTCGGTGCCCCGGTGTAAAAACGGGTCGGGCCGGTCAGGGCGGATCGGTGGACTATACGGATACGTACACTGGGGGCTCTGGCCGCTCGGGTGGCGGTCGAAGCCGAGCGATATGAGGTGGAACACGTCGTGGGCGTCGCGCGAACTCCCCGGTCGAGATGGGTCGAGGAAGGCCTGCAAGTCCTTGCCTCCTCGGGCGTCGACGCGGTCAGGGTGGAGGCACTGGCCAAGCGGATCGGCGTCACCAAGGGCGGGTTCTACGGTTATTTCGCCGATCGCGACGCGCTGCTGGCCGCCATGCTCGAGGCGTGGGAGAGCGAGGCCGTCGACCAGGTGATCGAGCAGGTCGAGCACGCGGGGGTGGACCCGAAGACCAAGGCGCGGCTGGCAGGCGTGCTCACCTTCTCCAGCAACCGGCTGCTGCCGATCGATCTCGCCATCCGCGACTGGGCCCGCCGCGACGACGACGTCGCGCAGCGCCTGCGCCGGGTCGACAATCGGCGAATGGCGCTGCTGCGCGAGACGATCGGTGAATTCTGCGATGATCCCGACGAAGTGGAGGCCCGCAGCCTGCTCGCCTTCTGCGCGGTGATCGGCGGGCACTTCCTCGCCGCCGACCATGAGGGCCGCACCCGTGTCCAGGTCATGGCTCGTGCCGCTGACCTGCTGTTCGCACCCTCGGATCGCTAGACGGCCCGACAGCCGCTACACTGGCCGACGGATCCCGCGCGGCGCGCATCCTGTGAACTCCCCCAGGGCCGGAAGGCAGCAAGGGTCAACGGGCTCTGCCGGGTGCGCGGGGTCCCCTTTATTTTCCGGGGATCCCCGCCTGATCGATCGGCCTACGCACCTTCGCAGCGTGCGAGCCTCATCGGGCCCCGGATACCCCACCGATTCCGAGCAACCGCCGGGTAACGTTGCGGGTGTCGGCACGCGCAGCGTGCACCCCTCCACCTTGCTGCTTCGAAAGGCTGCCCAGGATGCCCCGGCAAACGCAGATCGGTTTGATGAGCCACGCGGAACTCGTGTCCGAGCACGAGTCCCAGACCGCGAATTACGCGAAGCTCGAGACCGAGAAGCTCACGCTGGATCTCACCCGAGGTAAGCCATCATCGGAACAACTCGACTTGTCCGCGTCCCTACTGGCATTACCCGGTGACGGCGATTTCCGCGACGGGTCCGGCACCGACTGCCGTAACTACGGCGGCCTCAACGGCCTGCCCGAACTGCGCGCCATCTTCGGCGAGCTGCTCGGCATCCCGGTCGAGCAGCTGATCGCGGGCAACAACGCCAGCCTCGAGCTCATGCACGACAACATCGTCTTCGCCATGCTCTACGGCACCCCGGATTCGCCGCGCCGCTGGGTCGCGGAGGAGACGATCAAGTGGCTGTGCCCGGCGCCCGGTTACGACCGGCACTTCGCGATCACCGAGGCGCTCGGCATCGAGATGATCACCATCCCGATGAACAACGACGGCCCCGACACCAGGGCCATCGCGGCGCTGCTGGCAAACGACCCGCAGATCAAGGGTCTGTGGGCGGTGCCGAACTACGCCAACCCGACCGGCGCCGTCTTCTCCGAAGAGGTTGTCCGCGAGCTGGTTACGATGCCTGCCGCCGCGCCGGACTTCCGGCTGTTCTGGGACAACGCCTACGCGGTGCACCCGCTGACCGACACCGCGGCGCCGGTGCTCGACGTCCTCGGCATGGCCGCGGCGGCGGGTAACCCGAACCGCCCGCTGGTGTTCGCCTCCACCTCCAAGATCACCTTCGCCGGTGCGGGCGTGAGCTTCTTCGGCGCGTCCAGGGCGAACCTGGACTGGTACCTGTCGCACGCCGCGAAGAAGAGCATCGGCCCCGACAAGCTCAACCAGCTGCGGCACCTGCGCTTCTTCACCGACGCCGAGGGCGTGCGTGAGCACATGCAGAAGCACCGCAGGCTGCTCGAGCCGAAGTTCGCGCTGGTCCGCCGCGTTCTGGAGGATCGCCTCGGCGCCTCCAAGGTCGCGTCGTGGACCGAGCCGAAGGGCGGCTACTTCATCAGCCTCGACGTGCTCGAGGGCACGGCGGCCAGGGTGATCGCGCTGGCCAAGGACGCCGGCATCGCGCTCACCGCCGCGGGCTCGGCGTTCCCGTACGGCAACGACCCCGAGGACAAGAACATCCGCATCGCTCCCTCCTTCCCGCAGCTGCCGGAACTGGAGAAGGCGATGGACGGCCTGGCGACCTGTGTGCTGCTCGCGGCCACGGAAAAGCTGCTCGCGCAGTAATCCTGGAGCGCTGGCGCGCTCGAGTCGCGGCCCCTTGTGTCCCGCCGGTCAGGCACCGTTGCTTGCTC
>NZ_JBSGVD010000071.1:0-14203 GCF_053608285.1 Nocardia sp. NPDC055053 | reverse complement strand
GGAACGGCGAAGCCGCAGTATCGGCCCTCGGACGCGAGGCACAAGGGGGCCGCGAACCCGCGGCGCCAGCCGCCGACTACACCGGGTGGAAGCCCGATCCGACGCCGCCGCGCGCATTGATGTCGTTCATGATCGAGCTCATGTTCGTGCCGACCTCGGGACCGAAGCAGGCAACGGCCAGGTAGGCGTTCACCATGCCGACCAGGGTCGAGCCGACGACGACCGGTGCGCCGGAATCGCCTTCGACGACACACATCTGAGTCCAGGTCTCGGTATTGGTCTGGAAGACGTCACCCCAGGTGATACCGCAGGTGTTGCCGGTGGTCCGGCCTTCCTTACAGACGATCGTCGGGAACTGGGCAGGCCCGCCGACACCGGTGATGGTGACGTTGCCGATCCGGTTGACCGGGATGATCCGCCCCGGCGTGAACTCGATGACCGCGTAGTCGAGCTGGCTGTTGCTGTAGGCGAACCGGCCGATCTCGCCGAATCCGCGGTCGGCCTCGGCGGCGACGGAGGCGCCCGCGTCGCCGCAGTGGCCCGCGGTGAGGCCGACGAGTCTGCCCGCGCCGTCGTGACCGACGGTGGTGAGGGTGCATTCGTACATGCTGTCGATGACGATCCCGGAGCCGCCACCGAGCACCGGCGGGCCGGATTGTGCCTGCGAAGCGCCAGCGCCGGTGCCGAGCAGTGCGGCACCGAGGACGACGGCGAAGGCGGCGTTGGCCACCTTGGCGAGTGTGGTGAACATGTCCCTCCAGACGTCGGAAGTCCGCACGATATCAATTCATTCTGCCTATCGTGCCTGGAAACTGTCCCGGGCGCGCCCTCCCGCCACACCCGCCCTTTGTCATAGCGGTTATCTATGAAAATAGTGATCAATTGACCAGTTATGAGTTCTTCCTGTGATCTGTTCAGGTATTCGAACGGTGGGTTCGTTATGAATGACAGTTTTCCGCAATATTTATTTGGCGCGACCGCTGGTACTGGGAATCCGTACCGAAAACGCCATCGCTCCTAATCGCGCTGCCGCCCACAATTACGGGCTGTATGGTCCGACATGGCAGGACTCATAGCTGTTCGCGACAGTGACCTCTGTCTATGACAGCGCTCACATGTCGGTGGTGTGTTCTGCGCTACTCCGTAGTAAGGTGCGTCAAGCAAACAAGTCGTCGGGGTGTAGATGACCTGGCGTCGAGAGGGGTATTAGCAGTGCAGTCGACCGAGAGTCCGCCCGCCCGTTCACGAGTCAGCGAAGCTGTCGACCGGACCAAGGGCCTTTGGGACGACCATCCGAAGAAGTCCCTCGAAACCTTCGGCCGACAGATCACGATGGGTATCGAAGCGGTCACCGAGCTGATCGTCGCGATCTTCCGCAGGCGCTTCCCCTTCGACGAATTCGTCCGTCAGTGCGCGTTCATGGCAGGCGTCGCCGCCGCCCCGACGCTGCTGGTCGCCATCCCGATCGCCGTGATCGTCTCCATCCAGGTCGGCGCTGTCGCCGGCCAGGTCGGTGCGACCTCGTTCATCGGCGCCGCCAACGGCCTTGGCATCATCCAGCAGGGCGCACCGCTGGTCACCTCGATCATGATCGCCGGTGCGGTCGGCTCGGCGGTCTGCGCCGACCTCGGCTCGCGCACCATCCGTGAAGAGATCGACGCGATGAAGGTCATGGGCGTCGACCCGCTGCGCAGGCTGGTTGCCCCCCGGCTCGGCGCCGCGATGCTCGTCAGCCTCCTGCTGTGCGGTTTCGTCGTCTTCGTCGGCTTCATCACCGGCTATATGTTCAACATCTTCGCCCAGGCGGGTACCCCCGGTTCCTACATGAGCACCTTCGCCTCGTTCGCGGTCACCCGCGACCTCGCGGTGGCCCTGCTCAAGTCGGTCATCTTCGGTCTGCTCGCCTCGATCATCGCCTGTGACTGCGGTCTGAACGCCCGCGGCGGCCCCGGTGGCGTCGCCAACGCGGTGAACTCGGCGGTGGTCAGCTCCATGGTGATGCTGCTCGGTGTCAACGTGGCGATCACGCAGATCTACGCCGCAGTCTTTCCCCCACAGGTGGTCTGAGCATGTCATCTTCAACATACGTACCCCCGCTGCTGCGGCCGCTACGCCAACTCAAGGCGGCGGGCAAGGCGCCGATCGACCTGCTCGCCCGCCTCGGTCACCAGGTCTTCTTCTTCCTGCGCTCCGTCGGCTCGATTCCACTGGCGTTCAAGCAGTACCCGAAAGAGATCTGGCGGCTGCTCTCCGACGTCACGTGGGGTAACGGCAACATCGTCGTCGGTGGTGGCACCATCGGCGTCATCCTGATCATCAGCGCCTTCGGCGGCATGACGGTGGCCATCCAGGGCCACACCTCGCTGAACCTGCTCGGCCTGAGCCCGATCACCGGCGCCATCTCGGCCTTCGCCACCACCCGTGAGCTCGGCCCGCTGCTCGCGGCGCTGGCCTTCGCCGCGCAGGCGGGCTGTCGATTCACCGCCCAGCTCGGCGCCATGCGCATCTCCGAGGAGATCGACGCGCTCGACTCGATCGCCATCCGCCCGCTGCCCTACCTGGTCAGCACCAGGATGATGGCGGCGGTCATCGCGATCGTGCCGCTGTACTGCATCGGCCTGGTGATGGCGTACGTGTCCTGCTCGATCACCGTGCAATTGATCGGTGGAACAGCGGCCGGTACGTACTCGCACTACTTCTACCAATTCCTGGTGCCGACCGACGTGCTGTACTCGCTGCTCAAAGCGGTGGTGTTCGTCATGATCACGACGTTCATCCAGTGCTACTACGGCTTCTTCGCCTCGGGTGGTCCCGAAGGCGTCGGCGTCGCGGCCGGCCGCGCGATCAAGATGTGCATCATCCTGGTCGTGTTCGCCGATCTGTTCATGACATTGGCGATCTGGGGCGTCGACCCCGGAATCAGGATCTCGGGGTAGGCGCGCGATGATCATCGATCCCAGTGGGCGCGGTCCCACGATGAAACAGCTCTACATCGCCGGCGTCTGCGGTCTCGCCGTCTTCGCGGTGATTCTCGGTTTCCTGATGGCCAGGTACCAGGGCTATTTCGTGCCCAAGGTCAATGTGGCCGCCAACCTGTCGACGACCGGTGACGGTCTGCCCTCGGACGCCGACGTGAAGTTCCGCGGGGTGCTCGTCGGCGTCGTCAAGGACGTCGAGATCGTCGACAAGGGCGCGGTGCAGAAGGTGAACATCGAGCTCAAGCCCGAGTTCGCCGGCGACATCCCGGCCAACGTCACCGCCCGTGTTGTGCCGAGCAACCTGTTCGCGGTCACCTCGGTCGAACTGGTCTTCAACGGCGCGTCCAACCAGTACCTGCACGAGGGCTCGCAGATCCCCGAGGACACCAGCCAGGGCACCATCGCGCTGCAGGACACGCTCACTACGGTGCGCGACATCCTCGACGAGGTCG
Source organism: Nocardia sp. NPDC055053 (assembly GCF_053608285.1). NCBI lineage: Bacteria > Bacillati > Actinomycetota > Actinomycetes > Mycobacteriales > Nocardiaceae > Nocardia > Nocardia sp. NPDC055053. Next base: position 10,773 of record NZ_JBSGVD010000071.1, on the reverse strand, counting down.
ACCCGGTGCAGCTGGGCCGGGTGCTCGGCACCCTCACCCAGGCGCTCGACGGCAGCGGCCGGGTCCCCGGCTCCACCATCCAGCGTCTCGACCACTGGCTGACCACCGTCGCCGACGCCGGCCCGAACCTGGGCGGAATGCTCGACAACTTCTCGGCCTCGGCGCGCGCGCTCAACGCGTCGGCGCCGGAACTGCTCGACGTGCTCGGCAGCTCGGTGCAGACCGCGAACACCATCGCGACCAAGCGCGACCAGCTGATCGCGCTGCTCGCCGGTGCCAGCGCCACCACCGACCAGGTCAACGACCTGTTCGCGGCCAACCCCGATGTCGGCAAGGAGGTCACCACCGGCATGAACGCCACCCTGGGGGCCGTCGCCGACGATCCGGCCTCGATCACCAGGACCTTCGACGTGTTCGGACCCTCGCTGGCAAAACTGAACACCACCTTCCACGGCGGCCCCTCGGGCAAGCAGATGGTGTGGAACGCGGGTCTGACGTTCACCCCGTACCAGCCGAACACCGTCGCGGACTGCCCGCGCTACGGCGACCTGCTCGGGCCGAGCTGCTTCACCGCGCCCGCCGAGGTCAGCCTGCCGCCGCTGCCGGAGAGCGTGCGCCCGCGCGCACTCGACTCGGCGGCCGGACTGCCGCCGCTGGTGGTGATCCCTGGTATGCCCGAGATCCCCGGCCTCACCACGCCGGGCATCGCACCGATGCAGACGGCCAACGGCACCGAGGTGAAGCCGTTCGCGGGCACGCCGCTCGAGGGCCTGGTTCCGTCGATCCAGATTCCGGGTCTGCCCGGTGTGCTCGGTGGCGCGCCTGCCCCCGCGGCCGCGCCCGCCGCGGCGCCGGAGCAGCCGGCGACCACCGGCAAGCCGATCTCCTATCAGGGCGAAGCGGCGATGACTCAACTGCTGGGGCGTAAGCCGACGGCATCCGAATTCCTGCTGCTCGGTCCGATTTTGAAGGGCGGAACCCTGCAAGTGTCCGAAAACGGGGGTGGCGCATGAGCATCCGCAAGCCACTGATCGGGTTCAGTATCTTCGCGCTCGTTTCTCTGCTGGTCATCGTGGTCGTGTGGAACACGCTCGCCCGCACGGTCGACGGAGACACCCGCAAGTACACCGCGATCTTCACCGATGTCCTCGGCCTGCGGCCCGGCGACGATGTCCGCATGGCGGGCGTGCGTGTCGGCAAGGTCGAAAAGATCGAGCTCGACGGCAAGAACGACGCCAAGGTGTCGTTCATCGTGCAGAGCGACCAGACGGTCTTCGACGACACCAAGGCCCTGGTCAGGTACCAGAACCTGATCGGTCAGCGCTACATCGCGCTGACCCCGGGCAAGGCGCCGAGCCCGCAGGCGCTCCAGAGCGGTTCGGTCATCCCGATCGACCGCACCGAGCCCTCGTTCGACATCTCCGCGCTGCTCAACGGTTTCCAGCCGCTGTTCCAGGCGCTGGAGCCGGCCGAGGTCAACGCCATGTCGGAGACGCTGATCCAGGCGCTCCAGGGTGACGGGGTCTCGCTGTCGTCCTTCATCGTCCAGGCGGCGCAGCTGGCCTCGGATTTCCAGCGTCGGGACGCGATCCTGTCCGACGTGATCACCAACCTGTCCGGTGTGATGGCCGGGTTGGCCAAGCGAGGGGATGAATTGGAGACCCTGGTTACCCAGACCCGGGCACTGATCGGCGGGCTCTACGAACAGGGACAGTCGCTGCAGGCCTCCACGGTCGTGCTCGCCGACGCGACGACCTCGCTGGTCGGCATGGTCGGCAAGATCCAGCCCCAGCTGGCGGCGGCCCAGAACTCGTCCACCGCGGCGCTGACCCTGCTGCTGGCCAACGGCGCCAAGCTCGACCAGGTCGCGATCGACATGCCGTCGATGCTCGCCGACCTGGGCCGGATGACCTCCGAGGGCACCCACGCCAATGCCTACCTGTGTGGCCTGGACATCTCGCTCTACGGTGTCCTGTTCCCGCGCGGTCTGTTCAGCCAGATCGGTGGCACCTCCCACTCGGAGGTCTGCAGATGAGCACGCTGAAGAAGACCTTCCTGGGCAACCGCAACTTCTGGCTCGGTGTCATCGGTTCGCTGGCCATCGTGCTGCTGCTGGTCGGTTCCACCGTCTACCAGTTCATCGGGCTCGGCAGGCAGTCGATCGAGGCGGAGTTCGTGCAGGCCGCCGGCATCAAGACCGGTGACAAGGTCGCGGTCTCGGGTGTGCAGGTCGGCACGGTCACCGGCGCGCGGATCGAAGGCGATCACGTGGTGGTCACCCTCGATGTGGACAACTCGCTGAAGTTCGGGCCCGACGCGCACGCCGCGATCAAGATGGCCACGCTGCTCGGCGCGCGCTACGTCGACCTGCAGCCGGGTGACGGGTCGGGCCTGAAGGGCAAGACCATCCCGCGCAGCAACACCGACGTGCCCTACGACATCGCCGATGTCGTGCAGGTCGGTACCCCGAAGTTCGAGGAACTCGACACCAAGAAGCTGGCCGCCTCGCTCAACACGATCAACAGCCAGCTCGGTGAATCGCCGGAGCTCGTCGCCCAGGCGCTCGACAGCGTCGGCGCCCTGGCCAAGGTCGTCGACCGGCGCAAGGTCGAGGTCGACAGCCTGCTCAAGGACCTGAACCGGGTCACCCAGCTGCTGGCCGACAACCGCAACAGCATCCTGCTTGTCATCACCCAGGGCGAGGCCATCGCCAACCGGGTGATGGAACGGCAGAACCTGCTGCGTCAGCTGCTCGACAACATCGCCACGCTGACCCGTCAGCTGGAGGAGATCGGCGCCGAGAACGGTGATCAGTTCGGCGGCACCATCGGTCAGCTCAACACGATGGCCGAGGGTCTGCAGAAGAACAAGGACAATCTCGACAAGCTGCTGCAGATCGGTCAGCCCACGGCGCGCTACTTCAACAACGCGCTCGGCAACGGCAACTACGGCGACGTCTCGCTGCCGTGGTTGTTCCCCGACAACTGGCTGTGCTTCGTTCAGGTGATCCAGGGGTGCGCAGGATGAAACTGACTTCCAAGTTCCGCGGCAAGACGCTGGCCCGATCCCTGATGATCGGCGCCACGGCACTGACCCTGGGTAGCTGCTCGCTGCTGCCCGGCCAGGTGAACGACGCGCTCGGCCGCTCGACCAAGATCACCGCCGACTTCGAGAACATCGCGGGCATGTACGAGGGCAACGAGATCATGGTTCTCGGCCTCGCGGTGGGCAAGGTCGACAAGATCATCCCCAAGGGCACCTTCGTCGAGGTCCACATGACCATCGACGCCGGCGTGAAGATCCCGAAAGACGCGATCGCCGCGATCATCTCGCCCTCGATCGTCACCGACCGCCACATCGAGATCAGCCCGCCCTACACCGGTGGTGAGGCGATGAAGTCAGGTCAGCACCTGACCAAGGCCAACACCAGGACCCCGGTCGAGCTGGACACGATGATCAAGACCATCGACCAGTTCTCCGCGGCGCTCAAGCCGGAAGAAGGCCAGGAAGGCCTCGGCCCGCTCTCGGGCCGGGTGCTCTACCCGGTGCTCAACGGCAACGGCCAGCGAATCCGCGAAACCCTCGACGCGCTCTCGAGCGCGCTCAAGGTCGGTGTCGACAACAAAGACGCCATCTCCAACATCATCATCAAGCTCAACGAGCTCACGACGATGCTGGCCGACAACGATCAGTCGGTCCGCGATTTCAGCGACCGGGTGACCGCCATGTCGGGGCTGCTGGCCGAACAGGCTCCCGGCCTGCAAGCCACCCTGGACCAGCTCAACCAGTTCCTGGCCAACACCTCGACAACCTTCGGTGAGCACGCCGACGAGCTGTCCACCTCGCTGACCGGTCTGACCAACGTCACCAACCAGCTGCGCGCCAACTCCGGCGCGATGGTCGAGATCGTCGACATCGTCCCGCTGCTGATGCAGAACATCGACGGCGCGATCAACAAGGAGAAGGGCTTCGTCCGCCTGCACGGGCTGATCGGTACCGCCCTCTCGGGCGAGATCGTCAGCGTGTTCTGTGAGCGGATCCAGATGAAGTCCGATGGCTGCCGTTCCGGAAACATGCAGGATTTCGGGCCTGACTATGGCCTGACTGCCGCACTGCTCGGACTGACGAAATGACCCTACGTATGACGATGAAAGCCCGCCGCGCGCTCGTCGCCGCGGCCGCGACGGCCACGGTGGCGATCACCTCCGGCTGCGGTTTCACCGTGGAGGATCTGCCGCTGCCCAAGCCGGGCGCCGAAGGCGATACCTACACGATCCAAGCGGTGTTCGACAACGCGCTGAACCTGCCCGATCAGGCCAAGGTGAAGATCGGTGGTTCCGATGTCGGTGTGGTTTCCGACATCTCGACCAAGAACTTCCAGGCCGTCGTCGACATGCAGATCAGCACGGACATCCAGCTGCCCAAGGGCAGCACGGCCGAGCTGCGTCAGGCCACTCCCCTCGGTGACGTCTTCATCGCGCTGTCCAAGCCGAAGGACGACACCAGCGGGGGCGCCGTCCTGCAGGACGGTGACAAGCTCACCCGCGAGTTCACCTCGGCGGGCGCCACTGTCGAAGAGCTGCTGATCTCGGTGTCGATGCTGTTCAACGGCGGCGGCGTGGCCAGCCTGAGCAGGCTCGGCACCGAACTCGGCTCGATCCTCAACGGGCAGGGCGGCAATCTGGCGCACCTGATCACCGAGATGACCGGTGCCGTCGGCGAATTGAACAACAACAGCGCCAAGGTCGACGCGGTGCTCACCGAGTTCAACACCCTCGCCAACACCATCGAGAACAACAAGACCCAGCTGGGTCAGGTGGCCGACACCCTGCCGCAGGCCATCGGCGCCATCGCCGAGAACAACAGGGCGATCGGCGATCTGCTCACCAAGGTGGCCACGGCGAGCGCCGCGCTCGGCGACTACTCCAACACCACCGGTGATCAGCTCTCCGAACTGCTCACCAATCTGGACAACCTGATGAACGCGCTGGCCGCGACCGGTGACGACTTCGGTTACGTCATGGACCAGCTGCACGCGATCCGCCCCGGCGCGAACCAGACGTTCCAGGGCAAGTCGCTCGCGCCGTACGCGACGCTGACCAACCTCGACATCGGGTTGCTGACCGATCCGGCGAACAGCAAGTTCCCGGATCTCAAGGACGTGAACGATTTCGTCGGCACCTTCATCCAGGTGCTGCAGATCGTTCAGGGCCGAGTGGGAGGCCACCGATGAGCAAGGCGAAGAAGTTCTTCGGTAGCAAGATCGTGCTGGCGAACGCGGCCCTGGTGGTCGTGCTGATCGTCGGCGCGACCTACCTGCTGGTCAACGTCATGCGCGTGAACCCGCTGCGGTCCGAGTACGACGTGACGGTCAACCTGGACCGCTCCGGCGGTCTGCAGCCGGGCAACGACGTGACCCTGCGCGGGCACCGGATCGGCAAGGTCAGCACCGTCGAGCTGATCGACCAGGGTCAGGCGATCGCGGTCAAGGCGCAGATCGACAAGAGCTACAAGATCCCGGTCGACACCATGATCCAGGTGGCGGCGCTGTCCGCGGCGGGCGAGCAGTACATCGACTTCCGTCCGAAGACCGATGTCGGCCCGTTCCTCGCCGACGGCGCGGTGATCAAGTTCAACCCCGATCAGATCAAGACGCCGACCCCGGTGTGGGCGGTGCTCGACGACACCAGCGCGCTGATCGCGCAGGTGGACCCGCAGCAGTTCAAGACGATCCTGAACGAGCTCGACATCGCGCTCGGTGGCGGTCCCGATCAGCTGCGTGGTCTCATCAACGGGGTCAGCCTGGTGGTGGCCGGTCTGGACAACCTGCTGCCGCAGACGGTGAACCTGATCGCGAATCTGCGGGTGATCGCCGAGACCACCTCGCACGCCCAGCCCGATCTGCAGACGCTGACCCGCAACTCAGGCACGCTGTTCACGCAGTTCAACAACGCCAACGCGGAACTGCAGGGCGTCCTGGACAACGCGCCGGCGCAGTTCGAGGCGCTCGGCGCTGTCCTGGACAAGACGGCCGATCCGATCAGCAGCCTGGCGGCCAACTTCGTGTCCATCACCAGGGCGGCGCAGCTGCGTCAGCCCGCGCTGCGGCTGCTGTTCCCGTCGCTCGCGCTGGGTCTGGATTCGATCTCCGCTCCGGCCCACGACGGCGAGTTCCACACGATCATCGACGTCTGGCCGCGTCCGACGTGCTACTACGCGACGGAATACCGGCGCAACGAGGAAGTCCAGGACGGGTCGATCCCGAAGTGGAACTACTGCGTCAACCCGCCCGCCGATCAGCAGATCCGCGGTTCGGCAAACGCGCCGCGACCGAACGTGCCGAACAACGGCGCACAGATGCCCCCGGGTGTCGATCCGAACGAGCGGACACCCATCCCGGCGAACTGAGTTGATGCCCGGCCCGGAGCGCACGCACCGGACCGGGCATACTCGCTTGGAGGAGAACGTGTGGTCCGGCTCACGGGCCCACGAACGATATCGGTGCGCTATGTGCGCCGGGAAAGAGCAGGATTGATTCGATGACCAGCGACGACGCCGAGAGCAAGAAGGACGCTGCCACGGCGGACAAGCCCGATCTGGCGAAGGCCGATGCGACCGTCAAGGGCGCGGCGGCCACTCCCGAGCAGGACGCGGCCACTGTCAAGGCAGAGACCGTGACCGAGGCGGCGGCGGCTCCCGCGCCCGCTTCGACCGGGAAATCGAGCTCCACGGGCTGGATCGCGGCTGGTGTGGCCGGTGTGGTTGCGCTCGGCGCGGCCACCGCGGCCGTGGTGTTCTTCCTGCAGAGCAATGACAAGGCCGACAAGCTCGACGCCATCGCCGAATCGACGAAGGCGGCCTGCGACTACGGCAACATTCTGGCCAACTACGACTACTCGAAGGACCTCGACGGCTACATCACCGCGATGAAGGCGGGGGCCACCGGCGACTACCTGAAGGAATTCAGCGACGCCAGCGAGGCGCTCAAGGGCGCGATGGTCCAGGCCCAGGTGAAGTCCCGCGGTGAGGACGTGCAGTGCGCCTACATCTCGGGCACCACCGAGGACGTCAAGGCCATGGTCACCATGACCCAGTACCGGACCAACTTCACCCAGACCGAACCGGACCGGATGATGTTCGCCGTCGAGATGACCCTCGAGAAGTCCGACGACGGCAAGTGGCTGGTCAGCAAGCTGGATTCGCCGCTGCTCAAGGGCGGCAGCGGAGCCTCCGGTGGCGCTGCCCCCGGTGGTCAGCCTGCGCCGACGACGCAGGCACCCGCGCCGGCGCCTGCTCCCGGTAACTGATCTGTCGATGCGAACGCCTCCGGCGGCAGAGCGACTCTGCCGCCGGAGGCGTTTTCGTGCGGACCAACCCCGGTCGTGCCGACCCGTCAGAACAGGGTGAGTGTTCCGGACGGCGCCGCCGGCTCGACCGGCTTCCCCGTGGTCCGCGGTCTGGTGGTTTCGGCTTGCGCCGGGCGGGCGGCGGCCTCGCGTGCGGCCGCGCCTGCCAGTGTGTCGGCTTGTTCGTTGAAATAGTTGCCCACGTGCCCGCGGACCCAGCGAAAACGGACCGGTCCTTCGCGCCTGCTGATGGCACGGTCGATCTGCTTGATGATGTCGACGTTCTTCACCGCGCCGCCGGTGGAGGTGCGCCAGCCGTTGCGCCGCCAGCTGCCGATCCACTCGGAGGCGCACTTGATGGCGTACTGGGAATCGCTCTCGATGAGCATCGGCTCGGTGCCGGGGTGGGCGAGGATGGCTTCCAATACCGCGCGTAGTTCGGCGATCTGGTTGGTACCGCTGACCGCTCCCCCGCTGTCGGCGGGACCCTGGTGATTCACCCAGGCCCAGCCGATGGCACCACCGGGATTGCGCAGGCAGGACCCGTCGGTGCTCACGATGATCATGACCGCCACCCTAGGCGATGCGGCCGACAAGATCGGTACCGTGGAATGCCTCTATCTCCCTTCGCAACCGCGACTCCGTACGGCGCAGTGCCGATCTCGCGGCCGCGTCTACGAGGCCCTGGCACAGGCGGCCGAACACACCGCGTGGTGGTGGATAGTCGGCTTCGGAGGTCAGCACAGACCGTTCGTAGCCGAGTGGGTCGAACCGTAGTGTCACGGTTCCGTATACCCGCCCACGCAGGGTATACCCGATTACCGCGTTGCGCCGGTATTCGGTGATCTCACAGGTGGATCGGATCGGGATCACCCAGAACAGGCGGCCTTTCATCGCGAAGGCGGCGCCGAGTCCCCGATCGGGTTCGCCCGTGGGCTCGACGCTGGTGACGCCGGACATCCAGTGCGCGACATTGCGGAAGTTCTCGGTGTAGGCGAAGGCGACGTCGACCGGTGCGCCGACGTCACACGCATACTTGATGTGGCCCATCGGACCTCCCTGATCACGGATGGCCCCAAAATTACTACAAATCTCCTCTTTATTCGCCGGAATGGCGATCAGAGCTGGTCGACGAGGTATTCCGCGATCGGCATCGCCGAGGTCGCCGCCGGTGAGGGCGCGTTGAGGACGTGAATCGAGCGCGGCGTCCGCTCGATCAGGAAGTCGTGCACCAGGGTGCCGTCGCGCAGCACCGCCTGCGCCCTGATTCCCGCACGATGCGGCAGCAGGTCGGCGGTGGTGAGTTCCGGGCAGTACTTGCGGCATTCGGCGAGGTAGCCGCGCTTGAACAGCGAATTGCGCAGCTCGCGCGCCCCGGTGCGGACATGGTCGCGGGCCACCCGATGGAAACCGGGGAAGCTCAGGACGTCGATCGCGTCGCGCACGTCGACGCTGCCCTTCGGATAGCCCTCCCTGGCCAGGCCGAGGACCGCGTTCGGGCCGACGGTCAGCTCGCCGTCGATGGTCGGGCTCAGGTGGACGCCGAGGAACGGCAGCGCCGGGTCGGGCACCGGATAGATCAGCGTGCTGACGAGGTCGGCCCGGCCGGCGGGCAGCCGGTAGTACTCGCCACGGAACGGGACGATGCGGAAGTCGGTGCGGATACCGGCCATTCGCGCCATCCGATCGGCCTGCAAACCCGCGCAGACCACCAGCGTGCGCGCGGTGGTCGAGCCGGTCGGCCCGGAAACCGTCACGGCGGAATCGGTCTCGCTGATCGACTCGATCGGGATGCCGAGCATGATCCGGCCGCCCATGGCCGTCACCTGGTCGGCCAGGGCTTCAGTCACCTTCGTGTAGTCGATGATGCCGGTGGCAGGCACGAACAGCGCACCGACACCGGTGATCCTGGGTTCACGCCGGACCAGCTCGGCCGCGTCGATGGCCTCCACGTCGACACCGTTGGTGATCGACCGCTCGTAGAGGTCGAGCATCCGCGCGTGCTCGGCCGAATCGGTGGCAACCAGCAGTTTTCCGCATTCCTGGAACGGAATGTCGTTGGCGGCGGCGAACTCCTTGGTCCACCGCGCGCCCGCGCGGCACAGCCTGGCCTTCAAACTGTCCGGCGGGTAATAGATCCCGGAGTGGATGACACCGCTGTTGTGCCCGGTCTGGTGCGCGCCGAGGGAGGACTCCTTGTCGACGAGCACCAGGCTCGCCCCGGGAAACTTTGTCAGCAGCCGATGCGCGGTCGCCACGCCGACGATGCCGCCGCCGAGCACGCAGAAGTCGTACACACCGTCTTCGGTGCCGCCAGAACTCACACGCCGACGGTAGTCGGCGCCTCGTCGGCGGGCGACTCCGATGCGGGGACCTCGTCCGCGGCGGGTTGGGTGCCGTTGCGCCCATCGGCCGACGGCGTCTGCACCCGCTCGACGCGCAGGGTATGACTGCCGAGACCGGGATCGGACAGGATGAAGACCAGTTCGCCACGGCGCGTGTCGAGTTCGGTACGCAGCGCGGTCACCCCGGCCGGATCGGCTGTGATGCCGAGGTATTTCGTCGCGATGGTCGTCACCAGATTGGTGTCCACCGTGAACGCGATGGTGTCGGTGCGCGCAGGCGCGACCTGCGCGCCGACATAGCTGCTGGTCCCGATCCGCAGCCGTCCGCCCAGTGCCGAACTGTCCGGCGCCACACCGGCACCGGACTGCTGAGTCGCCACGGTGCGGGTCGCGGTCGGCACGGCACGCTCGGACGACACCGCGAGTTCGACGATATCGGCGGCCGCCCGCGGCGAGGGTTCCCCGGCGAGCGGCGGACGTTGATGCCCGTGCCCGGATGAATCGGAAGGCGCCGCGTGGTCGGCGGCCGGTGGCTGCGCGAATCCGGGCATGTGATTGACGATGTAGGCGCCCGCGGCCACGGTGAGGCAGAGGCTGGCGGCGCCGGCGATGACGGTCGCGGACAGGCGCACGATCTGCGCTGGTCGATGTGCGGTCACGATGCGGTCCTTCCTGCGTGTGGGTAAACCCGAGGGAACGGGGCCCGCATCGTTGAAAGCCACGCGCTGATTTCCACCGTACGGGGTGCTAGCTGGAGTTAGCACTCTCCGCCCGGTGAGATCAGGACCACAGCTGGACGTGCGACCTATAAGGCGTAGTCAGGACAGTGAATCGAGGGCGTGGTTGTTTCTCACATCCGCTCGATGGGTATCCCGGGTTGGCAGGCGAGCGTCATTCACGACTGCCACGGTGGTCAATTCCCCGGCCAACGGCGTCCGGGGCAGTCGGCACGGATGGCGCTCAGAGACTGACGCTCGCCTGTGTCTTTGGAGCGCTGGCGCGCTCGAGTTCGCGGCCCCTTGTGTCCCGCCGGTCAGGTGCCGTTGCTTGCTCCTTCGTCGCCTACGCAACGGCACCTGACC
>NZ_JBSGVD010000070.1:0-14404 GCF_053608285.1 Nocardia sp. NPDC055053 | reverse complement strand
CTGCACTCGACAGGGTGTGGGAGAGTAGGACACCGCCGGAACATCATTGCGAAAGGCCCCCAGCATCATGCTGGGGGCCTTTTTGCGTTCCCGGATGACTGATTTCGTGAGCACATGGGTAACTCGCCGGGTACCTCCGAAGCGTGACTACCGACTACCCGCAAGCCCGATCGGATGCCGACCGGCTCCTGGGCTGTCGGCCAAGGTCTCGGAGAGGCGGACGAGCCCCCAGAATCGGGGGATTGCGGTCCGAACCATCAATATTTCACAAAACCTCCGTACGGCGCGGCATGGTCAGCGACCATGGTGCGACGTTGCTTCGGGAGGTCACCATGGATTGGTTGTTCACTCACAAGTCTGTGCGCCGCGGCGCGGCCGCCTTCGCGCTGCCCGCTGCCCTGATCGGCGCGATAGCCACCGCGGCGCCCGCGCTCGCCGCGCCTTCGCCCGAGCCGCTCGCCGGCATCGCCGAGGGCATCGCGGGTGCCGCGAATTCCGTTGCGGGCGTTGCCGGTATCGATCTGCCCGACTCCTACGGCCCCGAGACCGCGATCGTGGTGCTCGGCTACGGGCTGCTGCCGGACGGCACCATGCGCACGGAGCTGAGCAACCGGCTGCAGGCCGCGTTGGTCCAGGCGTTCATGTCACCCGCTTCTCCGGTGATCGTCACCGGCGGGAATCCACGCAACGGTGTCACCGAGGCGCAGGTGATGGCGGACTGGCTCAATATCCGCGGGGTGGCAAGGCAGCGGATCTACACCGAGACCCAGGCGGGTTCGACCGTGCAGAACGCGGAGTTCTCCGCGAAGTTGATGGAGGCGCTCGGCGTGCACAAGGCCGTGCTCATCACCTCCGCCGATCACATGCGCCGGGCACTGGACAACTTCCTGGCCGCGGGCATCCCGGTGGTCGCGACGATGACGCCGGATGTGGCTCCGCTGTGGGCGCAGCCGTTCGGCGCGGGAAGTTAGTGTCGGCAAGTTAGCGTTCGGGCGCGCCGAAGTCGGTGTCGCGCACTACGATGCGTCTGGCGTCGTCGCGGGGTGCGGTGGTGCCGCGACTGGACAGGGGTATGCGATGGACAGGCCTGCGTGGGCACCGGAGGGCGTCGATATGCAGCATCCGAGCCCGGCTCGGATGTATGACGCCTTGCTCGGCGGCTCGCACAATTTCGCCATCGACCGGATGGCGGCGGAGATGGGGACCAAGCTCGTCCCCGATCTGCCGCGTCTGGCGCTGAGCAACCGGGCCTTTCTTCGCCGGGCGGTGCGCTTCATGCTCGACGCCGGGATCCGGCAGTTCCTCGACATCGGCTCCGGCATCCCCACCGCGGGCAATGTGCACGAGATCGTGCACGAGATCGACCCCGAGGCGCGGGTGCTCTATGTCGACATCGACCCGGTCGCGGTCGTCCACTCCCGGACGATCCTGCAGGGCAGGGAGCGGGCGGGCGCGATCGAGGCCGATCTGCGCAAGTCCGGCGAGCTGATCGCCGCGGTGCGCGAGACCGGTCTCATCGACTTCGACGAGCCGGTCGGGCTGCTGCTGATCGCGGTGCTGCACCTGGTGCAGGACGAGGACGATCCGGCGGGCAAGGTCGCGGCGCTGCGCGAGGTGGTCGCACCGGGCAGTTTCATAGCCATTTCACATCTCACCTCCGCGATGCGGCCGGAGGATGCCGGTAAGCTGGGAGAGCACTCCGCCAACGAGACCAGGGTCGGCATCCGATTCCGGTCCGAGGACGCGATCGTGGCGATGTTTCAGGGTTGGGGCATGGTGTCGCCCGGTGTCGTCGCGCTGCCGGCGTGGCGGCCGGAGTCGGAGCGGGACCAGCACGAGAAGCCGGGCCGATCGCTCGGCCTTGCCGGGGTTGCGCGCAAGGAATGAGCTGCGTTCGGTGGTATGAGATGAGGGTGGACGAGTAGTGGGGTCGTGGGAGCTGGCGCAGCGGTGGGCCGATGCCCTCGACGGCGTCGTCGCTCCCACGCTCAACCGCTCCCAGATCGAGGAGATGCTCGCCGCCCTGTGCACCGGGCTGATCGACGCGGCGCGCGGTGGCGAAGATCCTGATGTCGCCCGTCGGGCCGCCAGGATGCTGGTCGCGGCCAACTATCGTGATCCGGCGGCGGTGAGCCGATCGGTGCGGGTGATCTGCGAGGACCTGGTCACCATCGCCACCGACGGGCCCGACGATCCGGCGCTGCCCGAGGTTCGGGACCGCGTGATCGGTCTGGCCGCCGACTTCGCCGCCGGCTTCACCGGGGCACTGCGGACAGCGGCCTTGGCTGAGCAGGAGTCGACCTTGGCCGCGGTGCTCGCGGCGGCGCAGGAAGCCGAGAGTCGCCGGGCGCTGTCGGAAGCCCGGTTCGAGGCGGTATTCGACGGCGCCCTGGTCGGCATCGGCACCGTCGACCTGTCCGGCCGGGTGGTGAACTGCAATGCCACCATGGCCGAGATGCTCGGCCACACCCCGGAGACGATGCCGGGCCGGACCGTCGCCGACATCCTCGGCCCGCAGAATCTCAATCACGCGTTCGTCGAACTGCAGCGCATGGTCAGCGGTGAAACCGAGAGCTTCCGCACCGAGACCGAGCATCTGCACGACGACGGCGAGGTCACCGTCATCGACCTGTCGATGTCGGCGGTGCGCGACGCCGACGGCAATATCCGGTTCCTGATCGGCGTCGCGGTCGACGTCACCGAGCGCAAACAGCTCGCCGACCGGCTGTGGCACGACGCGAACCACGACGCTCTCACCGGCTTGCCCAACCGTCCGCACCTGTTCAGCCGTCTTACCGACGCCGAGCCGCCGATCGGGGTCTGCTACCTGGACCTGGACGGGTTCAAGGAGATCAACGATCTCTGGGGGCACACGGTCGGTGACCGGGTGCTGCGGGTCGTCGCCGACCGGATGCGCGACGGTGTCCGCCCGCTGGACGCGATGGCCGCCAGGATCGGCGGTGACGAGTTCCTGGTGCTGGTGGAGAACTGTTCGGGGGAGGCGCAATTGGTGGAGCTGGCCGACGATCTGATGTCGGCGCTGACGGCGCCGCTCGAAGTGGACGGGCACATTCTGGCGGTGGGCGTGAGTATCGGCGCCGCCTACTTCGACGAACTATCCGGCACGGTCGACGAATTGGTGCACGCGGCCGATTCGGCGATGTACCGCCACAAGCACGACACGCGCCGCTATCCGGCCCGGTAGCGGCCGGGCCGGATCGGTGCCACCGCCCTAGACGAGCTGGCGGCCGCGTTCCGCGGCGCGAGCGAGCGAGCGGTCGCGCTGCTCCTCGAAGCGCGCCACGTCGACGCGGAGCCGGTCGAGGAAGGCCGCGAGGTCCTCGCGCGCCCGCTCGCCCCGTGCGCTGAAGTCGGTGCGCTCGAAGATGTTCCACTTGCGCAGGACCGGCAGCAGGACCTCGTCCAGGTGCTGGCGCAGGTCGTAGATACCGTGCTTGGCCATCAGCACGCCGTTGCGCCGCCAGCCCGGCATGCCGGCACCGGGCATCTGGAAGCCCTGCACGATCGTGTTGATCGCCTCGATGGCCTGGTCGGGCGCCAGATCCAGTGCGGCGGCGCAGAGGTTGCGATAGAAGATCATGTGCAGGTTCTCGTCGGCGGCGATGCGGGCGAGCATGCGGTCGGCGATCGGGTCGTCGCAGACGCGACCGGTATTGCGGTGGCTGACCCGGGTGGCCAGTTCCTGGAAGGTCACGTAGGCAACGGAGTACAGCATGCCTGCCACGGCGTTGGCCCTGATGTCGACGCCGCCCGCCTTTTCGTCGACGACGGCCATCACCGAGTATCCGTTCGTCATGTGGATCATCCGCGCCTGCTCGAGAGCCACCGGGTCGACGCCGCGAGTGACCACGAGGTAGTCACGCATCACGATGCCGTGGCGGTTCTCCTCGGCGGTCCAGCGGCCGACCCAGGTGCCCCACGCGCCGTCCTTGGAGAAGTTCTCGGCGAGCTCCCGGTGGTAGGACGGCAGATTGTCCTCGGTGAGCAGATTGGTGATCATCGCCGCCTTGGCGAGGTCGCTGAGCGTGGATTGCTCTGGGTCCCAGTCGATTCCGCTCATGGCGGCGAAGTTGCGGCCCTGGTCCCACGGCACGTAGTCGTGCGGGTGCCAGTCTTTGGCCATCGACAGATGACGGTCGACATTGCTCGCGGCGACCGGTTCGAGTTCGATGAGCAGTTCCAATTGCGTGAGGTTCCTGGCCAAGCTCGTGCCCTTTCCGTGAAGTGAAAAGCAAGAGTTGCGCTGGTCCGGTATTGTTGCCCGTCGTCGCCGAGGATAGACCCGGCGCAACGCGCCTCCGAACGACACGGTGCGGAGGGCACTGTTTCTGAATTTGGGCGCGTCGCGCCGACTGCATATACGCTCCACCAGTTCAGCTCCATCAGCGGTTCCCGATCCAGTCGTGGCATAGCTAGAGAGAGTGAGCGAAAATATGACGGATATCGTGGTCACGAGCCTGGCGGCGACCACGTCGATCGCGGGCGACGTCGACTCGACCTGGAAGGGTCTGCTCAACGGCGAAAGCGGCATCGACGTCCTGGAGGACTCCTTCGTCGACGATTTCGACCTGCCGGTGCGGATCGGCGGTCACCTGAAGATCGCCCCGGCCGCCTCGCTCACCCGCGAGGAGGCGCGCAGGCTGTCCTATGTCGAGCAGATGGCCGTGGTCCTCGGTCGCGAGGTGTGGCGCAACGCGGGCAATCCCGAGGTGGATCGCGACCGGCTCGGCGTCTCGGTCGGCACCGGACTCGGCGGCGCGGAATCCCTGATCTACGCGCGTGACAGGCTCGGCAACGGCGGCTACCGCAAGGTCTCGCCGCTGACCGTGCAGACGATCATGCCCAACGGTCCCGCCGCCTGCGTCGGCCTCGAATTGGGCGCGCGTGCCGGTGTTTCCACGCCGGTCTCGGCCTGCTCGTCGGGGTCGGAGGCGATCGCCAACGCCTGGCGGATGATCATGATGGGCGACGCCGACATGGTGGTGACCGGCGGTGTCGAGGGGTCTATCCAGGCGGTGCCGATCGCGGCGTTCACCCAGATGCGCGCCATGAGCACCCGCAACGACGACCCCAAGGCGGCCTCGCGCCCGTTCGACGCCGATCGCGACGGCTTCGTCTTCGGCGAGGCGGGCGCGATGATGGTGATCGAGACCGAGGCGCACGCCAAGGCCCGCGGCGCGACGATCCACGCGCGCTTGCTCGGGGCCGGCGTCACCTCCGACGGATTCCACCTCGTCGCACCGGATCCCGAGGGCACCGGCGCGGCGCGGGCGATGACGCGGGCGATGCAGACCGGCGGGATCAGCCGCACCGACGTCACCCACATCAACGCCCACGCGACGGCGACGCCCATCGGCGACAGCGCCGAGGCGAACGCGATCGGCAAGGCGATCGGCTCGCACGCGTCGGTGTACGCGCCCAAGTCGGCGCTCGGGCATTCGATCGGCGCGGTCGGCGCGCTCGAGGCGGTGCTGACCGTACTGAGCGTGCGCGACAGCATCATTCCGCCCACCCTCAACCTGGACAACCAGGACCCCGAGATCGATCTGGACGTTGTCCGCGGCGAGGCCCGGCGCGGGCGGATCGATTACGCGGTGAACAACTCCTTCGGATTCGGCGGGCACAACGTCGCCGTCGCCTTCGGGCGGTATTGACTCTTCGCCACGGCGGCGCCTCCTACAGATGCATTGTGCGTTGAAAAGGATAGGGAATGATCGGCGAGACTTTCGACGACTATGTGGACGAACTGGGCAACATCCGGATTCCGGGTAACCAGACCTTGATCGACTTCGTCGACAAACACAGCGAGGCCAACGGGGACGATCTGGCCTATCGCTTCATCGACTATTCACGGGAACGTGAGGGCGAATACCAGGAGCTGACCTGGCGGGAATTCGGGGTCAGGCTGCGCGCGGTGGCCGCGCGGCTGCAACAGGTGACTTCGCCCGGTGACCGGGTCGCGGTGCTCGCGCCGCAGGGCCTGGACTACGTCGTCGCGCTGTTCGCGGCGGTGTACGCGGGGAATGTGGCCGTGCCGCTGTTCGATCCGGAGGAGCAGGGCCACAGCGACCGGCTGCACGCCGTACTCGGCGATTGCGAGCCGGTCGCGGTGCTCACCGTCGGCACCGCGGCGGCGGGCGTGCGCAAGTTCTTCCGTGAACAGCCCGCCGCGCAACGGCCGAGGATCATCGCGGTCGAGGCGATTCCGGACACCGTCGGCGCGACCTGGCGCAGGCCCGACATCAATATCGACAGCGTCGCCTACCTGCAGTACACCTCCGGGTCCACCCGGGTGCCCGCGGGCGTCGAGATCACTCATCGCGCGGTCGGCACCAATCTGCTGCAGATGATCGACGCGATCGGCATCACCGAGAACGCGCGCGGGGTCACCTGGTTGCCGCTGTTCCACGACATGGGGCTGCTGACGGTGATCCTGCCGACGATCGGCGGCAAGTTCATCACCATCATGTCGCCGAGCGCGTTCGTGCGCAGGCCGTCGCGCTGGATCAAGGAACTGGCGGCCCAGGCCGACGGTGCCGAGATCTATTCGGCGGCACCGAACTTCGCCTTCGAGCACGCGGCGGTGCGCGGGCTGCCCAAGGGCGGCGAATCGCTGGACCTGTCGAACGTGATCGGCCTGATCAACGGCAGCGAGCCGGTGTCGGTGGCCTCCATGCGCAAGTTCAACGAGGCTTTCGCGCCCTACGGGTTGTCCAAGAACGCGATCAAGCCCTGCTACGGGATGGCCGAGGCGACGCTGTTCGTCTCGGCGACCAGACGCGACGACGAGGCCAGGGTGGTCTACGTCGATCGCGGGCAGCTGAACGAGGGCCGGATGGTCGCGGTCGACGAGCATTCCGCCGGCGCGGTCGCGCAGGTGTCGTGCGGGTACGTCGCGCGCTCGCAGTGGGCGGTGATCGTCGACCCGGCGACCGGGATCGAGCGCAGGGACGGCGAGGTCGGCGAGATCTGGCTGCACGGCGACAATATGGGCATCGGGTACTGGGGCAGGCCGGGGGAGACCGCGGAGACCTTCCACAACCGGGTGACCCGCAACCCCGCGGGCAGCAGAGCCGAGGGCGCGCCGGACGACGCGCGGTGGATGCGCACCGGCGACTTCGGCGCCTACCACGACGGCGAGCTGTTCATCACCGGCCGCGTGAAGGACCTGGTGATCGTCGACGGCCGCAACCACTACCCGCAGGACCTCGAGTACTCCGCCCAGGAGGCGAGCACGGCGCTGCGGCCCGGGTTCGTCGCGGCCTTCTCGGTACCGGCCGGGGAGCTGCCCGCGCCGGTGCTCGAGGCGGGCGGCCCGGCCGACGAGGCGGCCGAGCAGCTGGTGATCGTCGCCGAACGCGGGACGGGCGCGGCGAAACTCGACCCGGGGCCGATCGTGGACACGGTGCGGGTGGCGATCGCGCGCAGGCATGGTGTCACCGTGCGTGACCTGCTGCTGGTGCCCGCGGGGTCGATCCCGCGCACATCGAGCGGCAAGATCGCCCGGCGGGCCTGCAAGGCGGCGTATCTGGACGGCACATTGCGCGGCGGGCATCGGCAGGACGCCTATCCGGACGCGCCAGAGGAGTGAGAGACAGTTCGGCCACCGGGGTTCCGGTGGCCGAACCGCGTTGTGGCCGTGGTCAGTTGACGCAGGGAATGGTGCCGCCGATGGTGGTGGTCACCGGTTTTCCGGTGTCGGGTAGCGGCGGGGCCGAAGTGGCCGGTGCGGTTGTCGCAGGGCCGAGCGCGGCGGGCACATCGACGACATCGGCCGGAATCGGCGCCGTGGTGGTGGTCGGCGCTTCCAGCCCGAACGCCGCCCGCACCTCCCGTTTGATCGCGGCCGCGTCGACGATATTGACGTCCTGGCCGTCGATCACGTCGTAGCGCACCACCGGCAGCGTGCGGAACTCTACCGGCAGCGTGCCCGCCGCGCCGAGCTCGCGGGCGAAGTCGAACAGATTCCAGCCGTCGGAGAGCACGATGTCCTTGTGCGCCATGTCCATCAGTGCCGAGAGCCTGCTCAGATTGGTGAGCGTGCCGGAATCCCTGAGCGACTTGGCCACCGAGGTGAGGAACGCCTGCTGGCGGTGCGTGCGATCGAGGTCGCCGTTGTGCAGACCGTGGCGTTGCCGCACGAAGGCCAGGGCTTCGGAGCCGTCGAGGTGCTGGCGGCCCGCCGGGAACACCGCACCGGAGAACTCGCTGTCGTCGACCGCGTTGTTCAGGCAGACATCGACGCCGCCGATCGCGGTCGCCAGGTCGTAGAACCCGGCCAATGAGATCTCGGCGAACCGGTCGATCGGCACCCCGACCAGATTGCGCACGGTGGACACGATCGACGCGCGACCCGCCTCGCGGCCACGGCGCTCCAGCAGCACCGGGTCCGTTTCGCCCTGCTCGATCAGCTTCGCCTGCACCGCGGCCTTCTTCAGGCCGTACGCCTCCTTGATCTTGATCTGCCGATAACCGGGGATGCCCGTCACCGGCACGTAGTTGTCGCGCGGGATGGAGAACGCGACGATCTTGCTCAGGTCGGCCGGGATGTGCAGCAGGATGAGCGAATTCGCGTTGTAGCCGCCCTCGGTGCCGTCGCCGGCGTGCAGCTGTTCCAGGATCTGTTTCGGCAGGTCGTTGCCGTTGAGGTCCTTGCGGGTGTCCAGGCCGATCAGCAGGATGTTGACGGCGCCGCCGCGCGAGCGAGGGGCGTCGGTGCCGAGCGCGGTGGAATGGGTGAAACCGGAATCGAAGTCGTTCTTCGCCGACCAGGACAGGCCGGTGCCGGCGAAGACTGCCAGTGCGATCGTAGCGCCGATCATCCTGGCCGCGATCAGGCCCGCCCGGCGCACGCGTCCGGGCCGGGGCGTGCGGCTGGTGGCGGGGACCTGGTTGCCGACGCGCTGCGGTCCGGGTCTTGGCGTTTCCAGGCGTGGTATGGGCGCCGTGTCGTCGTCTCGGTTCACCGCAGTGCACTACCTGCCTGCCACTGTTCCCATGGCACGCTCCAATCTCCGTTCTGCCACACATCGAGCGGCGCGCCGCCGGTGTTGCGGATCTCCACCACATCGCCGGGCTGGGAGAAGTTGTAGAACCATCGGGCGTTCTCGCCGCTGAGATTGAGGCAGCCGTGGGAGACGTTGGTGTTGCCCTGCGCCCAGATGGTGTCGTCGAGTTGGTGCAGATAGATGCCGTCGGCGCTGATCCTGGTCGCCCAGCCGATGGTCTCCTTGTAGCCGAGCCGGGAGTTCACCGGCAGGCCGTAGGTGGAGGAATCCATGATCACCGGGTTGGCCTTGTCCATGACGGTGTAGATGCCGGGCTGGGTCCAGAAGGTGATCGTCTTGCCTGCCACCACCTCGCTGCCGCCTCGCCCCATCGAGGTGGGCATGGTGCGGATCAGGGTGCCGTTCTCGAACACCTGGACCTGCTTGTCGTTGTCGTCGACGATCGAGACGTGTGCCGGTCCGATCGTGAAGCTGGTCCTGGTGTCCTCCTGGCCGTACAAGCCGCCGCCCAGGTCCTTGCCGTAGATGTCGGCGGCGAGAGTGACCGTGGTGCCGGGCGGGTAGTAGTTCTGCGGCCGCCAGTGGGCGTTGCGGTTGTCGAGCCAGTACCAGGAGCCGGTCACCGGCGGGTCGGTGGTGACGCTGAGGTGCCGTTCGGCCGTGGCGCGGTCGGGCACGTCCTCGTCGAAGTGCGCGACGACGACGGTGCCGACGCCGAAGCTGTCCGACGGGGACAGCGCCTCGCCACCGGTGGTCCGGAAGGACACCTTCGTCTGATTGTTGGGCGCGAGTGTGGAGAACGACGAGGTGATCGGCCCGATCGGGCCGGTGACGGTGAGCGCTTCGGCGACGACGGTGTAGGTGCGGCCGTAACCGAGCGGTTCGGAGGGTTTCCACGCCGTCTGGTCGGGGGTGAAGACGCCCTCGACCGTGCGGCCCTGCTCGTTGGTCATGGTGACCGAGGTGAGTGTGCCGTCGCTGGTGGTGACCCGGACCGGACTGAGCGGGTCGACCTCGGTCGTGCCCGCCGTCGGCTCGACCGAGATGACGGCGGTGGGCGGGTCGGCGGAGTCGGATCCCGGCTCGCTCGAACCGCTACAGGCCGTGCCGACCAGCGTGAGGCCGGCTGCGAACCCGGCCAGGAAACGACGTCCTGCCATACGCCCTCCTGTCCTCGGTGCCGGGTCAGTCCTGTAGGCCGACCTCGATGTCGAGTGTGAGGGCGATCTTCTCGCCGACCACGACGCCGCCGTTGGCCATCGGCATCTCGGTGGTGATGCCGAAATCACGGCGGTTGATGCTGGCGGTGGCGGTGAAGCCCGCGACCGGCGCGTCGCCCATGCCGGGGCCCGCGCCGAGGAATTCCACGTGCAGGGTGACCGGGTGGGTGGTACCGCGGATGGTGAAGTCGCCGGTGACCTCGAACTCGTCGCCGAGAGGACGGAAGTCGGTGGCCGTGAACGTGGCGACGGGATAGTGGGTGACGTCGAAGTAGTCGGCGGTGGCCAGGTGCTCGTCGCGCTGCGGATTGTCGGTGGTGACCGAATCGACCTGTATCTCGACCACCGCGTCGGCGGTGCCGTCGGGATGGACGGCCAGCGCGCCGGAGAAGATCGTGAAGCGTCCGCGCACCTTGCTCACCATCAGATGGCGCACGGAGAATTGCAGAGCCGAATGACTTCGGTCGATGACCCACGTTCCCGCGGACAGGCCCTGGGTAGTTGCCGACATGATCTCTCCTCACCGAGCGAACCGGCCGCGTGGCCGACGTGATGTGAAGCGATGACGGCAACCAGCCTAACCCCGCACCCGCCCGGCGGTCAGTCCTCGCTGCTGGTGCGTTCGCCGAGGAATCGCAGCAGCGCCGGATCGGCCGAGGTGAACCGGTCGACTTCCTGACCGCCGGTGCATTCGAACAGGCCGATCGTCACCGAGTCGGCGCGGCGGGCGAGCACCCGCCAGATCGCACCGGAATCCTGCCAGCGGCGCAAGGTTTCGACCGGGTTCGCGGTCATGCCCGCACCTCGCTGTCGCTGGGCTCGGGCCGGACAATCGAGGCGATCGGCTCGCGATAGTTCGCGGCCACCAGCGCGAGGCAGGCCGCGGCGATCAGCGCGACGACCAGATACATGGCGGGATAGCCGAAGCCGAAGCCGCCGTGCAGGGCGGACAGGACGGCGGGCACACCGAAGCCGAGGTAGCTCACCGAGTAGAAGACGGCGTTGAGCCCGGCCAGGTCACCGGGACCCGCGATCCGCTCGATCTGCTGCAATCCGGCGACCAGGCCGATGCCGTACCCGCTGCCGAGCACGACGGCGGTCAGCAGCGTCACCCAGATGCTCAGAGTGGCCGCCGTCCACGACGCCAGCACCATGCCCGCGGTGAGCAGCACCAGGGCCAGGACCGCGGCGCGGGCGGTGCCGGGCCGGTCGATCCGCCTGGCCACCGATTGGATGGTGAAACCGCAGCCGAGCGTCACCATGGTGACCAGAGCGGAGAAGGCGATCGGGGCGCCTTGCACGCGCGGCAGCATCAGCGTCGGCAGCACGGCGTAGGCGGTCGCGTTGGCGGTGAACAGCCACAGCGCGATCGGCACCGCGACCCGAAGGAAGCGGCGGTGCCCGGCGGCCGGGATCTTCAGATCGTCGCGTAGCCTGCCCGGATTCGGCTGCCGCGTCACCGTTTCCGGCGACCTGGCCAGCCAGACCGCGGTGGCGACGCACAGCGCCGCGTTGACGAGATAGGCGGTGGAATCGGGCAGCGGCCCCCACTGCGCCAGCACACCGGCCACACCGGCACCGAGCGCGAACCCGGCGGTCAGGCTCATGGCCGAGCGACGGGCTCCGACACCGGCGGCGGCAACGGCGTAGGGCGGCTGGGAGAGTTCCTTGAGCCAGCTGCCGCCGACCGCCATCGCCAGTCCGAGCGCGACGCCGCACAGCATCCGCCCGGCCGCCAGCATCGGGACCGAGGCCGCGCCCGCCGCGAGCAGCAGCGAACCGGCGGCCGCGATCAGTGGGGCCGGCATCATCAGCGGGCGGCGGCCGAACCGGTCCGAGAGCGGGCCGCCGATGAGCAGCGCGGGCACGATGCCGAGGACGTAGTAGAACAGCAGCAGGTCGACCGCCGTCAGCGGCAGGCCGTGGCTTTTGTACATCACCAGCAGCGGCGTGAACTCGTTGCCGCCCCACGCGATCGCGACCATCGCCGCGGAAACACCGAGCCAGGCGCGGGTCCGCGTGCTGGAGACAGCATGGGGCCGTTCACTGGTGAGAATCGCCATCACAGGCCCTTTCCGTCGTGCGCGCACCGGGGCACGCTCACGGGGCGAGTGGTGGCAACCGGTCTCATTTTAGGCGCGGCCGATCGCTGTACTACCGTCGGCCTGTGCGTGAGCTGCGGGTCGGGTGTGCGATGTGGACGCACCCGCGGTGGCAGCAGCGGTTGCCCGGGCCGGGGGAGCGGCTGCGCGCCTACGCCGGGCACTGTGGCGCTGTCGAGGGCAACACCACCTTCTACGCGACGCCGTCGGCCTCGACCGTCGAGTCGTGGGCCCGGCAGACCGCGCCGGATTTCCGGTTCGTGCTCAAGCCGCCGCGCGCCGTCACCCACGAGCGCAGGCTCGTCGACGCGCAGGCCGAGTTGGCGGCCTTTCTCGATGTGATGGCGCCGCTCGGGTCGCGGGTGCATGCCCTGTGGATTCAGTTGCCCGCCTCGTTCGGGCCCACCGATCTGGGTGCGCTGGCCCGGTTCCAGCGTGACCTGCCCGCCGGGCTGCGGTGTGCGGTCGAGGTGCGTCATCCGGCCTTCTTCACCGACGAGCGTGCCGCGGTGCAGCTGGAACGGGTGCTGGGCCGGATCGGCGCCGAGTGGGTGCCCTTCGACACGACCGTGCTGTTCGACGGACCGCCCGGCGACCCGTCGGAGTACGAGGCGCGGGCGAAGAAGCCACGGGTACCGCGGCGGATGCGGGCACTGACCGAATATCCGATCGTGCGCTACCACGGGCGCGCCGACGAGGACCGCACCGTCGCGGGATGGCAGCCGTGGGTGGAGACGGTCGCGCAGTGGCTGCGCGAGGGCCGCTCACCGACGGTGTTCGTGCACACCCCCGACAACGCCGCCGCCCGCGGGCTGGCCCGGCGCTTCCACGACGCGGTCGGTGCCGTCGTGCCGGAGCTCCCGCCGCAGCCGACCCCCGAACCAGACGAACCGATGACCCTGTTCTGAATTCCCCGGACGCCTGTCGGACCCCCGTGGCATGCTGTGCGCCAGCACTGGGGAGTGGGTGGGCGGACTCGAAGGGGACGAGTGATGTCTACGGAGCGAATGTCGTTGGCGCGTGCGCCGCATTGCGAGCCCGGCCTCGAAACAGCGGGAATGCGGTCGGGGGCGGTGGTGGATATCGCTGTGCCGCAGCGATATCCGGGATCGGTGCGCCGTCGAGCCGCCGGTGGTGCCCCGTTCGGTGTGCGCAGGGCGGTCAGCGCGGCGTGCACGCGGAGCAGGCGCGACGAAGCCGAATCCGATACCGAGGCACAGCGATTCGCCGAGCAGTCGGTGCGGTTGGTACTCGAGGTCGTCGACCGGCGCAGAAAGCCCGACCAGCTGCGCGCGGTCACCGACCCGCGAGTCCTGGCATCGGTGCGCACCATGCTCACCCAGGACCTGGCCCCCGGCCGGAGCCTCGGCGCTGCCACGGTCAAGCACGTCCGGGTGACCTCGATCGAGCCGGGCGGCGCCGAGATCTTCGCCTCCTATCAGCGCGGCCCGCGAACCCTGGCGATCGCGGGCCGCATCGAATACACCAAGGATCGTTGGCGTTTGGTGGCGCTACGACTGTTCTGACACACGTCAGCGCCGGGCGGCTCATCCGGTTCCGATGGGTGTGCCGCCTCGATGGCGCGTGGTGGCGAGGCCGGGGGAACGGGCCCCGCCGCCCGAGGAGCGGGGTCCGTGTGCCGCGCCGACCTGGGGGAGGGTGGGTTGAAACCCTGGCGCGGCCGTGGTGCGGTGGTGCGCCGGTTCCGTGGCCGGTCTTCGGGCAGCGCACCACCTGCTATTCGGTGCGTGGGCGGTTGCGGCTTGGTTGTGCGCCACCGCTTTCCGGCGCGTCGCCGTCGGTGCCGTCGGGTAGGCGGCGCGCGCCGCTGGCTACTTCGACGACGAGATCGTCGTAGCCGCAACCCAGTTCGTGCAGGCGCAGTTGCGCGGCGCGGAGTTCGGATTCGGCGCCGCAGGCCAGCGCGCGGTAGGTGAGGGCGGCGAAATGGGCCATGCGGTCGACGACGGCGCCCCAGGGCGCGGGGTGGCTCGGGGGCCGCGTGGCCGGGCGGGGGGGGCCGGATTCCACCCCCCGGGCGATATCGCACACC
>NZ_JBSGVD010000069.1:0-14504 GCF_053608285.1 Nocardia sp. NPDC055053 | reverse complement strand
TGTCCCGCCGATGAGAGGCCGTTGCTTGCTCCTTCGTCGCTTGCGCAACGGCCTCTCATCGGCGGGACGGCCGCGAACCGGCCACTGCGTGGCCGGACCCTCCTCGAGGTCGGGTCGTGCGGGGCTGGGAGTGCGGTCATGGCGGACTTACGTTGTGGCGCGGGGACGGGAGTGCGGTAGGTCGCGACTTCGGGGTGCGCTCGGCGGGTCGGGTTGACCGGGTGGCGGTGCAAGGTACCGTGCACTCGGTTTCGCCGGGTCTGCTGTGCTCGTGCGGTGGTCTCGGCTTGTCGACGAGTCGAGGGTGGTTGTGATGCGTGGGGTTTCGGCCTGGCGGCGGGCGGCTGCTGTGGCAGTGCTGTCGACAGGTGTGGGGGTGTGCGCGCCGATGACGCCGGCGCACGCGGACGCGCCGGGAACAGTAATCGCGGTGATTCCGCAGGCCGACGGGTTCCACGGGATGTCCGGCGCACAGGTGATCGACTACTGGACCCAGGGTGTCGGCGGTGTGCCGCAACCGGCCAGCGGCGCTCTCTATTTGCCGGAAGGTGACGCCCCTGCCGGTGGCTGGCCGGTGATCGCGTATGACCACGGCACCACCGGACTCGGCGCGGGCTGCGGCGGGCAATCGGATCCGGCGGGTGCGCCGTGGCCGGAATCGCAAGCGGCGCAAGACGAGTTCCTGCGGCATCTGGTGGCGCAGGGCTATGCCGTCGTCGCGCCGGACTACCTGGGGCTCGGGCGGTTCGACACCGGACCGCACCCGTATCTCGGCATCGACACCGAGGCCACCGCCACGCTGGATCTGCTGCGCGCGGCGCGGTCCGTGCGGTCGGATCTGTCGCCGGTGTGGGTGGCGGCGGGGATGTCGCAGGGCGGACAGGCCGCGCTCGGCACCGGGCACCGGCAGGCGAGCTACGCGCCGGAGCTGGACTTTCGCGGCACCATCGCCGTCGACCCGGAATCGGATGTCGAGGAGGTAGCACCCCTGCTCGGGCCGGGCAACCCCGATCGCGTCAGCGGCGGCATCCTCGGCTTCTCGGTGAGCATTCTGGCCGGACTGCGCGCGGCCCGGCCGGACGCGCAGGTCGACAACTACCTCACTCCGCTCGGCCGCCAGGTCATCGACGAGATCGGCACGCTGTGCCAGGACGCGATCGACGATCGGGTCGCGGATCTGACCCTGGGACAACTACTCTCGCGTTCCCTCTCCGAGGAACCGCTGCGCTCGGTCATGGCCGACTACATGACCGTCCCGACCAGCGGTTACGACGCGCCGATCCTGTTGCTGGTCAATGCCACCGACCGCACGGTGCCCTCGCCCCTGCACGCCGCGCTGGCCGCCCAATTCACCGCCAACGGCGTGAACTACACGCCCGTCGTCGGCACCGGCAAACATTGCGAGCTCAACCCCGCGATGATCGCCGCGATCGATGAATTCCTGGCCCGAGCGCGCTGACCACATCCTGCGCGCTCCGTCGCAGGTCATAAATCGATGTCCAGGCAACCGAT
This sequence comes from Nocardia sp. NPDC055053, assembly GCF_053608285.1. NCBI lineage: Bacteria > Bacillati > Actinomycetota > Actinomycetes > Mycobacteriales > Nocardiaceae > Nocardia > Nocardia sp. NPDC055053. The sequence continues at coordinate 12,992 of NZ_JBSGVD010000069.1, read as the reverse complement.
CGGCGAACTGTACGCTCGTCCAGTTACGTGAAGCCGATCGGCCCGAAAGGTGACCTTTGATGCCGAAGACCATGAGCCGTACTGCGATCGCGGCCGCCATCACCGCTGCCGCGCTGGTGACCGCCACCTACGCCCCCGCCTCGGCGGAACCGGGCAGCGTGCTCGCCACCGAATCGCGGCCCGACGGCTGGCACGGTCAGGCCCGTGGCTCGGTGATCGAGTACACGACCACCGATTCGGCGGGCGCCGAGCGTCCGGCCAGCGGCGCGCTGTTCCTGCCCGAGGGTAGGGCGCCTGCCACCGGTTGGCCGGTCGTCGCCTACGACCACGGCACCCTGGGTTCCGGCCGCGGCTGCGGCGGGCAGGCGGACCCCGGGCTGGCGCCGCTGCCGGTCAACCGCGCCGCCGAGGACCAACTGATCGCGCGCCTGGTCGACCAGGGCTACGCCGTCGTCGCCCCGGACTATCTGGGCCTCGGCCGCTTCGACACCGGCCCGCACCCGTACCTCGAGGTCCGCAGCGAGGCGACCGCCACCATCGACCTCGTGCGCGCCGCCAGGGCGGCCAACCCCGGCCTCTCGCGCACCTGGACCGCCGTCGGCGCCTCGCAGGGCGGGCACGCCGCGCTGAGCACCGCGCACGTGCAGCAGAGCTACGCGCCCGAGCTCGACTTCCGCGGCATCGTCGCCGTCGACCCCGCCTCCGACGTGGAGAAGGTACTGCCGCTGCTCGGCCCCGGCTTCCCGGAGATGGAGGGCACCGCGGGACTGACCGGCTTCACCGTGAGCATCCTGGCGGGCCTGCGCGCTACCCATCCCGAGGCCCAGGTCGACTCCTATCTCACCCCGAAGGGCAAGGAGATCCTCGACGCCGCGGGTGGGCAGTGCATCGACGCTATCGTCGCGAACGTCAAGGGCCTCGGGTTCGGTGACCTGTTCGCCCGCCCGCTGTCGGACGGTCCGCTGCGGACCGCGCTGACCGAGTACATGACCGTGCCGACCAGTGGGTACGACGCGCCGATCCTGTTGCTGATCAACGCGACCGACACGATCGTGCCGTCGCCACTGCACGCCGCGCTGGTCGCGCAGTTCGCAGCGGGTGGGGTCGACTTCCAGACGGTGACCGGATTCGGTCAGCACACCGTGCTCAGCCGGCAGATGTGGAACGCGCTCGACGGGTTCGTCGCGCGGGTCAACACCGCACCACCGCTGCGTTGACCGCCGAATAACCAAGGGGTGCAACAGATTTGGGTGACTGCTCGATGTACCAGGCCGAACCGCCGCTGATCTGTACACTCGTCCAGGAAGTGTCGCCTGGTGGAGAGCTGGATCCGTTGCCGAAGACCCCGATACGTGCCGCGATCGTCGCAGCCGTCACCGCGAGCGCGCTGCTCGCCGCAGGTTTCGCCCCCGCGTCGGCACAAGCGCCGGGCGCGATCATCTCGGTGCGGTCCGAACCCGACGGCTGGCACGGGATGGCCCGCGGGTCGGTCGTCGAGTACTGGATGACCGACTCGGCGGGCACCCTGCGCCCGGCCAGCGGCGCGCTGTTCCTGCCCGAAGGCGACGCGCCCGTCACCGGCTGGCCGATCCTCGCCTACGACCACGGCACCTCGGGCTCGGGTCCAGGCTGCGGCGGCCAGGCCGACCCGGAGCTGGCGCCGCTGCCCCTGCACCGCGGCGCCGAGGACGCGTTCATCAAGCGGTTCGTCGACCAGGGCTATGCCGTCGTCGCCCCCGACTACCTCGGCCTCGGCCGTTTCGATACCGGTCCGCATCCCTACCTGGAGGTGCGCAGCGAGGCCACCGCCACCATCGACCTGGTCCGTGCCGCCCGCGCCGCCGACCCCGACCTGTCGCGCACCTGGAGCGTGCTCGGCATCTCGCAGGGCGGGCACGCGGCGCTGAGCACCGCGCACGTGCAGCAGAGCTACGCGCCCGAGCTGGACTTCCGCGGGACCGTCGCCGTCGACGCGGCTTCCGATGTGGAGAAGGTGCTGCCGTTCATCGGTCCCGAGCTGCCGGAGATCCCGGTGCTGTCCTCGGCCACCTCGTTCGTGGTCAGCATCCTGGCCGGGCTGCGCGCCACCCATCCCGAGGCCGACGTGGACTCCTACCTGACGCCGCTGGGACGCTCGCTCGTCGACGCGGCGGGCGACCGGTGCCTGGACGAGATCATCGCCTCGGCGAAAGGCCTGTGGGCGCGTGATCTGCTTGCGCGCCCGCTCGCCGGGCTGCGCGACGTGCTCGCCGCCTACATGACCCTGCCGACCAGCGGATACGACGCGCCGATCCTGCTGACCATGAACGTCACCGACACGATCGTGCCGTCCCCGCTGCACGCGGCGCTGGTCGCGCAGCTCGCGGCCAACGGCGTCGACCAGCAGGTTGTTCCCGGAAACGGGCAGCACGGTTCGATCTCGCCGGAGCAGCGCGCGGCGATCGACGCCTTCCTCGACCGTGTCCACACCGCCCCGCCACAGCGCTGAGCTGCTCGATCGGCCGGGTTGGTAGGTTCTAGCGGTGCCCGAACCAGAGATTCCCGCGCGCGGTAGCGCCGCACTGCTCGGTCCCGCCGAGGTGCGGACGCTGGCCGAGCGTTTCGGCGTCCGGCCGACCAAGCAGCTCGGGCAGAACTTCGTGCACGACGGCAATACGGTGCGCCGCATCGTCGCCGCGGCAGGCGTCGGCGCCGAGGACACTGTGCTCGAGGTCGGGCCGGGCCTCGGCTCGCTGACCCTGGCGCTGCTCGATGTGGTCGACCGGGTGGTCGCGGTCGAGATCGACCCGGTGCTGGCCAAGTATCTGCCCGAGACCGTCGCCGATCGGGCCCCCGGCCTGGCCGACCGCCTGCAGGTGGTCGAGGCCGACGCCCTGCGGGTGCGCCCCGACCAGCTGCCCGCCGCGCCGACGGCGCTGGTGGCGAACCTGCCGTACAACGTCGCCGTCCCGGTGCTGTTGCACCTGCTCGCCGTGCTGCCGAGCATCACGGTGTCGCTGGTGATGGTGCAGGCCGAGGTGGCCGACCGGCTCGCCGCCGAACCGGGGAGCCGGGTGTACGGCGTGCCGAGTGTCAAGGCCGGTTTCTTCGGCAAGGTGCGCCGGGCGGGCGCGGTGGGCACGCAGGTGTTCTGGCCGGTGCCGCGCGTCGAGTCGGGCCTGGTTCGCGTCGATCGCTACGTCGAGCCGCCGTGGCCGATGGACGAGGCGCATCGCCGTCGCGTGTTCGAGGTGATCGATGCCGCGTTCGCGCAGCGCCGAAAGACCTTGCGCGCGGCCCTGTCCGGCTGGGCAGGCTCACCCGCGGAGGCGGAGCGCAGGCTGGTGGCGGCGGGAATCGATCCGACCGCGCGGGGCGAGACGCTGGATACGGCGGCTTTCGTCCGCCTGGCGGCGCAGAGCTGAATCGCGGGTTCCCGCAGGGGAACCCGCAGTACACCGGCTGTTCATCGGACCTCGGAATCACGGCCTGTGAAAGCAATTGTGGACAACCGGTTTTCGCCGGCGCCGGAGTTGATCATGGTCTGTGGGCCGCGTACCCGGTAGCGGGTGAATATCCGCACCGTCGCGCCCGGTGGCACGGATGTGGATGACGCTGTGGATGATTCGCGGCGCCCGCGCGGCGGATGAACCGCTGGTGAACGCGCGTGCGGCCCGCGCCGAGAGCGCGGGCCGCAGATGACTTCGCGGTGGTGTCGTCAGCGTGCGAGCTCGTAGCCCGCCTCGTCGACAGCGGCCGCGACATCGGTCTCGGACAGCTCGTTCGCGCTGTCGACACGGACGAGGCCGCTCGCGAGGTCGACGTCGACGCTGGTGACACCGTCGATCTTGCCGATCTCCTGCTTGACCGAACTCACGCAGTGTCCGCAGGTCATCCCCGTGACGGTGTAGGTGGTGGTGGCCATGGCCGACTCCTTCGCTGTTCGATCATACGGTCCTGGGGTATGTCCCCGGCACGAATGAACATACCCCCCATGGGTACCGTGTGCAACCCCGTCTCGTGCCCCTGTGCGCGGGATCGCCGTCCGGGGCGAGATTCGGCATGCGTACTCGTCGGTGTAACCGGTTACGCTTGGTGATCGTGCTGTCAGTTGTGCCCAGCCCGGTCGTCGTGCGTGCGCCTTCGAAGGTGAACCTGCATCTCGGAGTCGGTGATCTGCGTCCGGACGGTTATCACGATCTGACCACTGTCTTCCAGGCGCTGTCGCTGTCCGACGAGCTCGAACTCGCCCCGTCGGCCTCGCTGTCCGTGCGGGTCAGCGGCGAGAGCGCCGCCGAGGTACCCACCGACCGGACCAACCTGGTCTGGAAGGCCGCGGTGCGGCTGGCGCATCTGGCCGGGCGCGCGCCCCTGGTGGAGATCGCGATCGCCAAGGGTATTCCGGTGGCGGGCGGCATGGCGGGCGGCAGCGCCGACGCGGCCGCGACGTTGGTGGGCCTGAACGAACTGTGGGACCTCGGCCTCGGCCGCGACGAGCTCACCGCGGTGGCCGCCGAACTAGGCAGCGATGTGCCGTTCGCCCTGCACGGCGGCACCGCGCTCGGCACCGGCCGCGGCGAACGGCTGCTCCCGGTGTTGTCGCGCAATTCGTTTCACTGGGTGCTCGCGCTCGCCAAGGACGGCCTGTCCACCCCGTCGGTGTTCCGCGAACTCGACCGGCTGCGCGCCGAGGGCGATCCGCCGCGCCTGGGTGACCCGCAGAAACTCATGCAGGCGCTGGCCGCGGGGGATCCGCACACCCTGGCGCCGCTGCTCGGCAACGACCTGCAAGCCGCGGCGCTGTCGCTGAAGCCCGAACTGCGGCGCACGCTGCGGGCCGGTGTCGGCGCGGGCGCGCTCGCTGGTCTGGTGTCGGGGTCAGGGCCCACCTGCGCGTTCCTTTGCGAGACCGAAGAGACCGCGATCGCGGTGGCGGCCGAACTGGCCGGTGCCGGGGTGTGCCGCAGCGTGCGCACCGCGAGCGGGCCGGTGCCCGGGGCACGTGTGCTCGACCCCGAGGCGCACAGCAAGCGCACACCGTAACCACCGAGCCTGGCCAGAGCCGCGGGGAACGGCCGGCGCCAGATCCTCTACGATCCGTATCAACAGATCTCGTACGAACATGGGTAACTCATCGGGGACGGGCTGACGGGTCCAGCAATCCCCCGTCGGCCGCCGACGCGCCGTAACACCGCACCTATGTCTGGCCAAAAGTCGCGGAGAGGCGGAAATGCCCAACCTGATCAACCTCGAACAGGTCTCCAAGAGCTTCGGCGTCAAGCCTCTGTTGGACGACGTCTCGCTCGGTGTGCACGCGGGAGAGCGGATCGGGGTGGTCGGTCTCAACGGTGGCGGTAAGACGACGCTGCTCGAGGTGCTGACCGGGTTGGAGGCCCCCGACAGCGGCCGGGTGAGCCGCGTCGGTGGTCTGCGGATGGCCGTGGTCACCCAGCGTGGCGTGCTGCCCGACGGCGCCACTATCGGCTCCATCGTGCTCGCCGGCCTGTCCGACGACCTGTCGACCGTCGACATCGCCGAACACGAGTGGGCCGCCGACGCCCGCATCCGCTCGGTGCTCGAGGGCATCGGCATCGCCGACCTCGGCCTCGACACCCCGGTCACCAACCTGTCCGGCGGCGAACGCCGTCGCGTCGCGCTGGCCGCCGCGCTGGTGCGCGACCTCGACCTGCTCGTGCTCGACGAGCCGACCAACCACCTCGACATCGAGGGCGTGCAGTGGCTGGCGCGGCACCTGGTGGACCGGCGCACCGCACTCGTCGTCGTCACCCACGATCGCTGGTTCCTCGACACCGTCGCCACCCGCACCTGGGAGGTCGTCGGCGGCAAGGTCGAGACCTACGAGGGCGGCTACGGCGACTGGATCTTCGCCCGCGCCGAACGCGCCCGCCAGGCCGACGCCACCGAGTCCCGCCGCCAGAACCTGGCCCGCAAGGAACTGGCCTGGCTGCGCCGCGGCGCCAAGGCCCGCACCTCCAAGCCGCGCTACCGCGTCGAGGCCGCCGAGGCGCTGATCGCCGACGTGCCGCCGCCGCGCGACTCGGTGTCGCTGGCCGCGTTCGCGCGCAAGCGCCTCGGCCGCGTGGTGATCGAACTCGAGGACGCCACCCTCACCACCCCCGACGGCCGCGAACTGGTCGGCGACCTGACCTGGCGGCTCGCGCCGGGTGAGCGCGTCGGTCTGGTCGGTGTCAACGGCTCGGGCAAGACCACCCTGCTGCGCGCGCTCGCCGGTGACGCCGAACCCGCCACGGGCAAGCGCATCCAGGGCCAGACCGTGCAGATCGGCTGGCTGCGCCAGGAACTCGACGACCTGCCCACCGATATGCGGGTGCTCGAGGCCGTCCAGCAGATCGCCCAGCGAATCATGCTCGGCGACAAGGAGATCTCGGCGGGCCAGCTGGCCGAACGGCTCGGGTTCACCCCCGCCCGCCAGCGCACCCCGGTCGGCGACCTCTCCGGTGGCGAACGCCGCCGCCTGCAGCTGACCCGCATCCTGATGGCCGAACCGAACGTCCTGCTGCTCGACGAGCCGACCAACGACCTCGACATCGACACCCTGCAGCAGCTCGAAGACCTGCTCGACAACTGGGCGGGCACGCTCGTGGTCATCAGCCACGACCGCTACCTGGTCGAGCGCATCTGCGATTCCACCTGGGCCCTGTTCGGCGACGGCAAACTCACCAACCTGCCCGGCGGCATCGACCAGTACCTCACCAAGCGCGCCACTCTGGCCACCGCCGCGAAGCCGGCCACCGCGAAACCGGCCGCGGCGACCACGGATTCGGCCGACCGCCGCGCCGCCCGCAAGGAACTGTCCCGCCTCGAGCGCACTATCGCCAAACTCGACGAGCGCGAACGGAAACTCCACGACGCCTTCGGTGACGCCGCCACCGACCCGGACAAGCTGGTGAAACTGGGCGCCGAGCTCAAAGAGGTTGTCGCCGAAAAGGAAGCGGCCGAGGAGCGCTGGATGGAGCTTGCCGAGCTGGCCGAGAACTAGGTCGCGGTCTCTCGGCCGTCGCTGATAACGACGGGCAGGCAGGTCTGGACGAAATCCGCGCCGAATTCGGTGAGCAGGATGCTGCGGTAGCTCACCTTGGTGCCGAACCCGCGCTTCATGGCGTCGCGGACCTGCTCCTGCGCCTCGATGAGCTGGTAGCGGCTGGGATTGCCGACCGGTTCGCGGGTGAACTCGATGAGTCCGAGCCTGCGCAGGTTGGGCAGGTACTGCGGGACACGGTTCGGGAAGCGCAGGCCGGCGTGCTCGCCGATCAGGGTCAGGCCGCTGATCAGGCGTTCGCCGCCGAACGCGCGCTGTCGGCCGGTACGCACGTCGAGCGCGGGCTGCGGCCCGTCGACGTGCATGAACCGCAGGATTCGTGCCTCGTCCGGGGTGATCTCGGCGAGGATGCCGGGGTAGGCGGGGTGCGTATCCGGCTGGGACGCTTGGGTGCTGGCGGACAGGCGCAGCAGTTTGGCGCCCTGTTCGCGCAGGGTCGGCGTGCCGGGGTCGCTGTCGTGCTCGCCGGCGGTCGGCAGGCCGAGCGCGTGCCGGAGCCGGTCGCGCACCTCGCCTTCGGCCTCGGCGAGGACTTCCTTGGGCGGGTTACCTGCGATGCTGCCGCGCAGGACGGTGACGGTCACCCCGAGCGCGGTGTCGAGGGTCCACAGCGTCATGCCCGAGGCCGCGGTGAGCGCGACCCGCGCGACACCGGTCGCGGCCCGCACAGTGCGCACCGGCGAGACGGGCAGCACGCCGCGCCTGTCGCCGGTGGTTTCGATCGGCGGTACCGGCCGTCGCACCAGCTCGGTGGACGGGGTCCCGTCGTCTACATCCATGTCGTCGCTACTCCTGTTCCGAAGACCAGGATGTGAGCGTATCCGGCGAGCAGCCCCAGCGCGCCGCCATGGACAAAAAGCAACCATTCGTCCTGTTTGATGGCCGAACGCAGCATGTCCACGAAGTCATGCGGGGAAAGTGCGGACATTTGCCGGGCGATGTATTCGTTGACCTGCCTGCCCTGTTGGACGTTGAACGCGGGATCGGCGAAGGCCATCGGCGCGATCGTCATGGCCTCGGCGGTGATCGTGGACTGCAGCGAATCGTATTCGCGGCTGCCGAGCATGAATTTCACCGCGGGCCTCGCCGGGCCGAGCGCGCGATCGGCGGCCGGGCGCAGGGTGTCCTCGAGCATCTGCAGGGTGCGGTCCGAGCGCGGACCGTTGAGCAGTTCGTCGCCGATATTGGCGACGGTGACGACCTCGGTGGAGACGAGTTCGGCGTAGCCCGCGGTGATCTCGGGCTGACGCTTGATCAGCAGGCCCTGCCGCCACGGGCACCACCACTTGGGCAGCGCGGGCGCGAAGATCATGTTGATGCCGACCCAGTTCACCACCCAGCCGATGACGATGCCGCCGATCGGGAGCACGATCAGCGGCGAGAGGCCGGTGGTGTGCAGCGCGAGGACCAGCAGCAGGCCGCAGGGCGCGCCGAAGTAGAAGCCGAAGTTCTGCATGAACCGCAGTTCCTTGGCGCCGAGCACCTGGAACAGCTGGTTGAGCAGTTGCGGGCGGGCCTGGAAGTAGCGGATGACCATCTGCTTCACGTCGAGCAGTTGATCGATGTTGGTGCCGAGCTCGATGGTGAGTTCGCGCAGGATCTCCGGTAGCTGCGAGCGCACCCGCTGATGCACCATCTCGCGCACCTGGGTGGGCAGGTTGTACCAGAGCTGGGGGTGCTCACGACGCAGGATCACCTCGACGATGTCGCTGATCTGCGCGTCGGCGACATCGGCCAGATGTTCGGCCAGCTTCTCCGGATCGAGCTCGCGGTAGAAGTCGGAGACACTGCCCAGTTTGGACAGCCCCTTGTCGACGGCGATGCTGGCCATCTTGTCGGCGCGCGAGGGCACGATGCCCTGCCAGCCGATCCGGCCGTCGTAGCTGAGCAGCGGCAATACCTGGATCCGCTTGGGCAGGTACGGGAAGACCGCGCGTAGGCCCGGCAGCTTGACGCCATAGAACTTGATCGGCTGGAACAGCATCAAAATGCCGGTCCAGTTGGTGATGTAACCGATGATTCCTGTGAAAAGAGGAATGGTCACAATCTCGAGCAGGAGTGTCGGGTGTAACCCGAACACACTCTCCAACAACGACACCCTCCTGCCGTAATCCGGTGACCACCTCCTTCACCGGCAAACCAAAATTAGCACCCCCATGGCGAGGTGACCCTACTGTGAGTTGCGGAACTGGGTCCATTCGTCGTGCCCCAGGCCACAGGGTAGTGTCTGAGACATCAGTCACAGAACCTGTCCCGAATGCCGTACTCGCCCTGGCGAGTCGGAACAATGAGCACCACCACAGTTGGTGACAGGCCACAATCGGCGCGTTCAGGGGGCGCGCTGCGTACGCACTGTGCCTGAAGCGTGGTCGGGCAATAATCTGTGAGCGAGAAGTTCACATGGCGAGACTTCGGAGTAGGACGTGACAGACGACAGGACCGGACAGGACCTGGCCCGTGCCGGTACCCGCGCCGTCGAGCGCAGCTCGGATGTCGAGCAGCGACAGATCAGCAACGAAGCCCGGTTGATCCGGGGCGTGTTCCGCGCCGCGGGTCTGGCCGCAGGCACCGCGGTGCGCGGCAGCCAGTGGGCCGTCGGCACCACCTACGAGGTGACCAAGGAACTGGCCCAGGCGGCCCTGGACGGCGAGTCCTCGGCCGATATCGCGGAGCGCACCGGTAACGCGCTGCGCTCCATCGCGCGCAGCGCGCTCGGCGTCACCGAGGGGTCGGTGCGCGAGATCGTCAGCTATGTGCCGACGCCCAACGGGTCGACCCAGCAGGCCATCACCGTCGGCCCGTACCTGCGCTCGGCCAGCACCGAGGACCTGCGCCGCCGCGGCGACGCACTGCTTGCCCGCTCGGCCGACGTGTACTTCACCGAGGACGTGCACCCGGCCTACGACCGCATCCTCGACGAGATCGCGCCCGACGAGGCCCGCATCCTGCGGTTCATGGCCCTCAACGGTCCGCAGCCCTCGGTCGACGTGCGCACCAACCGGCCGCTCGGCATCGGCTCCGAGCTGGTCCAGGGTGACCTGACCTCGGTGCCGGAGCAGGCAGGCGTGCGCTACCCGGACCGGGCCCGCTCCTACCTGATCAACCTCAACCGCCTCGGCCTGACGTTCACCTCCGAGGACCCGGTCGTGCTGAGCCGCTACATGGTGCTCGAAGTGCAGCCGGTGGTCGAGGAAGCGCTCAAGAAGGCGGGCCGCGCGCCCAAGATCGTGCGCAAGAGCCTGCGCCTGTCGGAGTTCGGCGAGGACTTCTGCCGCACCTGCTTCACCATCGGGTAGCTGAGACAGCGCGGGGCGCCGGCGCCGGAGGTCACGCTCCGGTGTCGGCAGTGATAGCGATCTGATACAGATCGGGCACTGCGCGCGTTTCAGTGGGATCGTGGAGAGATGGAGCAGGGGTCCGGATCACCGAACGACGTGCGGGTCGACGATCCTGTCGCGCCCACATGGGTGCGGCCGGGTCCGTTGCTACCCGGAGGCGACGAACCACTGGTCGCCGGGCCGGAGACGGGGGAGGACCGGATGGCCGAGGAGTTGCCCGAGGAGGCGGCCGAGGAGCAGCCGGAACCGTTCGTGCGGCCACCCGATCATCCCGACGACCTCATCGCGCTCAGCAGGCTCAAGTTCCGCTACCTGCGCGCGCTGGACACCAAGTCCTGGGACGAGTTTGCCGACACGCTGATCCCCGAGGCGACCGCGACCTACAGCGAATACCTGCAGTTCGAGTCGCGTGAGGCCTTCCTGGCCTTCCTGCGCAACACCCTCGGACCGCACGTCATCACCGAGCACCGCTGCGATCATCCGGAGATCGATGTCGACGGCGACACCGCGACCGGCACCTGGTACCTCGCCGATACGGTGATCATCCCCGAACACAACATGTGCCTGCGCGGTGCCGCCTTCTACACCGATCGCTACGTCCGCTGCGACGACGGGCACTGGCGCATCGCGCACACCGGCTACGAGCGCACCTACGAAGTGGTGCTCTCGCTCAGCGATCTGCCCAGCCTGCGCCTGACCGCGAGCCGCTGGGGAATGATCGCGCAGGAGAACCACATCTCCTCGGTGGAACGCAACCCCGGACCGGCCGCTTAGGGCCGACTCAGACAGTTGACCAGTTAGTCCGCGGCCGCGACGAGCGGTTCCAGCGTGAGCTTCGGGTGTTCCTTCTCGATGTACTGCAGCCGCCATTTGTCGCTGAACAGGGCCAGGATCGCGCCGTCGGTGCGGGTGAACACCTCGACACCGCGCTGGCGATCCAGTTCCGGCGCCGACTCGGCGTCGGTGCGCCGGGCCAGGGTGAAGGGCAGGAAATCCAGCTGGGTTTCCACATTGAACTCCGCCTGCATGCGGGCGGTGACCACCTCGAACTGCATCGGGCCGACCGCGGCGAGCACCGGCGAGGCGTCACCGCGGGCGTCGTTGCGCAGCACCTGGACAACGCCCTCGGAGTCGAGCTGGTCGATGGCCTTGCGGAACTGCTTGTACTTGCCCGCGCTCTGCGCGCGCAGCGTCGCGAAATGCTCGGGGGCGAAGCTCGGGATCGGCGGGAACTCCACCTTCTTGTCCACGAACAGGGTGTGACCCGGCGCGAGCGCGGTCGCGTTCACCAGGCCGACCACGTCACCGGGGTAGGCGGTGTCGACGGTGGTGCGCTCGCGGCCGAACACCGTCAGCGCGTACTTGGTGGCGAACGGGCGACCGGTCTGCGCGTGCGTCACGACCATGCCGCGCTCGAACTCGCCCGACACGATCCGCATGAACGCCAGCCGGTCCCGGTGCGCCGTGTCCATGCCGGCCTGCACCTTGAACACCACCGCGCTGAACGGATCACCGGTCTCGCGGTCCTTGCCTGCGACATCGGCCCGCGCGCCCGGTGCGGGCGCCAGCGCGACCAGCGTCTCCAGCAGCTGGCGCACACCGAAGTTCAGCATCGCCGACGCGTAGATCACCGGCGAGGTCTGCCCGGCAAGGAACAGCTCCTGGTCGTGGTCCTGTCCGGTGGCCGAGAGCAGTTCGCTCTCCTCGGCCGCTGTCGTCCAGGCTTCGCCCTCGCGGGCCTCGGCTTCGGCGGATGTCAGCGATTCCTCCGGCGCGATCGTCGCGCCACCGGCGGTGCGGGTGAAGTGGATGTACTCGCTCGCCTCGCCCTCGGGACCGCGGCGCAGCAGGCCGCGGAAGTCACCGGCGATGCCGACCGGCAGGAACAGCGGGGTGGGAGTGAGGCCGATCCGCTCGCTGATCTCGTCGAGCAGCTCCAGCGGCGCCTGGCCGGGGCGGTCCCACTTGTTGATGACGGTGATGACCGGGATACCGCGATGGCGGCAGACCTGGAACAGCTTCAGCGTCTGCGGCTCGAGGCCCTTGGCGGCGTCGATCAGCATGACCGCGGCGTCGACCGCGGTGAGCACGCGGTAGGTGTCCTCGGAGAAGTCGGAGTGGCCGGGGGTGTCGACCAGGTTGATGACATTGTCGACATCGGACCCGGCGGCACGGTAGTTGAACTGCAGCGCGGTCGAGCTCACCGAGATGCCGCGCGCCTTCTCCATCTCCATCCAGTCCGACACGGTCGACTTGCGGCCAGCCTTACCGTGGATCGCGCCCGCCTCCGAGATCATCCTGGCGTGCAGCGCCAGCGCCTCGGTCAGCGTCGACTTACCCGCGTCGGGGTGCGAGATCACGGCGAACGTGCGGCGGCGCGCGACCTCGGCGGGTAGTCCGCGCGGGGTGGGGGCGGCGCTATCTCCGGACTCGGTCAACGCAGAACCTTTCGCAGTGGTCGGCAAATTCTATTGGAGCGCTGGCGCGCTCGAGGTCGCGGCCCCTCCTGTCCCGCCGGTCAGGCACCGTTGCTTGCTCCTTCGTCGCCTACGCCACCCCCCCAGAACCGCGGGGCGGCCCCCACCCCCCCGGCC
>NZ_JBSGVD010000068.1:0-14784 GCF_053608285.1 Nocardia sp. NPDC055053 | reverse complement strand
CCGGCGCCCAGACCGAAGTCGGAGCGCCGGGCTACCGGAAAATTCTGTGCTGCGAACAGCTACCGCAAGATCAGCGCTTTTCCTTGATCTTGGCGGCCTTGCCGCGCAGATCGCGCAGGTAGTACAGCTTGGCGCGACGCACGTCACCGCGGGTCACGACATCGATGTGGTCGATGTTGGGGCTGTGCACGGGGAAGGTGCGCTCGACACCGACGCCGAAGGACACCTTGCGGACCGTGAAGGTCTCGCCGATGCCGCCGCCCTGACGCCGGATCACGACGCCCTTGAAGACCTGGATGCGCTCCTTCGAGCCTTCGATGACCTTCACGTGCACGTTCAGGGTGTCGCCCGGACGGAAGTCGGGGACATCGCTACGCAGCGACTTCTCGTCGACGAAATCAAGGGTGTTCATTTTCCACCTTTTCGGATTCTTTGCGCGAACAGAGGAACCTGGCGGCACTCGCGCGCTCGACCGGTTCATGCTCAGAACAGGAGTGCTCTCGGACATGACTCGTCCAAGGCAACCGGTTTATTGTGCCAGACCAGGTAGCCGGGATTGAAATCGGGCGACCGCGATCACTCCTCCGCCGACGTGTCGGCTGTGGCGTCGGCCCGGCGGCGCGGCAGCAGATGCGGGTGCGGTGGCGGTGCGGGCGGCGCCGCGACGACGGTGCGCCGCAACTCTGCCTCGGCCGCGGTGCGGGCGTGCTCGACATCGGGTTTACCCGCGATGAGGTCCTGGATGAAGATCTTCGCGCGCACGACCGGGCGTCGGTACCGCCGCTCCCTGGCGATCGCCCTGCCTATCGTCTTGGGCCGGTCGCCGTAGCGCCACCGGGCCCAGGGCGCGCCAGGGCGGCTGAGCCGGATGGCGCCGATCAGCAGCAGCGGGGTGAAGAACATGCCGAACAGCCCGGTCCAGATCTTGCCCTTGGCGATCACCACCCCGGCCAGCAGCAGATTCACCACGAGGGTGGCGAACAGGGCGATGCGGACGCCGAACCCGCGCGACTGCCGGAAGTCGTCGTAGTCGAGAAACGTCGCCGGTTGCACGCCGAGCAGCAGCAGGCCGGTGACGGCGAGGGCGACGAAGACCGCGTCCACCGAGGTGCGGCCCTGTTCCTCCCAGTAGACGTCACGCAGATAGAAGATCAGGGCGAACTCGTCGAGGACCAGCGCGGCGCCGATCCCGAACAGGGCGGCCAGCACACTCGAGGTGACCTGGGTGGAGTCCTCGGCGGTCGCGATCAGCCCGATGCCGGTGAGCAGCACCGTGATGACGCCGAACACCATGTGGTGGATGTGGGTGCTGCCTGCCTTGATGTTGCCGGGCCACCACCGCACCTGCGCCCTGATCAGCCGCACGCTGATCCGGATGACCACGAAACCGAGGATGAATCCCAGCAGGAAGCACAACAGGGGCAGGCGGCCGCGCGCGATCACTTCGTCTTCGAGCCACCGAAGCATGCCGCCCGCCCTGTCGTCGAGTTACTTGCCGAATCCCGCCCGGCGCAACGCGTCGGCCATGGATCCGCTTGGCTCGGCCGCGGGCTTGCGCTGGTTGCCACCACGCCCCTGAGCCTGGCTGCGGCCCTGCGCCTGGCCACGTTCCGAACTCTGGCCACGACCGCCCTGCGGACGGCCCTGACCCCGGCCCTGGCCGCGCGGTGCGCCGCCACCACGATTGTCCCCCTGCGCGGGCTTGCCCGGCTCGTCATCGAGACGCAAACTCAAACCGATTCGCTGCCGGGCGACGTCGACCTCGAGGACCTTGACCTTCACCACGTCACCGGACTTGACCACTTCGCGCGGGTCCTTGACGAAGGTGTGCGACATGGCCGAGACGTGCACGAGGCCGTCCTGGTGCACGCCGACATCGACGAACGCGCCGAACGCGGCCACATTGGTGACGACGCCTTCGAGCACCATGCCCGGCTCCAGGTCGGCGACCTTCTCCACGCCCGCGGCGAATTCGGCGGTCTTGAACTCCGGACGCGGGTCACGGCCCGGCTTCTCCAGCTCGGCGATGATGTCGCTGACGGTCGGCACACCGAACTTCTCGTCGGTGAAGTCGGCGGGCCGCAGTGCGCGCAGCGTGCCGGTGTTGCCGATGACCTCGGCCATCGGGCGGCCGGTGTGCTCGAGGATGCGGCGCACGACCGGGTAGGCCTCGGGGTGCACCGCGGAGGTATCGAGCGGGTCGTCGCCGCCGCGGATGCGCAGGAAGCCCGCGCACTGCTCGAAGGCCTTGGGGCCGAGGCGGGGAACCTCGAGCAGGGCGGTCCGGCTGCGGAAGGGGCCGTTCTGGTCGCGGTGCGCCACAATGCTTTCCGCCACCGAGCCGGACACGCCCGACACGCGCGAGAGCAGCGGCACCGAGGCGGTGTTCACGTCGACACCGACCGCGTTCACCGCGTCTTCGACGACCGCGCCCAGCGAGCGGGCAAGCAGGGTCTCGGAGACGTCGTGCTGGTACTGGCCGACACCGATCGACTTGGGATCGATCTTCACCAGCTCCGCGAGCGGGTCCTGCAGGCGGCGGGCGATGGAGACCGCGCCGCGCAGCGACACGTCCATGCCGGGCAGTTCGGCCGAGGCGTAGGCCGAGGCCGAGTACACCGAGGCGCCCGCCTCCGACACGACGATCTTGGTCGGCTTGTTCTCGGGGATGCGCGAGATCAGTTCGGTGGCAAGCGCATCGGTCTCGCGGGAGGCGGTGCCGTTGCCGATCGCGATCAGCTCGACGTCGAACCGCGCCACCAGCGCGGCCAGCACGGCGAGGGACTTCTCGGTCTGGCCCTGCGGCTTGTGCGGGTAGATGACCTCGGTCGCCACGGCCTTGCCGGTGGCGTCGACCACCGCGACCTTCACGCCGGTGCGGTAGCCGGGGTCCAGGCCCATGGTGGTGCGGGTGCCCGCCGGTGCGGCGAGCAGCAGGTCGCGCAGGTTCGCGGCGAACACGTCGACCGCGTCCTTCTCCGCCGCCTGCCGCAGCCGCATCCTGGTGTCGATGCCGAGACTCACCTGCAGCTTGGTGCGCCAGGCCCAGCGCACGGTGTCGAGCAGCCAGGAATCGGCCGCGCGGCCCTGGTCGGCGATGCCGAAGGCGACCGCGATGCGGCCCTCGTAGATGGTGCGCGCGCCGGGCTCCGGCTCTTCGGTGTCAGGTTCCAGGTGCAGGGTGAGCACCTCTTCCTTCTCACCGCGCAGCAACGCCAGGATCCGGTGCGACGGCAGCTTGTGGAACGGCTCGCTGAACTCGAAGTAGTCGGCGAACTTGGCGCCCGCCTCCTCCTTGCCCGCGCGCACCGTGGAGGTGACCTGACCCCGGTTCCACATGAGTTCGCGGAGTTCACCGACCAGGTCGGCGTCCTCGGCGAAGCGTTCGACGAGGATCGCGCGGGCGCCGTCGAGCTGTTCGGCGGTGTAGCCGGCCGGGTCGGTGGCCGGGTCGCCGATCAGGGCGTCGGCCACCGGCTCGTGCCCGGCTTCGCGGGCGATCTGGGCCTTGGTGCGACGCTTGGGCTTGTACGGCAGGTAGATGTCCTCGAGGCGGGCTTTGGTCTCGGCGAGCATGATCTGCTGGTGCAGCGCCGGGTCGAGTTTGCCTTGGCCGCGGATGGATTCGATGATCGCGCCGCGCCGTTCGTCGAGCTCACGCAGGTAGCCGAGCCGCTCGTCGAGCTGGCGCAGCTGGGCATCGTCGAGGCCGCCGGTGACCTCCTTGCGGTAACGCGCGATGAACGGCACCGTCGAACCGCCGTCGAGCAATTCGACGGCGGCGCGGACCTGGGTCTCGCGCACCCCCAGCTCGTCGGCGATCCGCCTGCCCACGCTGGCGAGGATGGTCGTTGTGTCGGTCTCGGGCGCTGTCGTCACGACCGCAGAGACTACAGCGCTTCCCCGACACCCGGCCGACTCCCAGGTCAGGCGAGCAGATCCTTGGCCAGTTCCCGCATCTCCGCTTTGCGGATCTTGCCGGTGACCGTCATCGGGAACTCGTCGACCACGTGTACGTAGCGCGGGATCTTGTAGTGGGCGAGGCGGCCGGTGCAGAAGTCGCGGAGCGCGGCGCTGTCGAGGACGGCGGCGCCCTCGCGCAGACGCAGCCAGACCATGAGTTCCTCGCCGTACTTCGCGTCGGGGACGCCGATCACCTGGGCGTCGACGATATCGGGGTGCGTGTAGAGGAATTCCTCGATTTCGCGGGGGTAGATGTTCTCGCCGCCGCGGATCACCATGTCCTTGATCCGGCCGGTGACCGAGAGGTAGCCGTCGTCGTCCATGACGCCGATGTCGCCGGTGTGCATCCAGCGGGCGGCGTCGATCGCCTCGGCTGTCTTGTCGGGCTGCTCCCAGTAGCCGAGCATCACCGAATAGCCACGGGTGCACAGCTCGCCCGCCTCGCCACGCGGCAGCGTGCGCCCGGTGGCCGGGTCGATCACCTTCACCTCGAGATGTGGCCCGACCCGGCCGACGGTGGCGGTGCGGCGGTCGATGCTGTCGTCGCGGCGGGTCTGGGTGGATACCGGCGACGTCTCGGTCATGCCGTAACAGATGGCGACCTCGGCCATCCCCAGCTGCTCGATCACCCGTTTCATCACCTCCACCGGGCACGGCGAGCCCGCCATGATGCCGGTGCGCAGGCTCGACAGGTCGGCGGTGGCACCGCCGTCGAGTTCGGCGAGCATCGCGATGAACATCGTCGGCACACCGTAGAGGGAGGTGCAGCGCTCGGCGGCGACGGCGGCCAGGGTCGCGGCGGGATCGAACGACGGCGCCGGAATCACCACGGCCGCACCGTGCGAGGTCGCCGCGAGATTGCCCATGACCATTCCGAAGCAGTGGTAGTACGGCACCGGCACGCAGATCCGGTCGGCCGCGGTGTAGCCGCACAGCTCGCCGACGAAGTAGCCGTTGTTGAGGATGTTGTGGTGGCTCAGCGTCGCGCCCTTCGGGAAACCCGTTGTCCCCGACGTGTACTGGATGTTGATCGGATCGTCGGTGGACAGGGTCGCGGCGATCGCGGCCAGTCCCGCGGCATCGGGCGCGGTGGCAGCCACCCGCTGCCACTGCTCGGTGCCGAGGATCAGCACCTGTTCCAGGGCAGGGCAATTCGGCCGCACGTGCTCGATCATCGCCACATAGTTCGAGGTCTTGAACTCCGGCGCGGCGATCAGCAGCCGCACGCCGGCCTGACCGAGGACGTACTCGAGTTCGCTGGTGCGGTAGGCGGGATTGATATTGACCAGGACCGCGCCCAGTTTCGCGGTGGCGTACTGGACCAGGAACCATTCGGCGCAGTTGGGCGCCCAGATCCCGACCCGATCGCCCGCGGCGATACCGCGCGCGGCCAGTCCGGTCGCGACGGCGTCGACGGCCGCGCCGAGCTCGCGATAGGTCCAGCGACGGCCGGTCGGGCGGTCGACCAGCGCTTCGTTGCCGGGATGCGCCGCGACGGTGCGGTCGAGATTGGCGCCGATGGTGTCGCCGAGCAGCGGGGTGTCGGCGAGTCCACAGGCGTAGCTCAGTTCGGTCATCAGCGGATCTCCTTGCCGCGCAGCACGAATCGCTGCACCTTGCCACTCGGGGTCTTGGGCAGACCCGGGACGAAATGGACGGTCCGCGGATAGGCGTGCGCGGCGAACTTGTCCTTGACCAGTTGCTGGAGTTCGGCGGCCAGCTCGGCGCTGCCGTCGGCGCCGTCGCGCAGGACGACGAAGGCTTCGAGCACCTCGCCGCGCAGCTCGTCCGGCATCCCGACGACAGCGGCCTCGGCGACCTGATCGTGCAGGACCAGCACGCTCTCGACCTCGAACGGGCCGATCCGGTAGCCGGCCATGATGATCACGTCGTCGTCGCGCGAGCTGAAGCGGAAGAAACCGTCGGCATCGCGGGCGCCCACGTCGCCGGTGAGGTACCAGCGGCCGTCGGCGGTGTAGCGGCTCGCGGTGCGCTCGGGAGCGTCGAGGTAGCCGAGGAACCACAGCAGCGGGCTGTGATCGGTGTCGATGGCGACGCGGCCGATCTCGCCGGGCGCGGCCTCGGTGTCGGCGTCCTCGGCCAGGACCGCACAGGTCCAGCCGGGCAGCTGGGAACCCATCGAGCCGAGCGGCGCCGGCCGGTCGACGGCGGGGTGCCAGGCGTGGCAGATGACCATGCCGTGTTCGGTCTGGCCGTAGTGGTCGCGGACGGCGACGCCGAGCGCGCGTTCCGACCAGGCGACGACGTCCGGCGTGAGCGGCTCCCCCGCCGACGACGCCCGGCGCAACGCGATCCCCTCGGGGGCCGCGCTCGCGCGCAGCGCGCGGTAGACGGTCGGCGCCGCGGCGAAGTTGGTGACGCCGAAGCGGCGCAGCACATCCAGGGTGAGTGATGCGGAGAAGCCCGCGTGCAGCAGCAGGCTGCGCACGCCGGTCGCCAGCGGGGCGAGGATCGCGTAGTAGAGGCCGTACGCCCAGCCCGGGTCGGCCGCGTTCCAGTACACGTCCTCGGGGCGCACATCCAGGGCGAACTCCTGGTACGCGTGGAAGGAGGCCAGGGCGCGCACCGGGATCGGCACGCCCTTGGGCGTACCCGTGGTGCCGCTGGTGAACAGCTGGACCAGCAGGCCGTCACCGCCGACCACCACGGGGGCCGCGCGGGGGTCGTCGGACCGGTGCGTGGCGAGGAGATCGTCGAACGACAGCGCGCTCGGGACTTCGGCCGCACCGACGACGATCGTCCGGCGCTCCGGGTCGGCGGGGATGTCTTCGCCCACACCCAGTTTCGGCGCCTGGTCGGCATCGGCGACAACCACCTTGGCATGACTCGCGCCGAGCCGGAACCCGATGGCGGGCGGCGCGAACGCGGTGAACAGCGGTACGTGCACCGCGCCGCGGCGCCAGATACCGAGCAGCGCGACCACCAGATCGGCGGACTTCGCCATCAGCGTCGCCACCCGATCTCCGGGACCGACACCGAGCTCGGCCAGCGCCGCAGCGAAACGGGCCGACCGCTCACGCAGTTCGCCGTAGGTCAGCTCGTACGCGCTCAGATCGGACTCGACCACCGTGAACGCGACCTGATCGGCCGGATGCCGGTCGCACAGCAACGCGGCCGCGCAGGCCTCTGGTCCGTCGTAACAGTCGAGCAGGTCGCGCACCCGCGCGTCCAGGTCGGTACTCATCGCAGTTCTCCTCAACGGGCCACCAGGTCTGTCCTAGAATGTGGCACACCTCACGTTCGCCACTACCCCCGAAAAGGGGTGACCGATGCCGGCCACTTCCCTGTTGCGTCCCCGCGACGGCGATGCGCTGCGCGCCGAGATCCGCTGGGTGGCGCGGCGGGCGAATGTCCCGGTGGTCTTCGGCGGGCCGGTCGACGAGGACACGCTGCTGCTCACCGAGTTCGTCGGCACGATCACCACCGGGTTGCGCGGCCTGTCGGTGCTGCGGACCTCCGGGCTCGGCGGGCAGGTGATGGAGCACCACCGGCCTGCCGCGGTGGCCGACTACCGCGGCGCGTCCTCGATCACCCACCACTACGACGGGCCGGTCTGCGGCGAGGGACTGCGATCGGTGGTCGCCGTTCCGGTCGTGGTGGCCGATCGGCCCCGTGCCGTGCTCTACGCGGCCACCCGCGGTGCCAGCCCGCTCGGCGATCGCACCACCGAGGTGATCGTGCAGGCAGGCAGGCGGCTGGCGACCGAGATCGCGATCCGCGACGAGGTGGATCGACGGGTCAGGATGCTCGAACTCACCACGCCGACCCCGGCCGCCACCCCCGCGGTCGCCGAGGAATTGCGCGAGATCCACGCCGAGCTGCGGGCCATGGCGACCGCCGCCGGTGACGCGGCGCTACGCGACCGGCTCTCGGGTGTGTGCGATCGGCTGACCGGTGTGCTGGCGGGCGAGTCGTCGGACGAGGTTCCCCGGCTGTCGCGGCGCGAACTCGACGTGCTCGCGCAGATCGCGCTCGGGTGCACGAATCAGGAAGCGGCGCTTCGATTGTCGCTCGGCGCGGAAACCGTCAAGAGCTACCTACGGCAGGCGATGAGCAAGCTCGACGCGCGAACCCGGCACGAGGCCGTGGCGCTGGCACGGCGTCATCGCCTGCTGCCGTGATGTGGAATATGTCACGCTCTCGGGCGAAGTTCCATGGCTGTGAGCACTCGCGCACGAGCTCGGCGATCCGGCTGCCGCTCGTTTCACATCTCACTCGCGCTCGGAGCGCCGGGTGCCATGGACGCCGAATCACCAAGGGGCGCACGGTTTGTCCAGGGCACTTGGGCGCGGTGACCGGTCGGCCGCGCCCGTCGCACCGAGTACCGCGGTCACAGAACACATTCCGGATGGAACGAGCAATCCTCACCTTGGACGATGACACAACGAATGACCGCGATGAATACCCATACATCTTTACGACAAAACAATCTCGGCGTCCATCCCGACCGGTACCGTCGGTCCGATGACGGAGCCTTTTCAATTGGCCGGCGTCTCGCTGGACTGTGACGACCCCGAGTCCCTCGCCCGCTTCTACCTCGGGCTGCTCGGTGGCCGCGTGCTGTGGAACGACGTCCACAGCGTGGGTATCCGCATACCGTCGGGATTGACCCTGGCGGCGCAACGCGTCGAGAACTACTTCCCGCCGCAATGGCCGGGCAGCGCCGCGGTACAGCTGGAGCTGGCGGCCGACGCCGACCTGGATCTGTGTGAGCAGCACGCGCTGGCGATCGGCGCCAAACCCGCCCCGGTGCAACAGGATCCGCGCTGGCGGGTATTGCTGGACCCGGCCGGGCACCCGTTCGCCATCACCACCCGCGCCGCATCGGGATAGACCGGCGTTACCGCTCCGGCAGTAGATCCGGCCTGCGCGCGCGAGTGCGTTCCAGTGACTGCTCGTGGCGCCAGGCGGCCACCTTGGCGTGATCGCCGGACAGCAGGATCGGCGGCACGTCCAGGCCGCGCCACGAGACCGGGCGGGTGTAGCTCGGCCCTTCCAGCAGACCGTCGGAGAACGAATCCTCCTGGTGGGACTGCTGATTGCCGAGCACGCCGGGAATCAGCCGGACCACGGCCTCGGTCATCACCAGCACGGCGGCCTCCCCGCCGATGAGGACGTAGTCGCCGATGCTCACCTCTTCGACGCGGACGCGGCGGGCGGCATCGTCGAACACGCGCTGATCGATGCCCTCGTAGCGCCCACACGCGAAGACGAGGTGCTTCTCGGTGGACCAGCGTTGCGCGGTGGCCTGGGTGAACGGCACACCGGCCGGGGTGGGGACGACGAGCAGGGCGTCGTCGGGGCATACCGCGTCGAGCGCGTCGCCCCAGACGGTGGGCTTCATGACCATGCCCGGACCGCCGCCGTAGGGCGAATCGTCGACGGACTTGTGCACGTCGTGGGTCCAGTCACGCAGATCGTGCACGCCGACCGAGATCAGGCCCTTGTCGACGGCCTTGCCGAGCAGCGCGGTCCGCAGCGGCTCGAGATACTCCGGGAAGATCGTGACGACGTCGAGTTGCACGAATTACTCCGGATCGAGCAGGCCCTCGGGCGGCGTGATGACCACCAGTCCATCGGCGATCGACACGGTCGGCACGATGGCGGTGACAAAGGGAATGAGAATTTCGCGACCGTCGTCGGCGGCGCGCACCGACAGCAGCTCGCCCGCGGCCGAATGCAGCACCTCGGTGACCTCGCCGACGACGGTGCCGTCGGCGAGCTCGACGCGCAGGCCTTCGAGCTCGTGGTCGTAGAAGGCGTCCTCGTCGCCGGACGGCGGCAGGGACTCGCTGTCGACGACGAACAGCATGCCGCGCAGTGCGTCGGCGGCGGTGCGGTCGTCGATGCCGTCGACGAACACCAGAAGCCGGCCCGAGTGCTCCCGGGCCGACTTCACGGTGTAGTCACGGGTCGCCGCGGATTTCGGCATCCTGCCGTGCAAGGTGGCACCGGGAGCGAACCGGAGTTCCGGTTCGTCGGTGCGCACCTCGACGACGAGTTCGCCGCGCACGCCGTGCGACTTGGCGACTCGACCTACGACGAGTTCCATCTAGGCGTCGGTGTCGACCACGTCGACCCGGATCCCACGGCCGCCGATACCGGCGACCAGGGTGCGCAGCGCGGTCGCGGTACGACCACCGCGCCCGATCACCTTGCCCAGGTCCTCAGGATGGACGTGCACCTCGACGGTGCGTCCGCGACGGCCGGTGATCAGCTCGACGCGGACGTCATCGGGGTTGGCGACGATGCCGCGAACCAGATGTTCGACAGCATCGGCAACAACGGCAGTCATTACTCGGCAGCCTCGGTGGCGGCCTCTTCGGCGGCCTCGTCCTTCTTGGCGGCCTTCTTCTTCGGGGTGACGGCCTCGGCGACGGGCTCGTTGTCGGCGGCGGCCAGCGCGGCGTTGAACAGGTCAAGCTTGGACGGCTTGGCGGCCTTCACCTTGAGGGTGCCCTCGGTGCCCGGCAGGCCCTTGAACTTCTGCCAGTCGCCGGTGATCTCCAGCAGACGCTGCACCGACTCGGTCGGCTGCGCGCCGACGGACAGCCAGTACGCCACGCGATCGGCATCGATCTCGATCAGCGAAGGCTCTTCCTTCGGGTGGTACTTGCCGATGGACTCGATGGCCCGGCCGTCACGACGGGTGCGGGCGTCGGCGACGACGACGCGGTACTGCGGGTTGCGGATCTTGCCCAGGCGGGTGAGCTTGATGCGAACAGCCATGCTGATCTGCCTCTTTCGATAGTTGGTCACCACGCGATTCGGCGACCCGCATGGTCTGCGGGTCCGGTTTCGCGCATGGAGTGTGTGACCGCCGCGCGGTACGTAACCGGAGACGGGCTGACACTGTCCAGGAAGGACGGTTGACCATTGTGCCAGACGGGTCCGCCGCGCCTGCAATCGCCTGCCGCCGTCACGGCGCTACCTCACCGCAACTGCGCGGTGTCGACAACGACCGGAACCGGGCCGGGTGCCTTTGTCGATTCGCCGTCGGTGGCGAACACCTCTTGCCGGTAGCCGGACTCTCCCAGCGTGTAGCCCCAGAACCGCGCGGGCTTGCCGTCGGGGAGTTCGACGATCCACAGGTACGGCACTCGCGCCGACGCGTAGACGGCGATCTTTGTATCGCGCTCCGCGCGCGTGTTGCCGGGCGACCAGATCTCGACGGCGAGGACCACATCCTCCGCAGCGAAGCTGGTGTGGTCGATCCCGCCGGAGACGACGGAGATATCCGGAATCACGCCGATGCGAAGAGGAGTACTGATACGCACTCCGACTGCGGGTAGCACCTGAAGGTCCGATCGGCCAGCCGTCCGCAGCGTGTCGCGCAACAGCACGGCCAACTCGAACGAGGCGAACCGATGCGAACCACCCGATGGCAGCGTCGTGTGCAGGTACCCCCAGATGAGTTCGAGTCGAGATCCATCTGTCGGCTGCTCTTCGGCGAGCCAGTCTTGCACAGCCTTCGGGCCCAGCGGGTGGATCATCGAAACCTCAGCGCTCATGGTCATTCCGTCCGATCTCCCGTTCGCTTGACGCTCGCTAGAACCGAACTGGTGCGGTCAACCAGGGGTACGCGGCGGACAACGAACTACGTGGTAGTTCACCGGCCGTGCCGCTCGATTCCACTGTATGAGCCTGGTCAGCGCTTCGCGCGAAGTGCGTACGGTTCGCGCGTACTTCCCGACCTGACGGCGAGACGGAGCCGGGGCTCACCGGTGGCCGGTGACGGGGTTCGGGGTTTTGACGACCATGCCGCGCAGGACGACCCATTGCGGGTCGGTGAGGGCGGCGGGGTTGGCGCGCGGGTCGTCGGCGTAGACGACGAAGTCAGCGGGGGCGCCTTCGTCGACGCTCGGGCGGCCGAGCCAGGTGCGGGCGTTCCAGGACGCGGCGCCGAGGGCTTCGTGGGGCGTCAGGCCGGCGCCGGTGAGGGCGGCGATCTCGTCGGCGATGCGGCCGTGGCGGATGCCGCCGCCCGCGTCGGTGCCCGCGTAGATGGGGACGCCCGCTTCGTGGGCGCGGCCGACGGTGTCGCGGACGCGGCGGTGCAGGTCGCGCATGTGGGCGGCGTAGACGGGGAACTTGGTGGCACCATCGGCGATGCCGGGGAAGGTGTCGATATTGATCAGGGTGGGGACCAAGGCGGTGCCGTTGGCGAGCATCAGTTCGATGGTGTCGTCGGTGATGCCGGTGCCGTGTTCGAGGCAGTCGATGCCGGCGTTGATCAGGCCGGGCAGGGCGTCCTCGCCGAAGACGTGGGCGGTGACGCGGGCGCCGTTGGCGTGGGCGGCGTCGATGGCCTGCTTCAGGATGTCGTCGCTCCACAGCGGGCGCAGGTCGCCGACGGATCGGTCGATCCAGTCGCCGACGATCTTCACCCAGCCGTCGCCGAAGCGGGCCTGTTCGGCGACGATCTCGGGCAGGTCGCGTTCGTCGTCGAGTTCGATGCCGAGTTCGCGGATGTAGCGCCTCGGGCGGGCGATGTGGCGGCCCGCGCGGATGATGCGCGGCAGCTCGGCGTGCTCGTCGATGAAGTGGGTGTCGATCGGCGAGCCCGCGTCGCGCAACAGCAGGGCGCCCGCGTCGCGTTCGGTCTCCGCCTGTTCGATCGCGCCGTCGCGGGTCTCGTCGCCGCCGCCGTAGCGGATGCCGACGTGGCAGTGGGCATCGACGAGGCCGGGCACGATCCACCCTGTGTGGCACAGGGTTTCGGTCCCGCGCACCGGCTCGAAGGTCACGGTGCCGTCGACAACCCAGAGGTCGCGCTCCTCGCCACCGGGGAGAACCACACCACGCAGATGCACAGGAACCTCCAGACGTCGGCCTGAGCCCCAACCTACCGCCCGTGATCGGCCCACGCACCCGAGCCGGGCACCGGCCGGGCCGAGACCGCCATCGCCGCGGTTCGGCGCGAACGGATACAGACCGGTCCGATCCCGGCGACGGAACACACGGCTAGCGGCCGGGCAACGGGCCGTCGAGGAAGACTGTCACGGCGACGATGCGTGGCGAGTCGGCCGCGAAGTCGACGAAGGCCACCCCGCGCGCCGCCCCGATCCGCACGCTCGCGCTGACCGTGCGCCCGGCGGCGATCAGCTTGTCCCACTCCATGTCTCGCGCGAGCTCGGCGAACTCCGCCGCGCCGACCGGATGCCCGGTGGGCAGCTCCACCGCCGCCCGCGCACCGAGCAGGTCCCGTACACCGGCCACATCGCCCGTGGCGGCGGCGCCGAACAACCGGCCGACGACCCGTTTGCCCGTCGCGCCGACACCGCGCAGGCCCCGCATCATGCCCATCGCCCCACCGGCGCCCAGCTCGGTGACCAGTTGCGGACCGAGCTTGCACCCGGCCAGCAGCCCGGACGGACCCTTGCCGAGCAGCCGCCGGATCATGACAGCCAGTTCCCAGTGCGCGGCCAGTCGCGCGATCCGCCAGCCGCCACCGGATTCGATCAGGTCGTAGCGCAGGTGCATGGGCACGGTGACGGTGGCGCCGGTCGACATGGTCGTCTCGATGTGCAAGTCGCGTACCACCGTGCGCCCGGCGACGAGGTCGCGCTCGACCCGGAAGACGATGGAGTTGGGCGCGATGAAGACGTTGTAGAACCGCGAGATCGCGTCCCGGCCGATGTGCTCGCGCGCCCCGTAGGGATCGTGCACGGCGGCGTTGTCCACGAACAGGCCGACCCAGGTGTCCTTGTCGTGCGCGGCCACGGCGCGCGGCGACGCCTGCACCGCCGCCAGCAGGTCTTCAGCGGTCCGATCCAACGGCATGTAGGTCCTCCATAGTCACGTTCCCCTGCCCCGATCCATGATAGAACGTGTTCTAGTTTTGCGTCGGCGATCGTGCCCGGCGCGCTGTTGGACAAAGGAATCTCGATGGACTGGTACACCGGGAACGCCACCTACGACACGGTGCTGGCCATCGCCTTCGCCTTCGCCGCGTTCGTGATCGTGGGCGGGTTGTTCGCGCAGAGCCCCTACGGCCGCTTCGCCTCGACCTCGATCGGCTTCAATCTCAACCCCAAGCTGGGCTGGTGGTTGATGGAACTGCCCGCGACCGTCGTGTTCGCGGTGTTCTACCTCAGCGGCCCCGATCGTTTCGAACCGGTGCCGCTGGTGCTGGCGGCGATCTGGCTGCTGCATTACGGCAATCGCGGCTGGTTCTTCCCGCTCTCGATCCGGCAGGTGCCCGGCAAGAAGAGCAGCTTCAACTTCTCGGTGGTCGCGGCCGGGGTGTTCGTGACCTCGCTGCACGGCTACCTCAACGGCGCGTTCTTCAGCAACGACTACAACAACCAGTACGGCACCGCCTGGCTCACCGACCCGCGGTTCCTGATCGGGCTCGTCGTGTATCTGGGCGGATTCGCGCTGCTGGTGCGGTCCGAGGCGATCGTGCGCAATCTGCGCGACAAGGACAACCCCGGCACCGCCGAGTACCGCATCCCGTACGGCGGCGGCTTCCGGTTCGTCAGCAGCCCGGCCTACCTGGGCGAACTGATCGCCTGGGCCGGGTTCGCGCTGCTCACCTGGTCGCTGGCCGGCGTAGCGATCTTCCTGATCACCGCGGGCAACCTGGTGCCGCGCGCCTTCGCGACGCACCGCTGGTACCGCGAGAAGTTCGTCGACTACCCGACGCACCGCAAAGCCCTGATCCCGGGCGTGATCTGACAACCCAGCCCCGCACGCCCCGACCTCGAGGAGGGGCAGGCCGCGAAGCGGCCGTCGCGGCCGTCCCGCCGGTCAGGTGCCGTTGCGTAGTCGACGAAGGAGCAAGCAACGGTGCCTGAC
>NZ_JBSGVD010000067.1:0-16671 GCF_053608285.1 Nocardia sp. NPDC055053 | reverse complement strand
GGCGCGGATTCCCCCGGAATCCGCGCCTCACTGCTGTCTATCGCAACGAGCATCGACCGTCTGCACGTGACTTGATATCATGATATCGAACATTTTGATATCTGGAGGTGGGCCATGTCCCGTACATTGATCGACATCGACGACGACGCGCTCAACCTCGCGGCGGAAGAGTTGGGGACAAAAACCAAGGTGGCTACCGTCAACGCAGCTCTGCGTGAAGTAGCGAACAGACGAGCTGTCGCGAAAATGCTGCAGCAGTTCCGCGACAGCGACACCGACCTGTCGCCCGAAGGGATGAAGGGGGCCTGGCGCTGAGGACGATGTTCATGCTGGCGGATAAGTCGGCAATCGAGTGGGTCCTGCGTGATGCGGTCGCCGCGGCAGACTTCAACACCGCGACCAGCAAGCCGGGTGCCCTTGTCGCTGCATGCCACCTCACCGCGCTCGAGATCGGATACTCAGCTCGCTCCCTAGATGACTACATCGCCAAGATCGGGCACCAGAAGTCGCTGGTGTGGCTGCCGGTTACCGAAGAAGCGATGGATCGGGCGCTCGCAGTGCAAGGTTTGCTTGCCGAACGCGGAGCCCACCGCCTTCCGATTCCTGACCTGATCATCGCCGCGACAGCAGAGGTACACGGCGCAACCGTCATGCATGTCGACAGCAACTACGAAACGATCGCCGAGGTAACCGGCCAACCACACCATCGACTCCCGACGAGTTGAGCGATCGGCGCCTGCCGCCGAACATGGAAGAGGCGGTCCGGCAGAGCGATCCCGTTCAGCAGTCGGCGAACCAGGACTTCGCGTATCCCGCGGATTGATAGGCGTAATCCCAGGCCCAGCGGGCGGGTGAGAGGTGGGGTTTCGGGTCGACGAAGAGGAGTTCGCCGGACCAGCATTCGCCGAGGATGTAGCGGGCGCGGGAGATGTGCGGGGTGAAGGTGACCACGATGACGCGGTCCCAGTCGGCACCGAGACGGGCCAGTTCGCGGCCTTCGCCGAGGGTGGTCCGGGGGCTGGGGTCGAAGCAGATGACGTCGAAGGTATAGCCGCCGTGGCAGATCCGGTTGACCATCGGGCTGCGCTCGTAGGGGTTGGAGATGAGGACGCGGGGTGCGTATCCCTCGGCGGCCAGGCGTAACCCGAGTTGTTCGCGGCCGTCGTGGGCGCCGCCGAGGACGAGGATCGCGTCGGCGGGCACCGGTTCGTCGATCTGTGGCCGCACATAGACCGGCCACAGCGCGACCACCGCGATCAACACCGACAATCCACCAGTGGCGAACAGCATCCGGCGCTCCCCCGCCACTCCGCGATTCCTGGCCAGACGCAGGTGCCTACGGACCCACGTCGGCGGGCGGCGGCCGACCGGCTGGTCCCGTTTGCCCGTTCCCGATGAGTTACCCATGTTCTCGCGGTGGCAGCGCTGTGGACATCGTCTGATCAGGGTACGACTCACCCGGCGACGACCCGCCGACGTATCCCCCTGTACACCAGATGTTGCGCCCGCTCTTGCCTCGCTGACGCGGCGTAGCCACGCGCGCGGCTTACCAACAGGAGTATGCGATGCACAGTCTTCGGAACGGGGTACCTGGGGGCCACGCATGCCGCGTGTATGGCCGAGCTGGGGCACGATGTGGTCGGGGTGGATGTGGATCCCGGCAAGGTGGCCAAACTGGCCGACGGTGTGGTGCCGTTCTACGAACCGGGCCTGGACGAGGTGCTGCAACGCAACCTCGCCGCGGGCAGGCTCCGGTTCACCACCGACTACGAGGACGCGGCGGCCCACGCCGACGTGCACTTCCTCGGGGTCGGCACACCACAGAAGAAGGGCGAGTACGGCGCGGACCTGAAATACGTGCACGCCGTGGTCGATACCCTCGCCCCGATGCTGGAGCGCCCGGCGATGATCGTCGGCAAGTCGACGGTCCCGGTGGGAACCGCCGCGGCGCTGGGCGATCGGGCCCGCGCGGCCGCGAATGTCGACGTCGAGGTCGCCTGGAATCCGGAGTTCCTGCGTGAGGGTTTCGCCGTGCAGGACACCCTGCGCCCCGACCGCCTCGTCCTCGGCCTCGACCACAGCCGCGAGCGTGCGGCCTGGGTCGAGCAGCAGATCCGCGAGATCTACGCCGACCTGATCGCCGCCGAGATCCCCTTCCTGCTGACCGACCTGGCCACCGCCGAACTGGTGAAGGTCTCCGCGAATGCCTTTCTCGCGACCAAGATCTCGTTCATCAACGCGGTGTCCGAAGTCTGCGAGGCGACCGGCGCCGACGTGACGATGCTGGCCGACGCACTGGGCTACGACGCCCGGATCGGCCGCCGATTCCTCAATGCCGGACTGGGTTTCGGCGGCGGCTGCTTGCCCAAGGACATCCGCGCGTTCATGGCCCGCTCCGGCGAACTGGGCGCCGACCACGCCGTGGCGTTCCTGCGCGAGGTCGACAACATCAACATGCGCCGTCGCACCAAGGTGGTCGACATGGCCGCGCGCGCCTGCGGCGGCTCGCTGCTCGGCGCGAACGTGGCGGTTCTCGGCGCGGCGTTCAAACCGGAATCCGACGACGTGCGCGATTCGCCCGCGCTGAACGTGGCCGGGATGATCCAGCTGCACGGCGCGGTCGTCACCGTGTACGACCCTAAGGCGGTGGAGAATTCGCGCCGGGTGTTCCCGACGTTGAACTACGCCACCTCGGTCGCGGAGGCATGTGATCGCGCCGATGTGGTGCTTGTCCTGACCGAATGGAACGAATTCACGGCGTTGACTCCGGCGGACCTGGACCCGGTGGTGCGGTCCCGTTCGATCATCGACGGCCGCAATTGCCTTGATCGTGCTACCTGGCGGGAAGCCGGGTGGGTGTACGCCGGACTCGGTACCCCGTAGAGTGGCGATCCAAGCGGGGGCTGCCGGACCATAGATCCGAGTACGCAGGCTCCGCATGTCGTGCGGCAGGAACGAGATGGGCAGCTGATGAGTGCGGTATTGGGAGTATCGGTGGGGGCCGGCACAGTGCGCCTCGCACGCCCACAGCACGGTGGCCCCCACGGGTTCGTCCCGCCGTATTCGTTCGACCTGCACACCATTTCGATGCCGGAGCACCAGGCCGAGGAGTCCGCGGCCGACGCGATCGCCCAGACGCTGGCCGCATCGCCCGAGGTCACCGCTACCACCGTCACCTTCCGCAGTGATCGGCAGGCCAGGGCGATCAGGGCCGCGATGGCACGCCGCCAGCTCACCAACTATCAGCTTGTCCCCGAAGCCGTTGCCGCCGTGCACTTCGCGCACGCGACCAGCGATATGCGCGAGGTGTCGACGCTGGCGGTCTACGACCTGGGCAGTTCGGGTCTGACAGTGAGCGTGATCAACGCTCGCACCAGCGACGTCTACCAGTGCGAGCGGATCAGCGACATCAGCGGCGACTACCTGGATTCGCTGATCAGGGAACAGCAGATCGCCTCCGGCCGGATCGCGCATCCGGCCGATCCGGTGGGGCTGGCCGAGCTGGACGCGCTGTGCCGGGCCGCCAAGGAACAGCTGTCGAGCAACAACGCGGTGGCGCTGCCGAGCGAGCAGGGCCTGGTGCTGCTCACCCAGGAGAACTTCGAAGCGCTGATGATGCTGGCGATCGAGTCGTCGGCGCGGATGACCCGCGATGTCATCATCCGCGCGCAGCATCCGGTGCAGGCGATCATGGTGATCGGCGGCGGCGCCCGGATTCCGCTGATCGCGCGGGTATTGGAACGCACGATCGGCGTTCCGGTGATCGTGCCCGCCGAGCCGGAGACGGCGCTGGCCCGCGGCGCGGCACTGCTGGCCCGCCCCGCGCAGGTACAGCAGGCGCCGGTCGGTCCACCGGCAGCGCCGATCGGTGACGCCGACGACGCGACCCCGGCATGGCTGACCGCACCGGCCCGCCGTCGTCCGCTCAGCGCGCTGACCAGCCGCGGCCACAACCGCCGCGAGCTGAATGCCGCCGTGCTGACGGTGAGTTCGCTGGTGGTGGTCGCCGCGATCGGACTCGGCCTCGGCTACGGGCCGGAGGTGCTCGAGCGCGGCAATTCCAGCGACGGTCCGCAGGCGGTCCCCGCGACGACCTCGCCGCGTCCCTCGATGGCCGGTCCGACCTCGGCCGCGGCGCCGACCACGGACGCGATGCACGCGACCGTGGCCGCGCCGCCCACCCGTCAGCAGGGTGCCCAGCCGACCACCTCGGCCTCGCCGACGCAGGGCCCCAACACCTTCACCGTGGTGCCGGGCCTGCCGCCGATCGTGGTGCCGACGCTGCCGCCGGTGGTGTTGCCGGGCTTCCCGCCGCCCGGCGAGTAGTTCAGTTCCTGGCGTGCCTGGCACGCTGCGGCGCCACCGCGACCGGCTTGGTGCCGAACGGCCGGGCGAGCAGCACCGCGATACCGGTGGTCAACGGCACCGACAGCGCCAGCGCGATACCGCCGACCGCGGACCGGGTGATCTCGATGGCGACGGCGTCACCGGTGAGCACGTCGGTGATGGATCGCCCGGCGACGCTGAACAGCAGCAGCAGCGGCAGTGCGCCACCGGCGTAGGCGAGCACCAGGGTGTAGACGGTGCTGGCGATGTGGTCACGACCGACGCGCATGGTGGCGGTGAAGATCTCGCCCCGCGACGCGTCCTCGTCGAGCGCGGCGAGTTCGAAGGCGGCCGAGGCCTGGGTGATGGTGACGTCGTTGAGCACGCCGAGCGAGCCGATGATGAACCCGGCCAGCAGCAGTCCGGTGATGCTGACGTGCTGGAGGTAGGTGGCCACGTTGGTGTTCTGCTCTTCTGACAGGCCGGTGAGGTTGGTGACCTCCAGCGTCAACCACGACAGGAAGGCCGCCAACAGCATCGAGGCGAGCGTCCCGAGCAGCGCGGAGCTGGTCCGCAGATTCACCCCGTGCGCGAGGTAGAGCACCACGTAGAGGATCAGCGCTCCCGAGACCAGCGCGACCGGAATCGCGGGCTTGCCGTCGAGCAACGCGGGCAGCAGGAACACGACGACGACGGCGAACGCGAACAGCAGCCCGATCAGCGCCCTGAACCCGCGCCACCGCGCGACGACACAGATGACAACGACGAACGCGAGCACGATCAGCAACAACGGCAGCCCACGCGAGTAGTCCTCGAACGCGTACAGCGTCATTCCACTCGGATCCTCGGCCCGCACGACCCGGATCCTGTCACCGACCCGCAGATCGGGTTGCCCTGGCCCCGGCGCGATTTCGAACAGCGTCTTGTCCCCCTTGTCGGGCCCAGACCGCAACTCGACAATGCTCCGCTGACACGTATAGGCCCCCGTCCGCGGCGCCTCGGGCTTGTCACTGAACACCTTGCCCTGCGAGGGACTCCCACAGGGCCCGATGTCCTGCAACACCACAGTCCCCGCCTCGGTATGCACCGCCTCCCCGGTAGCGGTCTGCATCGGCAAGGGAATCTCGACGTGCTGCGTACTTGGCCACAGAATCACCGTCGCCACCAACACCACCACCCCGATGACCGCAAGCAGCCCCACAACGACTTTCGCCGCCGTAGCACTGATAGCGATAGGCCCTGAATGATCGTGATGGTGGTGGTGATGATGATCGCTCACCGCCCAAACCTTAAAGGATCTCGTTTTCAAGAACGACCCGACGCAACCCACTACTCAAGCAAGAACATGGGTAACTCACCGGGAACGGGCTACCCCGACCAAACCACCCAACTCCCGGCCGCAAACACAAACCTCCCCGCGCCTAGGTCTGGCCTAGAGTCGCGGAGAGGCGGAACAGCGCTGTGGGGGCGGCGGAGAGCAGGGGGATGTCTCCGCCGCCCGCAGGCAGGCGCCCAGGGGGGTAGGCGCGCGTACCTGAGGCTCTCGGCTGTCCAGGGGGGGTAGACAACCGGGCCGGGCGCCGAAGCGCCGAGGACTACTGTACACAAAAGCTGGACTTTTGCACTAGTAGATCTCTAAAAACTCCAAGATTCCGAACCCCGAGTCTGTTTTGGTCCCCCAATCCAGATGACCAGGTTGCCCAGCCCCTCACGAACTCACAGGTCAAGACCCTGACAGGTGAGCACTCACTGCCGGTAACTGGACAAGAAATTGCCGAACCGCTCGATCGCCACCGCCAGATCCCGGGCCCACGGCAGCGTCACGATCCGCAGATGATCGGTGTCGGGCCAGTTGAACCCGGTGCCCTGCACCATCAAGATCTTCTCCTGCAGCAGCAGATCCAGCACGAGCTTCCCATCGTCGTGGATCTCGTGCACGTTGGGATCCAGACGCGGGAACGCGTACAGCGCGCCACGCGGCTTCACACACGACACGCCGGGGATCATATTGAGCCGCTCCCACGCCACATCGCGCTGCTCGAGCAGCCGCCCGCCGGGCAGGATCAGATCCTCGATGCTCTGATGCCCGCCGAGCGCCACCTGAATGGCGTGCTGCGCGGGCACGTTCGGGCACAACCGCGACGAGGCGAGCAGGTCGATGCCCTCGAGGAAACCGGCGGCGTGGTCCTTCGGCCCGGTGATCGCCAGCCAGCCCGACCGGTACCCGGCCACCCGATACGCCTTGGACAGGCCGTTGAACGTCAGGCACAGCAGGTCGGGCGCGAGCGAGGCCAGCGAGACGTGCTTGGCGTCGTCGTAGAGGATCTTGTCGTAGATCTCGTCGGCCAGCAGCAGCAGCCGATGCTTGCGCGCCAGGTCGACGATCTGCTGCAGCACCTCCGCCGAGTACACCGCACCCGTCGGATTGTTCGGGTTGATCACCAGC
Organism: Nocardia sp. NPDC055053; assembly: GCF_053608285.1. Lineage (NCBI taxonomy): Bacteria > Bacillati > Actinomycetota > Actinomycetes > Mycobacteriales > Nocardiaceae > Nocardia > Nocardia sp. NPDC055053. The sequence goes on along the minus strand of NZ_JBSGVD010000067.1, from coordinate 9,899 downwards.
AGAGCCTTGGTCTTGTCGGTGATCTTGGCTTCGATATCGGCGATATCGGGCTGCCAGCCGTTCGACTCGTCACACAGGTAGTGCACCGGGGTACCGCCGGCGAGGCTGGTCATGGCCGTCCACAGCGGGTAGTCCGGCGCCGGGATCAGCACTTCGTCGCCGTTGTCGAGCAGCGCCTGCATGGTGACGGTGATCAGCTCGGAGACGCCGTTGCCCAGGTAGACGTCGTCCACATCGAGCTCGGGGAAGCCGGGCACCAGCTCATACCTGGTGACGATCGCGCGCCGGGCCGACAGGATGCCCTTGGACTCGGAGTACCCCTGCGCGTAAGGCAGCGCCGCGATCATGTCGCGCATGATCACATCGGGCGCCTCGAACCCGAACGGCGCCGGATTGCCGATATTCAGCTTGAGAATGCGATGGCCCTCGGCCTCCAGCCGCGCTGCCTGTGCGTGTACCGGCCCACGGATCTCGTAGACCACGTCCTGCAGCTTCTTCGACTGCTCGAGGACGCGCGGCGGCACATGCGGGATTTGAGGACTCACCCGGTCCATGGTAGGTCCCGCCTCTCCGCGATTTCGGCCAGGCCCAGGCGCGGAGCAATCTGCGTCGGCGGCCGGCGGGCGATTCGCTAGTTCCGCTACCCCGTCCCCGACGAGTTACCCATGTCCACAGGTAATCAGGTGTTGCGTTGCAGCTTCTATGGTCGTGGACCGCTGCCCAGTGCCGCTGTCGCGACGCAGAATTCTTCGATTCTTTCGTCCAGGCCGCGAGCCTCGACGGCATTGCGATAGTGCGGGGCGGCGATCCGGCGGCGTAGACCGACGAGCCGCTCGCCGAGCTGGGCGATGCGGCGGTCCTCCGGCATGCCGAGGACGGGGCGCAGGGCGTCGGCGGCGCCGTCGATGCTGCCGTTGATGAGGTGGGCCGCGGCGTTGTCGACCCGGGCCAGCGATTCGGCGCCGTAGGAGCGCTGTAACGGGGGCCCGCTCGAGTACAGCGTGATGGCGCGTTCGGTGGCGGCCAGCGCCTGTTCGGCCCGGCCGAGCTGGATGCAGGTGGCGCCCGCGTAGTAGGCGGCCTTCGGCGCGCCGAAGCCGAACACGCCGCCGATCTCGTCGTGCAGTTCGTCGCGCCGGTCGCTCACGACGGTCTCGGCGGCGCGCAGGCAGCGGTCGGTCTCGGTGTCGCTGCCCAGCCGCGCCCACACCCTGGCCTCGATATTGAGCAGCCGCACCCTGGCCAGCCCCTGGCCTGCGAATTCCTGTCCGCTGCGCGCCAATTGGACCGCGTTGCGCGGCCGGTCCGACCAGTTCTCGATGAGGGCGTGCATGCCCCTTGTCCACGCGCGTAAGCCGTTGTGTCCGCTCAGTTCGGCGTAAGCCCAAGCGGCCCTGATCTGTTCGCCCGCGGCGTCGAGGTAGCCGAGGTCGGTGCTCGCGTTGGCCATCAAACCCGACAGCGTGCCGGCGAGCAGGTAGAGGTGACTGGTGTCGACCGGCTTCTGCTGCCCGTCGAGTAGTCGATACACCCGGCGCCGCACCCGCAGCATCTCCACCATCATCGGCGCCGGTGCGGCGTGTACGTATTCGTTGGCGATGCGCCGGACGTCGGCGTCGAGCTGGGCCAGCGTCGTCGCGCCGACATTGGTGCCCTCCGCGGCGGCCGCGTGCTCGCTGGCCTCGTGCGCAGCCGCCATGATCAACTCCCTCTCCGACAACACCTCGGGGACAGCGCTTTTGACCGCACCGGCGTCGACGAAGGCGAGTAGGTCGGCGTCGTTGCCGGTGGGCGCCAAAAGAGTAGAGAAACGTGCGCGGACCACGTCGTCGGAGCGAGCCAGCGACGTGTCGAGCGCGGCTTGATTCACCGGCCGCGGGCGCACGCGCTCGCCACCGGCCTCCCATTTCGACACCAGCCGTTCGTGCACGCCGAGGTGAGCCGCGAACTCTCGGATGCTCATTCGTTTGGCATCGCGAAGGGCTCTGGCCTCTCTGCCTGTCCACTCCCCGACCACGGCGTCACCTTTCGCGACGAACGACTGACTCCAGAGTACGAGTGCGACAGTGAGACACGCCACAGCTTCGCGGAATCGGTTGCCTGAGGCAGTGAAAGGGCGGTGCGGGGCAGTGGTCGCGAGCGCGCGCAGCCGGGATCCTTGGAAGGGTGGAAGCCAGAACTGTCGATGACTGGGTGTCTTGCTACCAGCGCGAATTCGGGCTACCCGTTCGCGAGCGCGGTGGCTTCGTGATGCTGCCGATCACCGATCGGCTTTGCGTGGTGCACCTGCCGACCACGCGAGCCGAGCTGGTGCTGGCGGCGCTACGGGAGCAACGCAGGGCCGGGCCGGTGCTGGCCAGGCAGATCCGCTGGAGTCTGCTCGCCGACCCCGACGCCAGGCCGCCCGCCGACGTGGCCACCGAACTGCGCGGCCTCGATATCGATGTCCCCGGCATCGGCAGCGCCGTCATGCTGCCGACCAGCCTGGGCCGATGGAGCCGCGAGGGCTGTCACTGGGTGCGCCCGCCCAGCGGCGACGACGTGTTACCGCCGCTGTCGCTGGTGCTGCACCTGGCCCTGTCGCTGACTTCTCAGCGGGTCTCGACGGCGTCGAGCGAGGCGGGCGGCAAGGGGAAGTTGAGGTACGACCGCGACGGTGTCGGCCCGCGCTGCCCTTGATACTTCGAGCCTGCCGCCGCGCTGCCGTACGGGTGCTCGGCCGGACTGGTCAGCCGGATCAGGCACAGCTGCCCGATCTTCATCCCCGGCCACAGCGTGATGGGCAGGTTCGCCACGTTCGACAGTTCCAGAGTGATATGCCCGCTGAAGCCCGGGTCGATGAACCCCGCCGTGGAATGGGTGAGCAACCCCAACCTGCCCAGACTGGACTTGCCCTCGAGCCGCCCGGCCAGGTCGTCGGGCAGCGAGCACACCTCGAGCGTCGACCCGAGCACGAACTCGCCCGGGTGCAGCACGAACGGCTCACCCGGCTTCGGCTCGACCAGGCTGGTCAGCTCGTCCTGCTGCATGGCCGGATCGATGTGGGTGTAGCGACTGTTGTCGAACACCCGGAACAGCCCGTCGAGCCGCACGTCGATGCTCGACGGCTGCACCATCGACTCCAGCATCGGTTCGACACCGAGCCGCCCAGCGGCGATCTCGGCCCGGATGTCACGATCGGAGAGCAGCACGCGCCCAGTTTAAGCAGCCGACGCCGCAGGTAGACCGCCCCCACCCCTGGGAGGCGGGGAGCAGCGCGTTGCCGCCCCCGTTCGGGTGGCCACCCGATGGACGCGGGGGCCGCGATCAAAACAGCAGCGAGGAGGGCGTGCGTCCGACCAGCTCGCGCGCGGTCCTGGTCAGATGCGCCTGATCCGCGAAATCCGCCCTGGCGGCCGCGTCGGCCACAGACCCGCCGGGCAATCCGATGACGGCCTGCCGTAGCCGGCCCCACCGCCGCAACCTGGCCAGCGGCACACCGAGCTGCGCCCGCACCAGATTGCGCAGCCGCGGCGCGGACAGTCCGACCGACCGCGCCAGCTCGGTCAGTGACCCCGCGTCATCCACCTGGTCCAGTGCGCGCGCGACCCGAGGATCGAGCTCGCCGCCGGCACCGACCAGGGCAATGGCTTCGGCCCGCAGCGCCGCCAGATCCGGGGCCGCCGCGAGATCGCCGCCCATACCGAGCGCGTCGAGGAGCCGCCGCTTGCTGTGCGCCGACAGCGCGATCGGCCCGTCGTGCCTCGCCAGCAGATGCGCATCGAGCGATACCCGAACGAACCCGCCCGGCACCTTGCAGGCATGCCGCCACTGCGGCGGAACAACGACAGCGGGCAACTCCCCGCGTCCAGCCTCCCCGTCGACCTCGGCCGGATAGCCGCCCAGCGGCAGGATGAGCTTCCACGCCGGATGCCGATGCGCGCCGACCACCCCGTCCCCGGTCCCGGCGAACAACACCGTCGACTCGCCGCACGCGAAAACCATTCGGCGATCGTTTCGTTCAAGCCGCCACAGCTGCACCGGCCCCATGCTCACTCCACGCACGCTATCGCAGCCCTGCTCCGGCCCGGGCTGCTGGTTGCGGCGTGCGGTGCGGCCGAGACCGCCGGCTCGTGATCACCTCGAAAGGACCAACCATGTTCGCGTTCTACCTCACCCTGACCGTGCTCACCGCCCTGATCATGGGCGTCGGCTCCTGGATGGGCTACACCCGCCACCCGGTCCCGGTCACGGCCGCGGCCAAGGTCGGCATACCTCGCTCCTGGATGTGGCCGATCGCCACCGTCCTCGGCGCCGCCTCTCTCGGCCTGCTCGGCGGCCTGGCCCTGCCCGCCCTCGGCGCCGCCGCGGCAGCAGGCCTGGTCCTCTACTTCGTGGGCGCGATCATCGCCCACCTCCGCGTCCGCGACTACGCGCTCGCCCAGCCCACCGCGTTCCTCGTCCTGTCCGCCGCCACCCTCACCGCCACCGTCCTCTACCGCTACACCTGACCACGCACCAGGAGCCGAACAAAGAATTGACCGGCACAGCAGCCGGTCTGATAGAGTCGCGAACGCGCTCGATGAACGCACGCCGATGTAGTTCAATGGTAGAACTTCTGCTTCCCAAGCAGACAGCGCGGGTTCGATTCCCGTCATCGGCTCAAAAGCAAAACCCCCCAGGTCATCCGGGGGGTTTCGTTGTTTCTGTCGGTCTGTCCGGAATGCTCCCGAAGAGCCGCCGTGCCACACACGTGCCACTCAGGCGCTGGAACGGACCTTCGCGGTACTCCGTCGCCATCCGAGACAGGTCGTCGGCAATGCGCCGTTCCGCGTCGTCGGTAGCCCGCTGGTAGATCAGCGCCGCCCGCATATCGTCGTGACCCATACGCGCCATCAGGTCCTTGGTAGACATCCCCGATTTCGAGGCCCACAGGTTTCCCGCGTGCCGCAAGTCGTGGAAGTGGATGCCCGAGAGCCCGACCGAGGTTGCGACCCTCTTCCACTTCACGATCTGGGTGAAGTTCGACCGCCGCAGTGGATTCCCCCGCAAGCCCGTGAACACGTACGCATCCGGTCGGTTGTCGACGTGCTTCAGGAGGTGCGCCAGGACATCGCGCCTGATCGCCTCCGGAACCGTCAACGTACGAACACCAGCCCGCGACTTCGGACGCGACACAACCAGCCCTTGCCCAGCGATCTCTACCAGCGCCTTGCCGATGCGAACGCTCGCCGCACCATCGGTGAAGTCGGCACGAGTCAGCGCGGCAGCCTCACCCCACCGCAGCGACAGGAACGCGGTCAGCAGGATCAGCACCCGATACCGCTCCGGAATCGCCCCAGCGAGCGCGAAGACCTGAGCAACGGACAGCACCGGCCGCTCTGGGCTGTCCTCATCCCCCGCACCTTTGACCCGGCACGGGTTGCGCGGGATGATCCGGTCCTCATCCACCGCAGTGTTCAGCGCAGCCCGCACCAGCCGATATGCCTTCGCGGTCGTGATCTCAGATGTCCCCGCTTCGAGCGGGTCCGACCGCCATTGCCGGACCATCGGGGTTGTGAGTTTGCCGAGCTCCGTCCCACCGAGAGCGGTCGACTTGACGTGAGCCCGCAGCAACCAGCGATACAGATCGAGAGTTTTCGGCCTCAATCCGGGCCGCTGGTCGATCCACCGTTCTACGTACTGGTCAACGTGGACCTTGCTCCGTTCCGGGTCGATCCAGTCGCCCTGAAGGATCTGCACCTCGGTCGCTGAAAGCCACTGCTCCCCAGCCTTCTTCGTAGCGAATGTTCTTGGGGCAGGACGCATTTGACCATCAGTGCCACGGTAGCGTGCCTGCCACCGACCCGAGGGCAGCTTACGGACGCTGCCGAATCCGCGCTTTCCCATTACGCCGCACCCTGGTAGCACGGAGCGACGTCGACACGACCGGCTTGCGCGAACGCCTCAAAGGTCCGACCGCTTGAACCGAACTCCCGTGCCGAGGTATTCGGCAGCTTCGCTGGCATATCCAGCCGACGAGTCTCCGAACAGCTCGGGGCCGCGATGGGCATCGACCTTCCGCCACATCTCGGAGCCACATCGGACCCGTTCGAACTCCTCGACTACGCCGCCCAGATCTCGCCAAAGGTTGCCGTCGCCACCGAGCAGGAACTCACTCGCCTCGAGGTCGAAGCTGTAGCCGTCGCCACGCCGACCCCGTACACGCATGAACTCATCCGGGAAGCGTCCACCAGGAACGGCGGATCAGTCGCCATCGTCAGCAACAACTCCGTTGCAGCCATCGACGCATACCTCCGGGCCCACGGACTCCGGACCCATGTCGCTGGCATCTACGCACGCACGTCAGCAGCGACCCGCCTGAAGCCCAGCCCCGACCTACTGACCGACGCGCTAGCGAGCCTACGAGCCGACGCGGTTACCGCCAGCTTCACCGGCGACTCAGTCACAGACCTCCAGGCCGCCCACTCCGCAGCACTCCCCGCGATCGCATATGCGAACAAACCCGGCAAGGTTGAGCGGTTCGCTCCCTACGCCCCCGCCGTGACAATCACCAGCATGTCCGCGCTCCTGGATGCCGTTCGCGGCGAATCCATCTCGCAGTAGACCCGCACAGTGCCCGTCACGTCACGGAGTTGTTGCTGAATTTCGCTATATAGAGTCAAGGCGCGTGCGCGCCGCCGCCGCGCGACGACGCGCAGCGGGTCTTGCTCGTACCTCACCGCCCCGGCGCGTCGGCACGTCGGCGGCGTGCACGCGCTATCAGCAGGCGGCCCACTCCTGACAGCTCACGCAGCGTCGACCCGATGCAGTAGACCGGAACGCGGCGAGGGCCGAGCCGAATTGCGGAACGGAATTCCCGAGCACGAATCGGCCGGCATCTGCCCCGATCGACGGCTCCCAGCACACCAACTCTCATACGGTGCTGCCGCACGAGCTCCGCTCGCTTGCCTCATAGACCAGCCTGCCGGACTTGCGTACTCGGTTGCCGAGGTCTATCCGGCCAGCCGGGACGCTCGGCTTCTCTGCCTGATCACCTAGCCGCTCACCAGGTGCGAGTGAATTGCTGAACGGAATCCGCGGGAAGGTCGGTGGTTATCGCGACCGTTGGCCGCGTGGCCCTGGTCTGGGTCGGCCTGCATTGTGTTCGTGCGCCACTCACGCGTCAAGGGCGCCTGCGGCGTCACTACGTGATGGCTATCGCCACCCTTGACCCGCGAGCCTCTGCGCACGAAGGGCAGGCCCTACGGGGCAGGCGGGTAGCCAGCCCCCTTCATGCGCAGGCCAACCCAGACCAGGGCCAACGTCATGAACAGTCACACACAGCTTGACGAGAGATTGGCAGCACCGCACACCGTCACTCAACTTTCCGTGCCAGACCACCATCTGTGTCGACTTCCCATCGCACGCCCGACTCATCGGTATAACGCACTGCAACGTAGTCGGCCGGAGGTGCATCCCAGTCCTTCGGAAACATCGTCAGAACCTCGTCCGGCTTCAGCACCTGAATCGGCAGCGCATCGATGACCTCTGCTCTTGGCATTTCACCAGGCTCGTAGATACCGAACTGTCGATCCAGCTCCAGCGCGGCAACCTCCTGGCCCTCCTGGACGACCCGAACAATCTCGATCTCGAACAAGCGCGATCTGCGCCGATTTCGCACCGACACACCAGCCCGTGAGTCTCCTGGCCTGATCTGGACTGCGGGTGCCAACTGCCGAGCCTCGATCCGTACCAAGGCTGCCTCACGAGCGAGATCGGCCGCTTGCTCTGCCCGTTCCTCGGCACGCAACTGGTCAGCTCGGCGCCGGTCAGAGGTCGCGATCCAGAGCGCAATTACGGCTGCGAAGAAGCTGCCTACTCCTCCCACCCATTGGCCAATACCCGCGTACCATTCCGCGCCCTGCGCACGGTCCATCACGACCTTCGTGCCCGCCACAAGCGCTACTGTCACCGCGGCCGCACCGCACACCGACCAGAACCAAACGCCTCGTGTGCGAATCCATGTCGCCACGCGACTCGGCACAGACTGCTCGGTCATCGTTTGTCTCCAGGCTCTCTGGGCGTCGTTAGGTGAGGAGGACGACAGTGCCACCATGGTTCTTCGTCCACCAGTCCGCGAAGAGTTGGTGATGTTCGACGACGAGCGCTTTGATGCTCCTTAACTGCTTCCGGTCTGCCCAAGCTGGCAGGTCCCCCTCAGATTCGCCGGTCTCAAGGTTGATCTTCAAGTTCTGGCTGTCCGGCGCACACTTCTTCAAGATATGGACATGAGGCGGTGGATGATCGTTCGGCCACACATGGACACTGATCCCACCATCGAACGTCCTCCCCTCCGCGACCAAAGCGGTGAGGAAACCCTGCGAGTCGAACACCATCGGCCAGTCATGTTTGTTCTCGCCGAATTCGTACAACGCGATGTTCACGAGTCGGCCAAGGACGTCTTCAGCTTCCAGGCGACTTTCGGACTCGGCCAACTCCCAGCCGCTGGCAGTAGCGAGGTTCCTGCTCGCCCGCTCATATGGCGTGAGATCGTCGTCTTTCATCGGGCACAACATACAGTCAAAGACTCAGCGCCGCATCAGACTTAACGTCGTCGAAGCGCCATCCGAATGGCCCAGCACCGCACGCGAGGTGCCTGCCCCTGGTGAGTCCACCTGCGAGCCTGTTGAAACATCCGATCATCGGCAGGAGTGGACGTTCGAACGTGGGCAACTCCCCTAGAGATGCCTGCCCGCCGTGCCCCGTTCGTGCCCCGAGCCGGGGTCAAAGGCGGTAAATCCGGGTACCCCACGCGCATTCGTCAGCCCAGGTCAGGCGGTGGTGCCCGTCTATTCACCTGCTTCCCAAGCGGATTGCGCAGGTTCGACTCCCGGCAGGGTGAGCCGGAGTTCGGAGGTCAGAACTACGTCCCTGTTGGCGATCTCGACTGCTTCGGCATCGAAATCGAAGTAGGCATGCAGAGTCGCTGTTACTCGGTCGTCGTTGACGGGTCCGAATTCGATGCGGGTCACGTCTACCGGGCAGTGTCCTCCGCCGATGTAGATGCTGGCGTCGATGAAACCGTCTTCGGGATTGACCGGGAAGGTGAACGTTCGCTGGTCCAAGTCCTTCAGCGTGGGGCCTGGCAGTTCGATGAGGTCGAGTCGGACCGCGGTGTCGATGATAGTTGGGCCGTCCGACCCCAATCGGAACGTATGGGGGTCGGACTCGTCGGTCGCGGAGAAGGTTGCCAATGGGATGGCGATGCTCCAGGTTCCTGCCGTCGGATCAGTGAGCGAGTACTGGATGGTTCCTTGCCGTGGCACGAGGAAGTCGTCGGAAAATGTGAACACAGGCTGACACCTTGTCATGTAGTCGATGCATATGCCGACGAAGGCGCGGTTTGACGTCACAGCGGTGATCACTGCGGTACGCAGTGAGTACGCAGCGGCTCCCAGCAGTGCCCGATTCAGCCAACGTTGCAACCCAGAATCCCCAGGTCAGACCCACAGAGCCATAACCAGCCCACCAGCACAAACGCCAGGAACGGTGTTCATCATCAACACGTGTTGGGCTCGCAGTGACCTCTTTCCGTTGTGCCACTTTGCGCGCCACGAACCTGGGGACGGGAGTTCATCGGTGCGTTGGGTGGGTGGTCGTCGGGCCGAGCTAGGAGCCGTGATCCCTCCCCGGTTACCGGCTGAGGTAGTTGCCGAAGCCCGAAGTTCTCGCCGATGTGGAGCGACCTGCGGCCGCTTGGCCCTGTTCTGGGTTGGCCTGCATTGTGATCCCGCGCCCCTCACACCTCAAGGGCGCCGATGGCGTCAGCTGCGCTGATGGACAATGAACCGTCACGGGTTGAAGACCGGCTTCAGGAGTTGACCAGCGCCGGTCGGCGTGGCGGGTTTTGAGCGTAGTAGGCAGTCTCGTGCTCGGCC
>NZ_JBSGVD010000066.1:0-17639 GCF_053608285.1 Nocardia sp. NPDC055053 | reverse complement strand
TACGTCCAGCCATGTCCTTCAGTGTCCCTTCCAGCCCTGGTCAGGGCCAACAAGGACTCTAGAACGGGGTGGCCTCATTCACCGGGGACAGGCCATGACCGCGAACTCCTGCCGAACTTCGCCATCCGAGTATTCGATTACATGCTCTGGATCGGTTTAAATCCCCAGCAGCCCGGTGATCTCGATATCGAGGCCCGTCTCCTCCTTTGTCTCCCGAACCGCACACTGTTCGAGTATCTCGCCGATCTCCATGACACCGCCCGGAAGCGACCAGTTGCCGGAGTCTCCCCTACGCTGCATCAGGATTCGGCCGATACCGTCCACCACCAGGGCCGAACTACCGGGCACCAGGCAGTTAGCTTTCGGTGCATTCGGGTCCCGGTAGTAGTCACGTCGTGAGCTCATGCTCAAGTCCTTGTGGGTCGGGGGTCGCAGAACCCCACCTCAATGCGCCACTCATGTCGCGATACCTCATACAGCCGAGGGGAGGCGGCCCCGAAGTATCGGACGTGCCAGCCGCCGTGGGGATCTATGCTGGCCCCTCAACCCTGAAGGCGACAGCACCCGCTGGTGGGATTGCACCAAGTGGACCGAACACATCTAGACGCCACCCAGCGTGTAGCCAGCTGAGCGACTCCGCGACACCGATACGTGTGCCGTCATCGCCAAGTATCGCGCTCGGCTCGGCGTCGTCCTGGTCGACCGCGACTTCGTCGGCCAACACCCGAGCTGACGCTGCCGAAGCGGACTGCAGCTAACGACGACAAGTCGATATCCGATCCCACATGCATGACCGTCCACGCCTTTCGTGGCGAAAGGAACCGGGGCGGCATTCGGCAGAAAGGCGTGCTGATGACTGTCACTGCTAGCCGACTCACAGTCGGGCTGCTCGCCGCAGCCGTGGTGGCGCTGGCGGGGTGCAACGGAGACGGACCGTCGACTACGCCCACTTCCACCGGGTCGGTGTCGCAGAGTTCGTCTGCGCCAGAGCTTCCGCCTGTTGCTCCTTCTACCCCGACGTCGCCACCACTCGCCACAGACAGCACCACCTTGGACTCACCACCACCGGCGCAGCCCGCTGAATTGACGCCGACTACCACAGCACCACAGGCGACATCACCTGCGAGCCAGCCATCTGAGCCGACGTTCTTGTACTGCGAGAACGGCACCGCGATCTACAGTGGCCAGGCGTACGTCGTCGGAGATCCGCGCTGTCCACAGCCCACGCAGGCCGGCGACCCTTACGGCCGGGACTACCAGTGCGATGCACAGGGGACCAACTGCACCTACCCCGACGGCTCTCCGGTTCCTGGTTATCAGCGGTGCGGCACCCGGTGTGGCGAAGCACCGACTTCCGGTGAGGTGCAACGCAAATGGATCGAATGCATCGCAGTGAAGTCAGAGGAGCAGTGTCGAGCGGAGCGATGAGAATGCGGGCGTAGGATCGCTCGCTACTCGCGGCTTGGAGCCAGTACCCCGGCTGTCAGCCCCGTCCCGATCAACTCGGCGGCACTGACGGCAGCATCCGCGGTCCGGGCGGCTGCAACTCGCAGCAGATGCAGTTTGCGGAATGCCACCGCATACGGTTTCTGCTCGGCGAGGCGCAAGATCGGGATTCGCAGCCGGGACGGGTCGAGCCGGATCGTGGTCGAGCCGAACATCGCCGCCGAGTTGTCGGGGCTGCCGATGAACCCCGCGAAGAACCAGGGATCCATCCTGGTCGGGTCGGTCCGGAAGACGATCACGCCGGAGCCGGGGACCGCACCGATGTCGGCGCCCTCGGCGACGCGGGCGCCTTGAGCGGCGCCGTGGTCGTCGCGGAATCGGGACACCAGGACGTCACCTTCGCGAATCAGTTCGGCGGACACCGCAACACCTGGTCCGGTGAGGCCGGATGGGCCTTGTCCGGCGAGGAGATCACGGCCGGACAGCACGAGACGTTGGGGTGCGTCGGGGTCTACGGCTTCAGGGGTTGTCGGTACCAGCCGAACCGCCCCACCTCGTTCGAGATCACCGACGGTGGCAGTGCGCAGCGCGGTGTCGCCGCGGGTTGACCATTCCTTCACCGTCTCGGCGACGCTGCGAAGTTCGGCGAGTTGCTCGCCGAGAAGGGCGATGGCAGCGTGTGCGGAGGCCGCCACGTTGCTGGGATCGATGGCGGCGCGAACTCGGCGGGCGGGGGTCAGGTCGACGTCGTCGTCGAGGATGTCCATCGTTCGAACGACCGCGGCAAGGTCCGCGACGGTGGCGGCGTCGACGTCACCGTGATCGAAGGCTCGCCACGAGTCGAGGACTCGTTCGGCGAGAACTTGCCAATCCGATTGGGCGTCACCGTGACTGGGCAGTCGTGCTGAGTCGGTGAACAGCACCGATTCAGCGGGTTCCGCGCCGGGACGACGCAGCACCCAGATCTGCAGTCCCACCTGGCGTGGCGTCGACGCCCCCTGCGGCAGCGCGATCACCGCGCGCAGGGCACCTCCACGGAGCAGCTCCATGCGGATCCGACGTCCAGATGTTCGGGAGGCGACGGCTGGCGGAAGAAGAACGACGGCAGTCCCTCCGACACGCAGATGCGCGAGAATGTGCTGCACCCAGGCGAGTTCGGACTCACCGCGCGGCGGCACCGAGTACTCCCAGCGGAGGTCGACCGCCAACGACTCCGCACCCCAATCACGTTGCGCATAGGGAGGGTTGGCTAGCAGCGCGTCGAACTTCTCACCGGGGAAGGCGTCGTCAAGCAGGCTGTCGCCGGTACGGATGTCGACCGTGGCGGCGGGGACCCTCGCATGCAGAAGAGCGGCGGTGCGGGCTGCCTGAACTGGGAGCACGTCCTGGCCGGACAGCGCGGTGACGCCGATCCGGGCGGCTTCGAGAAGGAGAGTGCCACTGCCGCAGGCGGGATCGAGCAGGCTGCGTGGCGGTGGCGAAGCTGCGGCCGTGAGGATGTCGGCCATGAGAGCGGCGACGGGTGGGTCGGTCGGGTAGACACCGGTGCTTGGCACCGCGTCCAGGCCGCGCTCGGCAAGCACATCCAGGACCTGCTTGACGTCGGTCGCGGCGACGGCGTCGCGAAGGGCTGCGTGCAGTGGCGTATCCGGCGCCGAAGTGAGGTCACCTACCAGCTCCATCAGCGCCGGCACGGTGGCTGGGTCGACGCCGGACCGCAACACGGTGCGCAATTGCTGCAGCGGTGAGTCGGCGGCCTGTACCCCGTGGCCGCGCAGCCATTGCTGTACCTTGCCGAGATCGAACAGGGGTCGAGCCTCGGAGCCGCCGGTCACCGGAACGGGGAAATCGGCGTGCCTACGGCGCCAATTACTGACGGTGGCGCGGGTGACACCGGCCATCCGGGCGATCTCCGCTGCGGCGACTGTGGCGGTTGAGTCCGACATGTGCCTCCCTTTCGACCTGCCACCACGTGGAGCGGGTCGTCAAACGCAAGGTTACACCGTATGGGATTGACGATGTTTTCAACATTCGCCCCAGCTTGCAGCCAATGTCCACCCTTCACCATCTTGAAAACATTGTTAATTGCTTGACGGTGTGATGACGATGCTGCTACGTTCTGTCCATCGGCAACGCACCTCCCCGCCGACCGCACGCAGACCGAAGTTGTTGCTCCGCAACAGATCCCGACCACGATCCGGCCGTTACAAGGCCGTACTTCGTCGTGCCTTCCATCACCCGAGAGGAGAGCGTATGTCCACCCACCGACGAACTCGGCACCGTCGACACCGGTCAGGAAGCCCCCGTGCGCTGGCTCTCCGGAATGGCGACGACCTGCGCAAACAGCGACTGCGGACCCCGGTGACGCGCTGCTTCCACGGCAAACGGCGGTACTTCACCCGTGCTGATGCCGAGCTCGTCCTCGGTGGCATCGACACCCGCGACCCCCGACGTCGCGAGGTGCGGTGCTACCAGTGCCCGGCATGCCACGGCTGGCATCTCACCAGCCAGACGATCGAGCAGTACGTCGCAAGCACCTCACCGACTCCGCCGGTCCGCGCGCCGATCAAGCTGGACGTTCCCGTCAGCAGCAGCCAGGTGCCGACCCCGGCCGAACTGGCAGCCCGACTCGGGGTGCGGCCGATCACCCCACCCGCACCGCATCCTGCCTCGACGATCACCCGGCTGCGCACGCTGTTCGACCGGATTCGGCGACGGCTCGCCGAGCGCCGTAGGCGCTGACATACCCCTCGAATTCTCGCCGGGCAGGTACTGCCACGGCGCGACCCCGCACGCCCCGATCGGGTGTGCCGATCCACGGAGTTGACATGACAACGACTTTCGCGCCACCGCTGGTGGTGCTCGACACCACCGATCAGGAGCTCGTGGTCTGGCAGGTGAACATCAGTCCGGAACCGATGGTCTCGCGTTTGACCGGCGCCATTGCCGGCATCGCACATGACTGGGCGGAATTCGAAGCACTCCGCCTCTCGCGGCCGTACCTCGTTCAGTGCGGTAGCCCGCGTATTCGACCCCTTCCCCTGGAGGAATCCCGATGACTCTGTCGTTCGCCGCTTTCGACGTCGAAACCGCCAACCCAGCCCGCGGCAGTATCTGTTCGATCGGCATTGCGATCGTCCGCGACGGTGTGCGGGTGCGGACTCACTCGCTGCTGTGCAGGCCGCCTGCCGCTGTCGACAGTTTCGCGCCGTTCAATGTGCGCGTCCACAAGATCACGCCGGCGGCGGTCGCGGGCCAGCCCACCTTCGCCGAACGGCTGTCCGAGGTGCGGGCCCTGGTGGGAGACCTTCCGGTGATCGCCCACAACGCGACGTTCGACATGAACAACATGATGCGAGCCTGCGAATTCAGCGGTGCTCCACTCCCCCGGTGGACATACGGATGTTCGTTGTCATGGTCGAAACGGCAACTGCGGCTAGTGAATTACAAGCTCAGCACCGTATCGGCCGCACTCGGGGTTTCGCTCGAACAGCACCACGAGGCGGGAGCCGACGCCGCCGCGGCTGCAGACATCACCCTCGTCTTGGCCCGTCTTGCGGGCGCCGTCTCGATCGACGAACTGGCCCGGATCAACAGCTCGCCGCTCAGCGTGCTCGGCGGGGTCTACGCCTGATCGAGGCCGGTCCCGACAACTGATTGCCAATTCCCTTCTTTTCCCAGGAGTCACGATGACCAACCCTCAGTACCCCGCCCAGCCCGGCTACCCGCAGGGACCCCATTACCCGCAGTCGCCGCGGAAGAAGAAGGTGTGGCCGTGGGTGGTCGGCGGAATCCTCGCCGTCATCCTGCTGATGTTCGGCGGCTGCGTCGCGCTGATCGGCGGGGCGGCGAACGAGGTCGCCAAGGCCGAGGAGAAGCGCAACACCGCCGCGCCGGCCGGATCGGAAGTCCGCGACGGGAAGTTCTCGTTCCTGGTCACGGGTGCGGAAGAACCGGTGACGGTGATCGGCATCAACGACATCCTGAAGGAACAGGCGCAGGGCGAGTTCATCCAGGTCCATATCGACGTGACCAACGTCGGTAACGAGGCGCAGCACTACTTCGGCTCGAATCAGAAGCTGATCGACGATCAGGGGCGCGAGTTCGCCAACGACACGGGCGCCGAGATCAACGTCAACGACCATCTCGCCGAGGAGATCAATCCGGGCAACAAGGTGTCGATCACCCTCGTGTTCGACGTGCCCCAGGGCACCGTGCCCACCGCGGTCGAGTTCCACGACTCGGCGTTCTCCGGCGGCGCGCGAGTCGCACTGAAGTAGCCGGCTTCGGCGCCGGGACAGGTAGTCCCGGCGCCCTCGGACCAAGGAACCACGATGTCGAACCCGCCTGGCTATCCCTCCCAACCGCCCTACAACCTGCCGCGCCCCTACCCTGCCCCCGGATTCCGGCCGCCACCCAAGAACAACAATGCGCTGATCCTGTGGATCGCGGGCGGCTGCGTCGGCGTGTGCCTGCTCGGTGTATTCGCTATCGGCGCAGACACATCGGACTCGTCGAATCGTTCGCGCGTTACCACCACCAGCCGCTCGGTCCAGGGCGCGGGCATCCCGACCGGTACTCCGGCGCCGACCACGGTCGCCCCGAAACCGTCCAAGAACCAGCCGTCGCCCGCCGGAACCGCGGTGCGCGACGGCAAGTTCGAGTTCCTGGTGACCGGCATCGACCAGGGCGACACGGTCCTCGGCGGTGGCTTCTGGTCCGAGCGGGCAACCGGGGAGTTCGTCGTGGTCCGGGTTCAGGTCACCAATATCGGCAACGAAGCCCGCACCTTCTACGGCACCAACCAGTACCTCTACGACGAGCACAACCGGAAGTTCGACAGCAGCTTCGGTGCCAACGCGGCACTGTCGGACGATTTCGGCAGCATCGAGCTCAATCCGGGTCTGAGTGTGGCCACGGCCATCGTGTTCGACGTGCCGCCGGGGACGGTGCCCGCGGTGCTCCAGTTTCATGACTCGATGTTCTCGGGCGGGGTCAAGGTCCGGGCCGGTTAGCGCGAAATCGTCCGATGCCCGTGTTCTCATTCAGCCAGGAGAAGTCCCATTGATGTGCGCTCTGAGCACCACACAGCTTCCACGGTGTTCGCTCAGAGTGGCTCTGGATCGCTACAGAGATGTGTCTGTGCATTGAAGTCGAGATCGCGATAGTCATACCGCTGCTCGCCGTCGCGTTCAGTCGGCTGCGCGGTCGTGGTCTTAGAGCGCATCAGCCCGACGCAGAAGACGATGTGTCCTGGTCGCGAAGGCATGGGCGCGAGGTCCCCTGGGTCCAGCGGCTGGTATGGATGAATCGTTGTCAGGGGCAGGGAAACGGTGAATTGCTCGGCGAAGGTGGCGCCAGGGTCGATTCGCAGCAGATCCGGCTCCGGCGGTGCCTGGTACCGCAGCTTCGGGCAATCAACCGAACGGAACAATCGTTTGCTGATTTCCACGACGCCATCGCTACGCGGAACGACATAGTGCCCCTGCGCGCCTCCCTTACCATCGGCATCCGGGACACGGGCGACGACGTACACCGCTTCGGATCGATGGTTCGTCAGGCGATAGCCGACAACGATTCGATTGCCGGTCGAGTCGAATGTCGTGTCGAGCTCGATGGACGGGTCATCGGCCGCGACAGGCCGCGCTTCACACAGATACGGGTCGGTCCGCGGGGCATCGGCCACAGTCGACTCTGTTCGATCACTCGGACCTGGCGCGCCGCACGCGTTGACGAGGCCGACAAGGGCGGCGGCCAATGTGATTCGGATACGCCGGGCGTACATCGCCCTTGTCATCGTGTCGTCGGACGGTAGTGTTCGCGAGCCGGAAGGCCGAGTTCTGCTCGCAGCGCGTTTTCCGTGATCTGTGATGGGTGTTCACTGTCGGACACGCGCTGCTCCGGGGTCTGCGGGTTGTCGTCATGATCAATCGGCAGGCCGACCGCGACTCGTTCTCCCTCCTGGATTCCATGATCGACAGCATCATCACCGCTGTAGACGATGGGATTGCTGCTGTTCCACCGGATCGTTCCGTGGGTGATGTCGTAGGCGTGGGCGGCTTCATGTTGGAGGGTGACCGACGGTGGCGTGTTGTTGTAGGGCTCATTCGCGTACTGTCCGCCGAACTGCACCATTGTCGGATCGTAGGTGATCGTCGAGTCGGAGCCGACATTCGGTTTCCCCGAAGGATCGATCGTCGCCCGGCTCCAGTCACCATTCGCCGAATTCTGGCCGTCTGTGCCCTCTTTGATCGTGACCGTGTGCTCGGTGTTGCTGAGTCCCTCCAGCGTCTGCTGACCGGTCGGGGATGACCGGTAGAACTCGAGGTCGGCGTTCACCCGTTCTTTGAACTCGTCGCTGCCTTCGACCTTGATCTTGTCGGGGTCGATATTCGTGAGGACGACGTCGACCACGGTGTTCGTTCCACCGTTGCCTGCCTCCATCGTGGTGTCCTCGCCACGCTGCACGTAGTAGGTGTCGTTGCCACCGAAGCTGTCTCCGACGTCGTCTTTTCCTGCTCCTGCATACAGCTTGTCGTCGCCGACGCCACCCCGCAGGATGTCGTCGCCGAGGCCACCGGACAGGATGTCGTTGCCGTCGCCGCCGATCACGAAGTCGCCGCCCTGACCGCCGTCGAGGTAGTCGTTGCCGCCCTCGCCTTGTATCTGGTCGGCGTCGTCGCCACCGTAGATGACGTCGTCACCATCGCCTCCCTTGATGAGGTCCTGGCCGGTGGATCCGTTGATGTAGTCGCGGCCACTACCACCGACAAGGGTGTCGCTGCCCTTGCCGCCCTCGATCTTGTTGTCGCCGTCGCCGGCTGTGATCATGTCATCGCCGTCGCCGCCGGAGATGGTGTCGTTGCCCGCGCCGCCGCGGATCGTGTCCCGCCCGTCGCCTCCTTCGATCTTCACGCCGACCCGGGTTCCTGGCGAGACGGTGATCGTGTCATTGCCTGCGTCGGTCTTGATCGTGATGTTCTTCGATTGATCCGCCGTCAGCGGGGGTTCGACCGGCTTCCCGTTCACCGTGACGGTGGCGATGTGGGTGTTCGGGTCCTCCGTCACTTCGACGGTATCGTCGCCGACTCCGGTTTCGATGACGATCCCAGTGTTGTCGCGCGAGATGTTGGGTTGATTGCCGGGCGCTTCAACAACCACGTCGCCTGCCGCTCGGTTCAGCGCAGCAGCGTTCTCGTCATCCAACGCGCGCGCGTCGGTGATGACCTTGGCAGCGTCGACTTCCAGTTGCGCCGCGATCCGCGTGCGGCGCGCCTTCTCGTCGTCGGACAGGCCCTCCGTGCGGCCGGTTTCGGCCCAGAGATCATGTAGCTTCCCCTCCGCCGACACGGTGAATCCTTCGGTTCCTGCGAGGCTTTCGATCTCCACAGCCTTGGTGCGCAGGTCCTCCATCGTGGTGATGGTGTTCAGCGCCAGCGAATTCAACGGTTCGACTTGGCCGGCCAGGCTATCCAGCTCCACGGCGAACGAGGTGATCTTCTGCTGGGCCGCATCATCGGCGGCGCCCGCCCACCCCTCGACATCGGCCGACCGCCGCACCACGGACTCGAGCAGGCGGATCGACGCGGCGCGCTGCGAGTACGCCCGTGCCATCGCCTCGAGACTGTCGCCGTTCCAGTCCTTCACGTCGTTCCACGCCAACGTCATCACGCCACCATCCCGGGCGCCTGCCGATCCGCAGTACCCAGTCGAAACTCACCCCGTTACCTATAGAGACGCGGCTCGACCCGAAACGGTTCCATTCAATCCTCAAAAACCCGGATCTTCTCCAAACTCCCTGGAATACAAGCAGTTTCATGGTGACCGCCGGGTGTCACGAGCCACACGATGGCGACTGCGGAGCATGTCGATGAGTCATACTGCGATGAGCAGCACGGCGCTCGTACGGCCACACTCCCAGCACAACCAGGGATCGTGCGGCACGGGCAGAGGATGAGCTCCGCAGAAGTCGAGGATCCAATGGGCGTTAACGAGAACATGTCGGTGGCCATCACGGCCCTACAGCAGACGGCAACCCGGCTGCGTGACGAGGTGACGAACTCCGGGATGGACCTCACGTCGTGCTCCAGACAGATGGCTGACCGGCATCAGGGGTGGGGTCCCGCCGCCGAGACCGCAAGCACCGCGCTGCAAGCCGCCTGGGACCAGGCCGACAAGGCCTTGCTGGGCAAGCTCAACGCGATATCCGACGACTTGGATGCGTGTGCGCGTGCCTACGCAGCGGTCGACTCGGCAACAGCTGGCGCGCTGTCACAAACCCAGACCTGAGTTCCGAGACCCGGTCTAACACCTCCCCTCACAGTGCCTCGAAATAGTCTTCGTCGAGTTCCACTACAGAGAAGACCGCGCGCTGCTGAACGCCGAACCCGTACCTGATCATCAGTTTCGTTGACGGACGGTGTGAGCGGCCTGACGTAGCACAACGGCAGCCGAAACCCGTTGTGTGTCTTAGTACCTGGAAACCAGCGGCCCGCACTGATGTGCTGACCCCATGATGATTCACACCACACGCCTCAGCCCACTCGACGATCTCAATACCGCACTCCGCACCATCTCCGAGTTCAATCGCGTCATCCTCGCCGCGGACACCAAAGCGGGCCTGCTGTTGACCGCCAACGGATTCGCGCTGACCGGGCTGGTCACCACCGCGCGCACGTCGATGAACACCGTACTTGTCGTGATGGCGATCGGACTCGCGGTGAGCCTGATCGTCTGTATGGGCTACCTCGCCGCGACGCTGCGACCTAGACTCAGCGGTTCCGAAACCGGCAACTGGTTCTGCTTTCCGAGTTTTCCCGTCGAAGCGGACGACCGACCGCGGACCCCGGTGCTGGCCGATCAGGCATGGTGGCAAGCCGGAGCTCTGGCCGAAATCGCCCAGCACAAGTACCACCGGTTCGCGGTGGCCCTGCGCTGGACGGCGATCAGCCTCGTCGTCTTCCTTGCCTGGTTCACGGTGGCGCTTCTCGGCGCGCCCGCGTGATCGACGCGCCCGAAGAGCTATCCGTTCCAGTGCTGCACCGGAGACACACACGGCTGGCTATCGGCCACGCACGACCCGCTGTTCCACGAGAGGAATGCCAGGACGAGCAGGATGCCCGCGATCGCTCGCCGGAATTTGCCGACCGATCCGAGAATCCGCAGCACAACAGCCAGAGTGGCCCGCAACCAGTCCACCAAGACCAGCACGCTCTCGCCGTAGCCGTACACGAAGGCTCCCGGCTTTCGCCCGGCTTTGACCAGGAGCTTGGTTACCAGCCACTCCGGCGCCAACAACACCACCGGGACCGGCGCGGTGAGCCGCTCTTCGTGCCCGACCAATTTGCCGCTCACCCACGGCACCAGCTTGCCGACGACAACCGTCAGTACGGTGAACGCCACCGCCGCGGTAGTCAGAAACTCCACCGTCTCGGCCCATTTCGCGGTGAAACCCAGGTCGAGCAGGACTTTGTCCAGCTGCGCGATCAGTCCTCCGAACACGGGCAACTCGATCAACGGATTTCCCGCGACAAGGGGGTCAGACATCGTCGTCATCGTCATCGTCGGACCGGTCGAGCACCTCGGCCTCTTGGACGAGTGCCGACATCGGTGACGCGGCCAGCTCGGGCTTCGGCGGTACCTCCGGGCCGGTTCCCAATGCCGCTGGACCCAAATGGTCGGCGATGACCGCCGTCGCACGCGCCATGATGTCTTGGACATCGCGCTTGTTGACCAGACTCTGATCCAGCAGCGCGTTCAGCATGCCGTGCGCAGCATCGAAGTCAACCTGCTTCTGACGCATCATCAACGCGATGACCTCGTTGACATCGTCGCGGTTGGACGCCAGCCGATACGCGAGCACGCTCAACTCACCACCTTGCAGTGCCTCCGCATAGAAGCTCATCCGCTGTTGCTCCAGCTCGAGGTCGCGTCGCTGGGCGAGCTTGACGAGCTCGTAGTCCTGGTGGGAGGTCTGCAGTCTCAGACCGTGTTGGGATTCGTTCTCGCTCAGTTGCAGTTGCGCGGTGTGCAGACGCGCGTCGTGCTCGGCGGCACGACGTTGCGCCTTTCTGTGGTCGAACGTGGCTTCCTGGATGTAGGCGTGCGTGCTCGATTCCGGAGCCAGCTTCACCGAACAGCTCAATAGCGTAATTCCGCAGCCCAACTCGAACACTCGGCCGGCGAAGTGCTCGTTGATGTCACGCTCGGCCACCGCGAAACCTTCGACCTGATATTCGCGGCTCAACCGACGCAGTTCCCGTTCGAGGAACGGCCGGTACACCTGCTCGCCGCTGGCGGGGTGGTCCTTGACCGCTTTCACCGGGTCAGTCACCTGCCACGCTGTGTCGACCTCGGCGGTGAAGCTGAACACTCCCTCAGCCGCGGGTAGATCGAACTTGCACGGTTCGTGATGTACTGCGACATCCACCCAGTGGACGCCGACAGGACGGCCGAAGAACACCTCACCCGCCGAGGGCCGACGAGTCAACAGCAGCAACTCACCCGCACGATCCACCGACACTGCCGCGTGTCCATCGGTCGGCGGACGAAATGTCCGCCACGCGGCCCGCTCCACCGCGGCGTAGCGGATCAGCGGGCGCGCCCCGTCGATTGTCATGTCAATTCATCCTTTTCGGATCGATCATTGTCAGTAGTTCGGCAACGGCCGCAGCCGGACCGTTGTGCTCGTCAGCCCATTCACGGAGGTAGTACGGAACGGCTCCGTTGTCTTGATCCGCCTTCTCCAGGTCGGCCAGCAGTCGCCCCAACGGCCCGCGTAATTGAGTGTCGTGCTCGGCGATATATACCCAGCGCCGTATCTCGTCGTAGGCAGCCGGCAGAAAGTACGGTGCTTGCATCAGGCGGGCGAAGAGCACGACGATATCGTCGCGATGCTCGCTGGATCGATCGGCCAGCCAGACCAGGACCGGCCACGGATGCACACCCTCAGCGGTGTCGACCGACAGATCGAAGCTCAGTTGCAGGACGCATAAGAATCCGGTGGCACGCAGGCCTTTCCGTTGCGACGCGGTCCATCTTCGCAGCTCACGCAGGACGCGACCCGTCTGCTCTCGAACGTTGAAGAGCTCGATCATGCTGTAACACACAGCATTGCGCAGTTCAGGGTCGGTGCTGCGAGCTGTCTGGCGCAACAGCCCGACGGCACGATGCGGCATGAGTTGCCCCACTGCGCTACCCAGCGCAGCCGTCGCCGTGACTCGCCGTGCCGGTGGCTGTCCCGGCCGCGACCATGCCGCGAGCATCCGCGCGACCAGCGGCGCGAGTTCGGGCTGCAGACCGGGGAACTGCAGCGCGCCGATCGCGGCATACTGGTCGTTGCGGCGGCCGCTGTCGGCCCACGGTTCGATCACCAATTGTCTGGCGTGTTCGAACTCGAATGTGGACAACAGGCCCACGGCGACGCCCGCCCGCGTGCTCACCCTGAGGTCGCCGACTCCGCCGAGTTCGCGCAACCAGTCACGAACCAGCTCGTGCGCAGCGGGATACTCCTGCCAAACATATTCGAGCAGTCGCCGGGGAATCCGTTCGTCCGCGAATCGCACCACGTCGACCGGGATTCGGCCGTATTCGCTGTCCTCGTGGGACCGATACGACTGCGCCCTGGCCCTGTTCAGCAGCTCGGCGCTCCGCACGCCGAACACCGACTGCGCCGGCCCGCCGTCCTCGTCGACGGCCTCCGCTGCCGCAATCAGCCTCGCCAGTGTCCGGCCCGCCGCGGAGACGATGTGCAGCGGCATATTGTTGAACACCGCCAAGGCGATCGCGAACGGGCGAGTATCGGCGTCGAGCTCGTCGAACCACTGCCGGAACCGATTGTCGTCGGACGCTGAATACCTACCGACGACCTCGGCGATATTGATTCGGCCCCGGGCAACGTCGACAAGCTGCGCGGCAAGTTGGGTCAGTTCGCGGGCCGGCGGGCGATGCTCGGACACCAGGCTGAGCAACTGCGTCACTTCGGCTCGATCGAGCAGGCCGAGCTCATCAGCCGAAAGCTGACTGACCAGGTAGTTGTTCACCGTCGCCGAAACATCGGCGGGCTCACCGCCGTCGAGCACGAATGGGAAGATATCGGCGCCCAGCTCGGCTCGTTCGTCCACGATGACGACCAATCGGCATTCGTGCTCGACCAACCGTCGCCCGAGTTGCTCGAGATGGAACTCGCTCAGGAACCGCAGCTGTTCGCTCTCGGGAGAATCGAGCAGATAGCCCGTCCGCTGCTCGAACTCGATATCCAACGACCGTAGTGCCACATCAGGATTGAGCTTGTGCACCCCGCCTGAGCACTGGCGGCTCAGCGCCCGCAATGCGGTCGCGGTCTTTCCCCAACCCGCAGGGGCGCGCAGAAGCAACACCGGCTCCGACTTCAGGCGGTCGCACATCTGCTCGAATCTCGGCGGCGGCTCGAACATCTGCGCGAGATCATCGAGCCGACCGGCTGACACCTGCCCGCTCGGCACGAACCCCGCGCCGGATATGCCCGCGTAGTTGTCGCGGCCGACCAGGGTGCCGACCTGTGTTTCACCGATGATCACCGTGTTGGCATTGAGCGACAGCCCGAGCGCGCCGACCGCGTCGGTCAGCGCGGTCACCGCGGCGCGCGCCTCACGTTTACGTTCCGCATCGGTGGCTCGCCGGCGGATACCCGCCGCCTCCGCCTCGGCGTCCTCGACAAGCTCCGGCCGCGTGGTCTCCTCAGCGACCGGCGCCTCGGAATCGGTCACGCCAGCACCGTCCCGCCGACATTGTCACCACCGATGATGGTGCGGGCTCGCACATCACCGACGATCATGTTGTTGGCCCTGATCGAACCGGACTCGTCGGTCAGGACGGCCTTCTTCCGAGCTCCGCCAGACTCGGAGGCAAGGGCGGGAAGCGGAGGCTCAGGGTAGCCCGGAACCCGAAGCCACGCCCGTACCTTGCCTTCCTTGGCCGTGATCTCGGCATCGCGGTACTCGGCGGAGCTCACCCTCGGCCGGTAGTTATGACGAACGACACCCTGATACACGAGATCCGAGACGGCGATGACCCCGACAGCCCTGGCCGCGATCTTCAGCGTTTCTTTGACAACGGCGGCATCGTTGAGCCGGAACGTGGCGGTCAGCGCGTCACTGGACCAACCCTGCTCGTCCTTGTGCACGTAGCCCTCGTGCACGGCGATACGGACACGCATCCAATCGAGCGGGCCGACTGTGTGGTTGTGGACACGCACGCCCTCCACCACGGACTCGGCAACCTTGTCCAGGACGTCCAGCACGGGTAGGTCGAGTACGAACAGGCAGCCGTCGCCCCGATCATCGCCCACGACAACCGATCCGGTGCGATCGGTTACCTCGCCGAGAATCCCGTATAGCGTCGAGCGCATCGCCGCGAGTTCGGCATTGCCCAGCTGGCTCGAGTTCTCGACGTCGACGACGAGAAAGCTGCGGTGCAGCGGTTCGTTCATGGTTGCCTCCCTATGGTGTGGATCGCCTCATGTCTATCGGGGGTCGGAGGGCATGTCTGCGTCCAAATGCACACTCGGCAGCCCTTCCACGATCTCGGCGAGAAGATCTGGCCGCAGTAGCTCCACCCGTCGCCGACCGGTCCGCACCGCATCGAGCTGACGCAACCGCTTCAGGGCCTTGGACACCGCTTCTCGCGACGCGCCCGCCGCGTGCGCCAACTCCTCCTGCGACAACGGCAAAGTGATGATCACCCCATCGTCTCCCCGCTCGCCGTAGCGCCGGGCGTAGTCGAGCAGCAAGCGCGCGATTCGCTCGGTAACGCTGTACGCACCGAACTCGAGGCGCTGGACATCAGCTTCACGCAGGCGGTTGACCACTATCCGCAACAGCGTGAACGCGACCTTGCCGTCGCCGATGAGCAAGTCGCGAAACGCCGATCCCGAGAGCATGGTCGCGGTCACCGAGGACAAGGCTGTCACCGTGGCCGAGCGAGCCCTGCCGTCGATCGCGGAGAACTCGCCGAGCAGATCGCCCGGCCCACGTATCGCCAGGAGCGCTTGTTTGCCACTGACCGCCGCTGAAGACACCTTGACACGCCCGGCCTCGATGACCACAACATGCTCAGATTGCTCGCCTTCGCGCATCAGCACCGACCCGGCGGACCATTGACGCCGTATACCGGCTTCCAGTAGGGACTTTCGACTGAGCTGCCACGCCTCGTCGAGGTTCAGATCTCCCCCTACGCAAAGTCACTGCCGATGACAGTGATCTTGTCTAATTATCAAGTGCAACAACATACTTCGGGCAATTGACCCCGGCTGAAAACCTACTCAACACCCTCCCCCGACCGCAACACGATTACCTCACCACACGAACCGAACATCGGCCCGTCGCAGCCCGGAGTAGGCGACCTCACGACCTCGTAGTCCCTGCTCAACCAGAAGTTGTGCAGCCGTCACCAAGAACCGTTGCGACCGAAGTTGTCGTGCTGAGGTCGAACGGTGGTACTGACACTCCGCTCAGCAACAGAGACCGTGCCGTTGAGTGGCGGACGACCACATCGTCCGCCGCTCAGGCTTTGAACGAGTGCAGGGCCGCGGCCAGCAATGTCTGCTCGGCGTCGAACTGCTCGAAGGTGCTGACCGTGCGGAATCCCAGGCGGATCGCGAGTCCGAGTGAACGCTGGTTGGCTGTCTGGGTGACGACCAGGACCGGCTGATCGGGGAGTTCGTCTGCGGCTGCTCGCAATACGGCGGTGGCAGCCTCGAACGCCAGTCCCGCGCCCCAGGCATCGCGCCGCATCAGATAGCCCAATTCCAGCTCCTCGCCGCCTTCGATGACTCGACCGGGCTGGTCCGGTGCCCGGCGTTTGAGCTCGAATGTTCCGATGAGATCATTGGTCGCTTTGTCGGCGATGATGAAGGTACCGGGCGCGTCGGTCGCGTTGGCCGCACCCCCGATCGCGTCGAGGTATCGCTCGACATCCTCCCGGAGACGTGGACCACCGATATAGGCCGCAACCTCCGCGTCGGTTCGTAGCTCTATGAGCCGCTCCCGATCGGCGTCACGGGCCTTGCGCAGCCGAACGCGCTCCGCGACGATCCCCACAGCAGACAACATCGGCAACTGACTCATACGGCGCCCCCTTCGCTGATCCCGGAGCCACCGGCATCATCCTCGATACTAGGCGTCGCCTGCTGCCTGTCCAGAACGACGGCTGACGCCTACCGTCGGGGCGGGCCGTAACGCAGGTCGCCGGTCCGTCGCTGCTCTTCCAATCGCACATCGACCCGGCCGAGAACATCTCCGCCAGCGGACTCACACGTATCGAAATCTGCTACCAGATCTACAGCGGGCGTGGCGATCTCAGCGGTGCGATGCTGCCCGATACTCGCGTGGACGACATCCATCCCATGGAGGTCGGCGCCGGCGCCTTGAGCATGGTTGGTGTCGACACGATCGGCGTAGATGGCATGGGAATATTGGTGCCATGGCGGAGATCGCGACGATTGTTCCTGTCGAGGGAGGTTGGCGGGTCCACAGTGGCCGTGAGCGGGAGGTGGTCGTCGAGGACGTACGTCAGGCGGCATTCGGCATCGCCAGATTGATCGATCCAGATCGCTGGTATGAGGTAGCGCGCAGCCTTGTTCTCGTCGACGCGAGCGGCGCACATGTGCACGCTTTCACGGTGTTCTTCGACTGGAACAACGATGAGGCGCGTGTCCGCGCGATTGCCGACGAGGTGCCGCCGGAGGGCTGCCGGTGGTATCTCGAAGGTCCGGGTGTGCATTGCCTGCGTCCTGGTGGGACCCGGCTGGAGGCGATAGCCGCGCTCGCTGCGGAACTTCGCGAAAACTATGGATTCACAGTCGACTTCGGATACGACAAGGACGAGTGGGACGGCGAGCCGGACCGCATCGCGCATCTGCTGCTCAATGCCGTCAACCGGGCAGCGTCGAGCGGCGTCGACGAACACCAGTTGATGCGGTTCGTCACCACGGCTCTCGGGGGAACTGTCACCATGACAGAGGGTTCGGACGAAATGTTCGAGAGCTACGTGCTGTAGCGAGACCCGCCCCTGCGAGAGACCTTGTCCGGGAACGCAAAAAGGCCCCCAGCATGATGCTGGGGGCCTTTCGCAATGATGTTCCGGCGGTGTCCTACTCTCCCACACCCTGTCGAGTGCAGTACCATCGGCGCAGGTGGCCTTAGCTTCCGGGTTCG
>NZ_JBSGVD010000065.1:0-18227 GCF_053608285.1 Nocardia sp. NPDC055053 | reverse complement strand
CGCGCCCGCTTCTATCATCGGCTGCTCCCCGTGCACGAGGGGGAGGGCACAGCAGCGGCCCACGGGCGGTAGTCGGCCGGTGGCCCGCGCGAGTCGGCTGGTCAGTCGCGGAAGGCGTCCTTGACCTTCTCCCCCGCGCCCTTCAAGTTCCCCTTGACCTGGTCGCCGCGACCTTCGTTCTCCAGATCACGGTCGTCGGTGGCCTTGCCGGTGGCCTCCTTGGCCTTGCCCGCCAGCTCCTCGGCCTTGTTCTTCGCCTTGTCCGCGATACCCATGTGGCATTCCTTTCAGACAGATCTCTCGGCCACCGCCGGTGGCCGGTGGGCCGTCTTGGGGACCCACAGACCGCCTACCCGGGCCTGCGGGACGCAAACAGGTCAGCTCCCGGCGACGACCCGAATCGCGTGCAAACGGGGATCGCTCGCGTCGGGCACATTCATGCCCGCGGCGACACCGGTGCGCAGGTAGTCCACGACGGCCGCGCCGATGCGCTCGCCCGGCACGATCGCGGGGATTCCGGGCGGATACGGGGTGAGTTGCTCGGCGGCGATCCGGCCTGCCGCCTCCGCGGCGGGCACCAGCTCCGTCGGGGCGAAGAACGCGTCGCGGGGCAGCATCACCGTCTCCAGTTGCAGGTCTTCGGGTGTCGGCAACGCGATCTCGAGCGGCGCGGGCTGGAACACCGAACCCTGTTCGAAACCCATGCCCATCTTGTGCGCGCTCACCACGCAGACATCGGCGCCGACGTCCATCGCCCAGGTGGGCAGGTCGGGGTGGAAGGGCAGGTGCGCGCCCCAGGCTTCGTCGACGATCAGCGGTTTGCCGCAGGCGGGGCACACCTCGGCGATCCCGCGCAGGTCGGCGCAGGTGCCGTAGGGGCTCGGGCTGACGATCAACGCGCCAGCGGCGTCGGGATGGTCGCGCCAGGCCTGGTCGACCTGGGCGGGTGACGGCGGATGCGAGAAGTGCCGCTCGGCGTCCCAGCGCGGGGTGATCCAGTGCGGTTGTACCCCGGAGAAGATCAACCCGGCGACGATCGATTTGTGGCTGTCCCTGGCCACCAGCAGGCCGCCGTCCTTGCCGCCGGCGACGGCCAGCATCGCCGGCTTCACCGACAGCGAGCTGCCGCAGGTGGAGAAGAACGCGGAGTCCGCGGCGACGAGCGGGGCTGTGCTGTGGTCCATGTAGCGGTAGTAGCCGTTCGGCACTGTTCAATCCGGTGCCTGACCTGCCCCTTCCCGTTTCGCGACGACGCCTCGGGGCATGCCCGGAATAGGGCGAAAGGAATCGGCGATGAGCGCGGCGCGCGACGACGCGGAGTGGGACAAGCGGGTTCGCGGCGAGACCGGGATCCAGCGGCTGGATCGGAATTGGGCCGATCTGTTGCAGGAACTGCGGGTCGTGCAGACCGGTGTGCAGCTGCTTACCGGCTTCCTGCTGACCCTGCCGTTCCAGGCCAGGTTCACCATCCTGGACACGTCGATGCAGGTGGTCTACCTGGGCACCGTCGTCGCGTCGGTCGCGGCGACGGTGCTGCTTGTCGCCCCGGTCGCCACGCACCGGCTGCTGTTCCGCAGGCATCAGCTCGCCGACCTCGTAGCGTCTGCCCATCGTTACGCGTTCGCCGGGATGATCCTGCTCGGGGTCGCGCTGACCGGGGTCACCGTGCTGATCTTCGACACCGTGGCGGGCATGTGGGCCTCGATCGCCGCGGGGATCTGTTTCGCCGTGTTGTTCACGGGGGTCTGGCTGATCGGCCCCCTGTATCAACGACGGCGCGAACCGGACAGCTCTGGCTGAGTCTGCTCATGACTCGGGTTCGATGCGGGCCCAGGCGCGATGCTCACCCAGGTCCGTGAGTAACGCGCTGGTGGCCGTGCCGGCGTCGGCGACGGTGATTCCCGGTGCGTCCATGTCGACGCCGTTGCGCTGGAGTATCTCCGCCGCCGCTCCGACTGCCGCGATCGCCTTGCCGTGCCGCCACATCTCATCGACCAGCAGGTCAACCCGTGGATCGAGCGGGCCGCCCAGCAGGATGGCGCCGTCGAATTCGATCGATCGCATGGTGGCGAAGGTTCGCGACACCGGCACACCGTCGACCGCACCGCCGCGCGCCGCGACGACGAACGGGGTCACCTTGGCCTGTTCGAGAGCGGCGGTGACCGCCTCGACGGCGTCGGCGGTGGCGGTGTCGTCCACCAGCACGGCGACGTTGCGGCCGTCGACCGGGAAGCTGCCCTTGCGCTGGGACAACGCGGGGCTCGGCGCGAGTTCGACGCGGTCGGTGTCCGGTGCGGGCAGGTCGAGTCCGAGTTGCCCGCCGACATAGCCTGCCAGCTCGTCGTCGACGTTGACCAGCATCTGCAGGGCACGTCGCCGCACCGTTTCGGAGGTGCACTTGCCGAGTTCGAACGAGAAGGCGTCGGCCAGCCGCTGCCGCTCGCCCTCGGTGAGGCTGCGATAGAACATGCGCGGCTGGGAGAAGTGATCGGCGAACGACACCGCCTCCGGACTGTTGGCCGTGGTCCGCAGTTTGGCGGTCGGTGGCGGGATGGGCGTCGGTGACTCGACATAGGCCTGGCCGGCCAGACTCGCGGCATACGGGCATCCGCCACCCAGCGAATTCGGTTTGTACGGGGCGATACCGGGGTGCACGGCCGTCTGATGCATGCCGTCGCGGAACAGGTCGTTGACGTCGGCGTGCGGGGTATTGATCGGCAGCTGCGCGAAATTCGGGCCGCCGAGCCTGCTGAGCTGGGTGTCGAGATAGGAGAACAGCCTGCCCTGCAGCAGCGGATCGTCGGTGACCTCGATGCCGGGCACGAGATGACTCGGGCAGAACGCGACCTGCTCGGTCTCGGCGAAGAAGTTCACCGGGTTGGCGGTGAGCCGCAGCGTGCCGATCACCTGCACCGGCGCGAGCTCCTCCGGCACGATCTTGGTCGGATCGAGCAGATCGATGCCTTCGAAGAGATGATCGGGCGTGTCAGGGAACACCTGGACGCCCAGATCCCACTCCGGCAGGGCGCCCGCCGCGATCGCCTCGGCCAGATCCCTGCGATGGAAATCGGGATCGAAGCCCGCGGTGAGCTGGGTTTCCTCCCACAGCAGCGAATGCACGCCGAGCCGTGGCTTCCAATGGAACTTCACCAGGCTGGTGGTGCCGTCGGCCGCGACCAGCCGGAAGGTGTGGATGCCGAAGCCTTCCATCATCCGGAACGAACGCGGCAGCGCCCGGTCGGACATGTTCCAGAAGGTGTGCGCGGTGGCCTCGGTGTGCAGGGTGACGAAATCCCAGAACGTGTCGTGCGCGGATTGTGCCTGCGGAATCTCGCGATCCGGCTGTGGTTTGCCCGCGTGGATCACGTCGGGGAACTTGATCGCCTCCTGGATGAAGAACACCGGGATGTTGTTGCCGACCAGGTCGTAGACGCCTTCGTCGGTGTAGAACTTCACCGCGAAACCACGGGTGTCGCGCACGGTGTCGGCCGAACCACGAGAGCCGAGCACCGTGGAGAAGCGGACGAATACCGGGGTCCGCGCGTCGGCGGCGAGGAACTTGGCGCGGGTCAGCTCGGCGGCCGCGCCGTTGGCGACGAACACGCCGTGGGCGGCCGCACCGCGCGCGTGCACGACCCGCTCGGGGATGCGTTCGTGATCGAAGTGGGTGATCTTCTCCCGCAGGTGGATGTCCTGCAGCAGCACCGGTCCGCGCGGGCCCGCCTTGAGGGCGTGATCGGTATCGGCGGTGGGCAAACCCTGGGCGGTGGTCAGCGCGCCGCCCTGCTGGGCGCGGATGCTCGCGTCGCCGGCGATCGGCGCGCCGGTCGGCCCGCGCAGTGCGGGGCCCTCCTGATCGGGTTCGGGACCAGCCTGTTCGCACGGCGTGCCCGCGTCCTCGTCGGGCGGAGCGGGCGGCTGCTGGTGTTCAGGAAGACCCATGATCGCCTCCAGTCGAGTGGATACCGTCTCTGTCGGGACTACCGCGCTGTCCGCCGGGCAAACAGCGGTTGGAGATCAGCGGGTGGGGTATGCGCCGCCTATGGAAATTCTCGTGATCGTGGCTCTGATAGCCGTCGTCGCGGTGGTCCTGGCCTACCGGAAGAGAACCCCGAAGCCGCCGGATGAGCCCGAGGCGACGGGCAACGACCCGAAATAGAGCCTACGACAGGCAGCCGGGATCGACGGGTGGCCACGCGCATGGCGCGGCGCGGCCCGGGTACCCTCCGGCCAGTTGGTGACGGTGGACCAGGGAGGTGGCGTGCGAGCAGACGATCGCGACACCCCACCCCGGTCCAAGACCGTCGGGTTCCGGGTGCCTGCCGAACTCGACCAGCTGACCCTGGTGCACTCGCTGGCCGAGACCGTGCTGCTGGTGCGCGGCTTCGCGCTCGACGAGGTCACCGACCTGATCCTGGCGCTGGACGAAGTAGCGACCGCGCTGATCCTGGTCGCGGCGCCGGACGCTCAGCTCGAGTGCGTGTTCACCACCGGCGACGGCACCCTTGGCGCGCGCATCGCGACGGTGATCCGCACGCCGTCCGCACTCGACGAGGAATCCTTCGGCTGGCATGTCGTCGCGACGCTGACCGACGCGTTGCGCATCGAATACGGCGACTTCGATCCGATCGGCGACGGCTACCCGGCAACCGTCGAATTCGGCTGGATCCGGCGGGTGCACGGACCCGCCGCGACCTGAGCCGATGCGGGCTTCGCTCCGAATAAGACATAGCGGTGGCACCGATGGGTACCCCATGGACATCCGCAACCGTCCGGAAGCGAGGCATCGGCGAATGACATCGGAAGCAACGACAGCCGACAATACGACCACCCGGCGATCCCACTCGCGCGGCGACAGCTACGACAACATCGAGCCCTGGTTCGAGAAGCTGCGCGCGCTGGCACCAGAAGATGAGGACTACGACGCCCTCCGCGAGGAGGTGATCCGGCTGTGCCTGCCGCTGGCCGACCACATCGCGCGCAAGTTCGCCGGCCGCGGGGAACAGTTCGACGATCTCGACCAGACCGCGAGGGTGGGGCTCGTCCTCGCCGTCGACCGCTATGACGTGAGCCGGGGGTCGTCGTTCCTGTCGTTCGCGATCCCGACGATCATGGGTGAGGTACGCAGGCACTTCCGTGACCACACCTGGGCCGTGCGCGTCCCGCGCAGGCTCAAGGAGATCCAGCTCAGGGTCGGGCCGGCCACCGAGGAACTGTCCCAGCGACTGGGCAGGCTGCCCAATGCCCGCGAGCTCGCCGACGCGCTCGAGGTGGATCTGGTCGAGGTCACCCGGGCACTGGTCGCCGCCAACGGCTACCAGACCAACTCCATCGACGAATTCACCCACGACGACCGGGACAACGCCAGCCAGGCGATCACCGACACCCTCGGCGTGGAAGAACACTGCTACCAGCTCACCGAGGACGCGATGACGGTGCGCCCGCTGATCGCCGCACTGCCGAGCGAAGAGCGGCGGGTGCTGGTCATGCGGTTCTACGAGTCCAAGACCCAGAGCCAGATCGCCGAGCAGCTCGGCGTCTCCCAGATGCAGGTTTCGCGGATCCTGTCCAGGACCCTGGGCCTGCTGCGGGAGCAGGCGCTCGCCGAGCAGGCACCGGCGCAGTGACACCGGCGGCGCCGCGTGCCAGAATTGTCCTAGGTTGAGACCTCCAGCCGACCCTGTCGTACAGGAGGTTCTATGGCTGTCGTTCTGGATCGCCGGTTGTCGAGCCGGCTGCGGTGGTATCGCGGGCCGTCGGCGCCCGCCGCGGCCGAGCTCAGTCTGCGCGACCCCGGACGACCAGGCTGCTGGGTACTGAACACCGGCACCGAACTCGACGCGGCGCGGATGCCGCCGTTCTGGGCACTGCTCACCCGCGCGGTGCATTCCAGCGCCCACATCGTCGTGGTGGATCTGCGCGAGACCGAGTTCCTGAGTATCCGGGTCGCCGCCATGCTCAGCACCGCCAAGAGCGAGGCCTGGGCAGCCGGCGTCGATATCCGTCTGCTCACCGGCGGTCGCGAAGTGGAGCGGGCGCTCGACCTGGTCGGCGTCCGGCCGCTGTTCCGGTACTACGAATCCCTCGACGAGGCATCGGAGCCCGGCGAGCACTGAGGGCCGAATCGGTCCACGCGGTGTTTCGGTCCGGCAAATCCTGGGTAGGCGCACGGTGAACCACTCCGGTGCAGTCAGCTCGGGAGGAGGCCACCGTGGATTCGAGCGACCGGATCATTGCACAGTCCAAACACGCGACGTCGATCCACATCACGATCGACGCCGATCTCGAGCAGCTCGTCATGCTGCGGGCCTTGGCCGAAACCGTCGCCCTGATCACCGGTTTCGGCGTCGAGGAGGTCGACGACATCCGCGTCGCGCTCGACGAAGCGGCGACCTGCCTTGCCCTCGGCGCGGTCGCCTCGTCCCAGATCCACTGCGATGTCATCGCCGACGAGTTCCGGATCCGGATCTCGGTGGACGCCCTCTGCGGCGACACCGACCCCGTCGACGAGACGGGAGTCGGCTGGCATGTGCTGCACTCGATCACCGATCATCTGGTCGTCGACCATGATCCGTACGACCAGGCCAGGGGCGGTTATCCGGTGGCTATCACTTTCAGCCGGGTGCGTCGGCTGTTCGCGGATCGGTGATCTCCCGCCGCAGCGAACTGCGGTCCGCGCGCCAGCATTCGAGGACGTGCTCGGCGAATCGGTCTTCGAGCAGGGTCGTCGCCTGGATGCCGAAGACGAGCCCCGCCGCCGTTTCCGGTTCGGCACGAAGCAGTTCGGCGATGACATCGCGGCGCATGACCTGTTCGTGGACGGCGTCGGCGACGACGTGCTCGGTATAGAAGTGCACACACGCCGGATGCGGCAGCAGCGTGCGCGCGATGTCGGCGAGGCGGCGTGAGGCGGGGGACGAGGTGATCTCGGTGGCGGCGAAATGCCCGACCAGGGCGCCGCGCAGGCCGCGATGCAGACCGAACAGCGACATCATGTCGACCAGTGCCAGCATCGGTGCCGGAACCGCGTCGAGGTAGTGCAGGTAGCCGGGGTTCAGGTCGGCGCCAGCCAGCAGGTCGGCGAACAGCTGCGCGTGCACGCGATCGCCGCGGCCGCCGCCGAACTCGTCGAATTCCACCGCGACCAGCGCGGCCTTGGCCTGCCCGCGCAGGCGCGGGATCACCCACGCGTACGGATCGGCCTCGATGTGGTGGTAGATCGAGCGGTGCACGAAGTATTCGCGCAGCTGGTCGGGGGTGCCGTGGTCGGCGAGGAAGCCCGCGACGCCGTCGGTGCCGTCGGTGGGTTCGAGCAGGCGGTCGAGTTCGGCGTCGATGTCGTCGCCGCCTGCGACGTCGGCCGACAGCGCGGCGTACAGCTGCCGTTCCAGGTCGCGACGCAGGCGCAGCAGGTCGGGGTCCCATTCCCAGTTCTCGTCGACCTCGGCGAAGCCCTGGTAGTGCAGTTCGTAGCAGGTGTGCAGGGTCAGCAGGAGATCCTCACCGTAGGGATCGGCGCCATGGGCCGTCGGCACCGCGGAACCCGCTGGGCGCCTGAGCGATTCGACGACGGTGGTGGACAGCTCGCCGCGCGGGGCAGGCAGTGCGCGCCGTGACGTGACGGCGGGGGTCATCGGTCATCTCCCTGATCGCGGCGTCGCCTGCGCCGGTGGCTGGTGTCGCACAGCGGGTAGGTGCTCGACCGGCGGCACAGGCACAGGGCCACCACGAAACGGTCGCAGTGCAGGACCGTGCCGTCGGCGGTGACGACATCGACGGGGCCGTCGACGAGGGCGGGCCCGTCATCGGTGAGCACGATCCGCCGTGGCTCAGGCTGGGTCGCCGACGACGCGGGACGATGTTCGGTCGACACGGATCACCACCAATTCCTCGTATAGCTGGCCGGGTGTGATGAGGCCGCGTGCGGCCAGCCACCCGGCGCGGGCCCGCATGACCGGCCCGAACGGCACGATGCCCTCGGCGATCACCCGCGCGTCCGTCCCGCGGTCGCGTAACTGGCGCACACTGCGTTCCGGGTCGCTGAGCGCCGAATGCACGATCAGCCCGATGCCGCGTTCGGTGAGCAGGTCCGGCAGCGTGTCGCACAGCCGGTCGAGCACGCTGCGCCCGTCTGGTCCCGCGTCCCATGCGAGCGCGCCGCCGCGGCCGGTGCCGTGCTCGGCGGGCACGTAGGGCGGGTTGGCCAGCACCACGTCGAAACGCGGGAGCCGCAGCGCCGCGGCGAAGTCACCGTGCAGCAGTTCCACCGCGACACCGCGCAGCCTGCAGTTCAGCCACGTCGAGGCCAGCGCCGACCGGGACACGTCCACCGCGGTGACGCTGCGCGCCCCCGCCTGGGCCGCGGCCAGTGCGAGGACACCGGTCCCCGCGCACACATCCAGCACCCGGCCGCCGGGCAGCACGGGCAGCCCACGCAGGGCGCGAGCGAGCAGCCAGGTGTCGGCCTGGGGCCGGTAGACACGCGGCGCGCGGATCACCATCACGTCGTGGTACCCCTTTTCCCGCGTCGACAAGGCCTTTGCCCTCGGCATGCCCGTAATCCGGCGAACCAATCCGCGCGGCGTGGCCCGGGCGCGTGATCAGGGACTTTGTGCCTTCCCGGAGGTGCGGAGAGTCCCTGGCGGTCGAGCGGACGAGCGGTTCAGACTGGTTCGTATGAACACTCGGCGAGTTCATGAGGTGCCCGACCATCCCACGGTTCGCGCGGCGATCCGGCTCGGTTGCCGGGCTCCGTCGGTACACAACACCCAGCCGTGGCGGTGGGTGTTCGACGGCACCACGCTCGAGCTGTCGCGTGACCCGGACCGGCGGCTGACGGCCGCCGACCCCACCGGACGGCAGGCGATGATCAGCTGTGGCGCGGCATTGCACCATGTGCGGACCGCGTTCGCCGCCGCCAACTGGTACACCGCGGTCACCCGGCTGCCCGATCCGGACCGTCCGGAGCTGCTGGCCAGGATCGAGTTCGAGCCGTGGCCCGAGCCGCCGATCGGGGAAGTGCGCCGCGCGGAGGCCATCGATCGCCGCTATACCGATCGGCTGCCGATGGAAGCCCCGATCGGCGTGACATCGATCGTGTCCGCGCTGGACAAGCTCGTCGCGCCGCACGATCTCTCCGTCGACGTCCTCCCCGACGACGTGCGCCCCCGGCTGGCGCTGGTGTCCGAGCAGTCCGGCGCGCTGCGCCGCTACGACATGGAGTACCAGGCCGAACTCCGCTGGTGGGCCGGGCATCCCGAGCGGTCCGAGGGCGTGCCGCCGTCGGCGCTGATCTCGGAGTCCGAACGCGCCAGGGTCGGCGTCGCCCGCGCGTTCCCCACGCTGGAGCGTTCGGCCCGGCGCGGTGAGCTCGACGATCACGCTCGCCTGGTGGTGCTGAGCACCGGTGACGAGTCGCCGCCGGCCTGGCTGCGGACCGGTGAGGCGCTCTCGGCGGTGCTGCTCGATTGCACCGCGTCGGGACTGTCGACCTGCGCGCTGACCCACATCACCGAACTCACCGCGGGCAGGCGCCTGCTCGCGAGCCTGATCGGCCATCCCGGCGTGCCGCAGGTCGTGGTCAGGATCGGCATCGCCCCCGAGGACGCGCAGCGCCCGCCCACCCCGCGCCGACCGCTCACCGAGGTGCTGACCGAGCGGTGACCGGTCATGGGCCCGCCTCGCCCGATTCATCGGCGGCTCGAAAGGCCTCGATCGCCGTCGGCAAGGTGGGGAACAACCGGTCGGCGCCGATCCGCTCGGTGAGGCCGGACGCGTCCAGGTCGACGCGCAGATCCTGTTTGACCCGCGCCATCGCGAACACCACCCCGCGCGCGGTCAGCTCGGCGCGCACCTGTTCCACGGCGTCCAGGGCGGTCAGGTCGACCTCGACATTGGCTTCGACATTGAGCACGAACCAGCGCACCGGTTCCCCGCTGCGCCGCGCCCACCAGTCGACGGCGGCCAGCGCTCCCTGCCGGAAGTCCTCGGCATTGGCGAAGAACAGCGGTGCGTCGTAGCGGTACACCACCAGTCCCGCAAGGGGTTTCGCCTCCGGATAGTCGTCGACGTCATGCATGCCCGCGAGATCGGGGACGAAGCCGAGGATCGCGTCGTGGCCACGGGCGATCCGGCGCAACAGGTCGAACACCGACAGCGCGATGGCGACGAGCACGCCGTAGAGGACACCGAGCACCAGCACGGCGCCCGCGGTGACCAGCGCGAGGAACAGTTCGCTGAGCCGGAACCGGGCGATCCGGCGGAACTCGCGCACATCGATCAGCCGCAGCGCCGCGTACACGACCAGCGCGCCCAGCGCCGCGACGGGAAACTGCGCGAGCACACCGGTGGCACCGAACAGCACGACGAGCACCGAGGCGAGGGTGACCAGCGCGTAGAGCTGGGTGCGCGCCCCCATCAGGTCGGCGATGGTGGTGCGGCTGCCGCTGCAGCTCACCGGGAATCCGTGGGTAAGCGCGGTGGCCACATTCGTCGCGCCCAGTGCGGCGAGTTCGGTGTTGACCTGCACATGCTGTCCGTGCCGTGCGGCGAAGGCGCGCGCGGTCAGCGCGTTGTCGGAGAAGCCGACCACGGCCAGGCCGGCGGCGGGCAGCAGCAAGGCCATGACGTCGGCCATCGCCATGGCGGGCAGCCCCGGCGTCGGCAGACCGGTGGGGACCTCACCGACCACGCCGATGCCGAATCGCTGCAGCGAGAACACCGCGACCGCCACCGTCGCGGCCAGCACCGCGATGAGCGGGCCTGGCGCGCGCGGCGTCCAGCGGGCCATGATCAGCAAGGCCGCCAGGACGACGAACGCCAGGGCCGCCGTCGCCGGATGCCACTGGCCGAGGTTCGCCACGAACGAGCGCAGCTGCGCCATCGAGGTGACCCCCGTGACCGGCACGCCGGTGACCCGCCCCAGCTGGCCGACGATCATCAGCCCCGCCGTCCCCGCCAGATAACCGATCAGCACCGGCCGCGACAGCAGATCGGCCAGTACCCCGAGCCGGGCAGCCGAGGCAGCCAGGCACAGCACCCCGACCAGCAGCGCCAGCAGCGCGGCCAGCGCCGCGTACCGCTCAGGGTCGCCCGCAGCCAGCGGCGCCAGGGCGACCGCGGTCAGCAGC
Organism: Nocardia sp. NPDC055053; assembly: GCF_053608285.1. Taxonomy (NCBI): domain Bacteria; kingdom Bacillati; phylum Actinomycetota; class Actinomycetes; order Mycobacteriales; family Nocardiaceae; genus Nocardia; species Nocardia sp. NPDC055053. The sequence continues at coordinate 7,098 of NZ_JBSGVD010000065.1, read as the reverse complement.
GCGGTGGTCGACTCGGGACCGACCGACATCTGCCGCGAGGTCGCCAGCAGCGCGTACACCGCCAGCGGCGCGATCGTGGCCCACAACCCGACCACCGGCGGCAGCCCCGCGACCGTCGCGTAGGCCATCACCTGCGGGACCAGATACGCGGCGACCGTCACGCCCGCGACCACGTCCGAACGCAGCCATGCGCGCCGATAGTTCCGGAACTGCCGCAGACCCGGCAGTGCTCGCTCCAACACCGTGGGAAACATTGTGCGCCGTCGCGCGCGGTCCCACCGCCGACGTCACCGGATCGGGACGCGAGCCCCCGGCTCGCGTGAGCTTCGGCCCTGACCGGGCGCCGGTGCGGGGGCATGCTCGGAAACGATGACCTCGCTCGATGTCCGTCGCACCGTGGAAGAATGCGCGGTATGGACGACGAATCGGCAGCCGGTGGCCGGCCTCCGGTGACCGAGACCCTGTCGCAACTGCGTCTGCGTGAACTGCTGTCCGAAGTCCAGGACCGGATCACCCAGATCGTCGACGTCCGCGACCGGATGGACCGGTTGATGGAGGCCATGCTCGTCGTGACGGCGGGCCTCGACCTGGACAACACCCTGCGCACCATCGTGCACACCGCCATCGAACTCGTCGACGCGGGCTACGGCGCGCTCGGCGTGCGCGAGACCGACAAGACCAGCAATCAGCTCGCCGAGTTCGTCTACGAGGGCATCGACGATCGCACCCGGGTGCTGATCGGCGATCTGCCGCGCGGGCACGGCGTGCTCGGCGTGCTCATCGCCGAGCCGAAACCCATTCGGCTGAAAAATCTTTCGGACCACCCGTCCTCGGTCGGCTTCCCGCCCAACCACCCGCCGATGCGCACCTTCCTCGGCGTACCCGTGCAGGTGCGCGGCGAGGTGTTCGGCAATCTCTATCTCACCGAGAAGGCGGGCGGGCAGGAGTTCACCGAGGACGACGAGGTGGTCGTGCAGGCGCTGGCCGCCGCCGCTGGCATCGCGATCGAGAACGCGCGCCTGTACGCGCAGTCGCGGGTGCGCCAGCTCTGGCTGGAGGCGATCCGGGACGTGGCGACCGAACTGCTGGCGGGCAGCGCGTCGGCGGACGTGCTCGAGCTGGTCGCCGAACGTGGCCGCTCCCTGACGAATTCGGTGTGCACGTTCCTCGCGCTGCCCGAGGACCCCGACGTGCCGCACGAGGAGATCACCGAGCTGGTTGTGGTCGCGGCGGCAGGCGCCGACGCCGATGGGCTCGTCGGCCGCGCCATCCCGCTGACGGACTCGCCGGTGGCCGAGGCGTTCCGGTCGGGCAGTCCGGTCACCTCCGACGCCCCCGCCCACGATCCGATCTTCGCCTCGATCGCCGATTTCGGGCCGGTCCTGACCCTGCCGCTGCGCGCGAACGGACTGGTCACCGGCGTGCTGACCACCGTGCTCCCCGCCGGGGTCACCCCACCGAGCCCGGCGGATCAGGCGCTGATGAGCACCTACGCCGACCAGGCCGCGGTGGCACTGCAATTGGCCGACACCCAGCGCCGCATGCGCGAGCTCGACGTGTACGCCGACCGCGACCGGATCGCCCGCGGCCTGCACGATCACGTGATCCAGCGGCTGTTCGCGGTCGGCCTGTCGCTGCAGGGCACGATGCAGCGGGCCAGGACACCCGAGGTGCGCACCCGTCTCGACGAGACGATCGACGACATCCAGGCGATCGTGCAGGACATCCGCTACTCGATCTTCGACCTGCAGTCCAACACCACCACCGACTCCTCGCAGTACCGGAAACGCCTGCACCACATCATCACCGAGATGACCGCCGACACCGGACTGCGTACCACCGTTCGCCTCGCGGGCCCGGTCACCGTGCTCGAGCCACCGCTGTCCGATCACGTCGAAGCGGTGCTGCGGGAGGCGGTGAGCAATGTCGTGCGGCATGCGAAGGCGAGCACGGTCGCGGTGGAACTGGTGGTGCGCGACGAGGTGAGCATCGAGGTCGCCGACGACGGCGCGGGCATCGCACCCGAGGTCACCCGGCGCAGCGGGCTCGCCAACCTCGCCGCCAGGGCCGAGGCCGTCGGCGGCAGTTTCGCTGTCGCCGAGCGCGAGTCGGGCGGCACCGTGCTGCGCTGGTCGGCGCCGTTGACCTGAGCGAGGACCAAAGGCCCTGTGGAGCAGGTCATCCGGCCCTGTCCGGTCACACCGGCCACGGCGCACTGTGGGGAGGACAGAGAGGGTGTCATGTCCTATCCCGAGAACCCTGGCCGCCCGGTCGTCGCGGGAGTCGACGGCTCGCCGCGGTCGCACATCGCCCTGCGATGGGCCGCCGATTTCGCCGCCCATCATCAGGCGGCGCTGCACCTCGTCGCCGCGGTCGAGGTCCCGGTCGAGTACGAGCCGGGGGTCAGCGGTCCGCTCTTCGACGGCGAAATGCTCTACGCCCATGGCGAATCCGTGGTCACGGCCGCGGCGGCGGAGGTCGCTCCGGTCGGCGATCTCGTGATCACGACGTCCGTCGAGGTCGGCGACGCGCGGGCGATCCTGCGCAGGCACAGCGAGTCGGCGCGGCTGGTTGTCGTCGGCAGCCGGGGATTGGGGGCGGTGCGGCGCACGCTGCTCGGCTCGGTCAGCACCGCGGTCGCCCGGCACGCCGCGTGCCCGGTGGCGGTCGTGCCGGAAGCAGCGGCCTCGGTGACGGGTGCGGTGGTGGTCGGGGTCGACGGCTCCGGCGTCAGCGCCGACGCGGTCGCGCTGGCCTTCGACGAGGCGAGCCGTCGTCGCGTGCGGGTGATCGCGGTGCACGCCTGGTCGGAGCTGTTCCGCTACGAATCACGGGAGACGATGCGGGCCGAGGCCGAAGCGGAGCTGTCGGCGAGCCTGGCGGGCTACCGCGAGAAGTACCCGGACCTGCGGGTCGAGCGCATCGTTGTCGAGGACCGGCCCGCCAGGGCCGTGCTCACCGCGGCGGCGGGCGCGCAGCTGATCGTCGTGGGCAGCCGCGACCGCGGCGGTCTCGCCGGAGCGGCCCTCGGTTCGGTCGCCCAGGCCGTCCTGCACGGCGCGCAGTGCCCCCTGATCATCGCCAGGCCGGAAGCCAGGAACTGACCCGGCCCGGTCACAACCACTTGATGCGGCGGAAGGCGACCACCAGGGCAGAGCAGAGGACCGCCATGGTGATCAGCACGGCCGGATAGCCCCAGGGATGGTGCAGTTCCGGCATGTGGTCGAAGTTCATGCCGTAGATGCCGGCGATCATCGTCGGCACGGCCAGGACCGCGACCATGGCGGAGATCCGGCGCATGTCGGCGTTCTGCTGGATCGCGATCTTGGCCACCGCTGCGCTGACCAGCGCTGTCAGCGACTCGTCGAGATCGTTGATGCGTTCGGAGACACCCGCGTGGTGGTCGGCCACATCGCGCAGGTAGCGCCGGACCTCTTTGGACAGCGGGGATTCCGGCCTGGTCAGCGCCTGCAGCGGCAGGGCGAGTGGGCTCACCGCCCGCCGCAGTTCCACGATTTCGCGCTTGAGCTGGTAGATCGACTCGATCGGCAGCCTGCTGCGCGGGGTGAACAGCTCCTCCTCGACCGATTCCACGTCGTACTCCACCGCCTGGGCGACCACGATGTAGGAATCGACGATGCGGTCGGTGATCGCGTGCAGCACGACGCCGGGCCCCAGCGCCATCCGCGCGGGATCCTGTTCGAGCCGGTGCCGCACATCGGCCAGCGCCGAGTGCGCGCCGTGGCGCACCGCGACCACGAAATCGGGTCCGGTGAACACCATGATGTCGCCGGTCTCGACGATCTCGCTGACCGAGTGCATGTCGTGCTCGACGTAGGCGACGGTGCGCATCACGGTCACCAGCGTGTCGTCGTAGCGTTCCAGCTTGGGCCGCTGCCGCCCGTGCACGGCGTCCTCGACGGCCAGCGCGTGCAGGTCGAAGATCCCGGCGATCTCCCCCATCTGGTGCGCGTCGGGCTCGAACAGGCCGAGCCAGACGAAACCCGTTCCCCTGCCGCGGACTTCGGCCATCGCGGCGGCGGGGGTGAACCGGCCGGGCAGTCGTCGCCCGTCCACATAGACACCGCAGTCGACGATCGCCCGCGCCGTCGGGACGGCAGGCCCGTGGACGGGCGGCTCGGCGGCAAGCCGGGAACGACGGAAGCGGAACTGTGGAACGGACGACACCGGCCGATCCTATGCGCAGTCGCGACAGCCGGGCCCGGCGTCGGGTCGGCGCCGGTGGCGTACCGCCCGCCGAGGTCGGTGCCCCGGCGAATTCGCTTGCCCTGCATGCTGCTCCGCGAATCCGTAGCCTGGGAACGTGATTACGCTGAAGAAGGAAGACGGCGCGGCCGACCTCGCCGGCATCACCAAGATGAGTGTGGGGGTGAGCTGGGACCCGTCGGCCGGATCCAGCGGAGGCCTGCTCGGGATGGCGCGGCGCAAGCGCGGTGTCGACCTGGACCTGATCGCCGTGCTGATGCAGGGCGGCGAGCCCGTCCGCTTCGCCGGCCTGGATTCGCTGAACCCGCTCGGCAACGGCGCGGTGGTGCACACCGGCGACGAACAGACCGGCGCGGCGTCCGGCGACGACGAGACCGTGCACGTCGTCTTCGCCGACGTCCCGCCGATCATCGACGCCATCGTCTTCGTCGCCGCGGCGTTCAAGAAGGGCTCCTCGTTCGAGAAGGCCAACAACGTCTCGTTCAAGATCTACGACGCGACCGGCGCCGACAGCCAGCCCGTCGCCGACATCTGGCCGTCGCTGCTCGGCCAGGAGAACGCCAACGCGATCGCGCGGGCCTTCCGCAACGGCCCGGTCTGGCAGCTCGAGGTGCTCGACCGCAAGGGCAAGATCAAGCAGGGCGACCGGCAGGCGCTGCTGCGATTCGCCATCCAGTAGTCATCGTCGCGCCGCGCTCACCCCGCCCGCGTACGGTGGTTGCCGGTACGGAGGGCAGTGATGAGCGCACAGTTGATGATCGTCGAGGACGACACCCGGGTTCGGACGTCGCTGCGGCTGGCGATGGAGGACGAGGGCTACGTCGTCGCCGAGGCCGAACGGGCGGAGGCGGCGCTGGACCAGGTCCGCGACTTCGGCGTCCCCGACGTGATGATCGTCGACCTCATGCTCGGCGGGATGGACGGCTACACCTGCATCCGTGAAGTGCGCCGCGATCACGACGTGCCGATCATCGTGGTCAGCGCCCGCGACGACACCCACGACGTGGTCGCCGCGCTGGAGGCGGGCGCCGACGATTTCGTCACCAAGCCGTTCGAGGTCAAGGAGCTCACCGCCCGCATCCGCGCGCTGCGCCGCCGCACCAGGAACAGCGCCGACCGCGATGTCACCGAACTCGTCCTCGACGCCGCACCCGACCGGCGCCTGATCCTGTGCCCGGAGCGTGGTTCGCTGCGCCTGGACGGGCGCGATGTGCACCTGACCCTGACCGAGTTCCGGTTGCTGTGCGAGCTGGCGCAGAACGACAGCCTGGTGCTGAGCAGGCAGGTGCTGCTCGACAAGATCTGGGACCGTGGGTTCTTCGGCGACGAGCGCATCGTCGACGTGCACGTGCGCCGCCTGCGGACCAAGATCGAACGCGATGCCGCCGACCCGCGCCTGATCGTCACGGTCCGCGGGCTCGGCTATCGGCTCGATGTCCAAGCCTGACGGTTCCCCCCGATTATCGCGGTTCCGTGGTCTGCGTGGCCGGGTCATGGCCGCCTTCGTGCTCGGCGCGAGCGTGGTGGCCGTTGTCCTGGCCGGGTCGGTCTACGGGATCAGCACCGGCTACATGGAATCGCAGCGGGTGCGCACCGTCGAACGTGCCGTCGGCGTGCACACCGAGCTGCTGCGGCTACGCCTGGACGACCCGCGGATCACCGGTGAGCAGGCGCTGGACGCGCTGCGTCTGCCCACCGGCTACATCGCCATCCTGTACCGGGGCGGACGGTGGTCGGCCGTCGGTGTCGACGACGGCTTCGTCCCGCTGACCCCACCGGTGATCGACACGGCCGACGCCATCCCGAGCACCGCCACCCGCGTGCGGCTCGGCGACCAGCCGTATCTGCGGGTGTGGTCCGAGGTCGAGAACGGTGCTGTCCTCTACGAATTCGCGCCGCTGCGGGAACTCGAAGCCAACCTGCGGATGCTGCGCACGATCCTGCTCGCCTGCGCCGTCCTCGCCGTCGCCGTCGCCGCCGCGCTGGGCGCCTGGGCCGCCCAGCGCGCGCTCAGCCCGCTGCGGCAGGTGGCCGCGGCCGCCTCGCGGATCGCCTCCGGTGAACACGCACTGCGCCTGCCGCGCTCCACGGACGAGGATCTGGCGACCACGGTCGAGGCGTTCAACGCCATGGTCGACTCCCTGCAACGCCGTATCGAGCGCGAACGGCGCCTTGTCTCCGACCTCAGCCACGAACTGCGCACCCCGCTGACCACGCTGACCACCACCGCGACCGTGCTCGCCGGGCACCGCGACGAACTGTCCGAGCGGCCGAAAGCCGCACTGGGACTGCTCGTCGAGGAGACCTCGCACCTGCGCGGCCTGCTCGACGACATGCTCGCTCTCGCCCGCGCCGAAGCGGGCATCCACCGCTCCGACCTGTCACCGCTCTCGCCGGCCGAACTGCTCACCCATCTGCTCGCAGGCCGCGGCACCCCACCGGAGCTGCTCGACGTGCGCGACCCCGGCACGGTGCGCGGGCGGCGGATGGAACTCGAACGCGCGCTGGTCAATCTGCTGGCCAATGCCGATCGGCACGGCGGCGGTCTGACCGGGGTAAGAGTGGACCGCGACGGCGCGGACATCAGGGTGATCGTCGACGACGCCGGTCCCGGTGTCGCGCCCGAGGACCGCGAACGCATCTTCGACCGGTTCGTCACGGTGTCGCGGGCGACGGCGGGCACGGGCATCGGGCTCGCCCTGGTCGCCGAGACCGTCGCAGGCCACGACGGCACGCTGCGCTGCACCGAACGACCCGGTGGCGGCGCGAGATTCGTGCTGACCATCCCCGCCTGCGACGAGGTTCGTCATGAGATCTCCCGATCCCCCCGGGGGTAGCACGAAACAGCGGGGCCCGGCGCACTGTCGCGCC
>NZ_JBSGVD010000064.1:0-19326 GCF_053608285.1 Nocardia sp. NPDC055053 | reverse complement strand
GATCAGCGACGGTTGCTTGCTCCTTCGTCGCCTACGCAACCGCCGCTGATCGGCGGGACGGCCGCGACCGCCGCTGCGCGGCGGACCCTCCTCGAGGTCGGGTCGTGCGGGCTGAGAGTCAGTGGGGCTCGGTTGCCCTCGTGTTCGAGGCGGCTGGGTCGAGGATCGACTCGGACAGCCGGGGGAAGGCCAGCTGGGTCGGCTTCAATCTGCCGCGCAGGGTGACTGTCTCGCCGAGGTTCCAGTGTGCGGACTCGGTGTCGGCCGCGGCGGCCAGGGTGGTCGCCGAGCTGAGCAGGCGCTCGTCGTAGTTCTTCGACAGCTCGCACAGGCGGGCCGCCTCGTTGACCGCGTCGCCGATGACGGTGAACTCGTAGCGGTTGTGGGTGCCGACATTGCCCGCGACTACCCGGCCTGCGGCGACGCCGATGCCCGCGTTCAGGTCGGAGGCTTCGCGGAGTCGGCGCTGGATGGCGCGACCGCACGAGAGGGCCGAGCCCGCCAGGTCGTTCAGCGGGGCCGGGGTGCCGAAGACGGCGAGGGCGGCGTCGCCTTCGAACTTGTTGAGCAGGCCGCCGTGACGTTCCACCTCGTCGACGACGATGTCGAAGAAGCGGTTGAGGATGCCGACGATCTCCGGGGCGGGCAGGGTGGCGGCCATGGTCGTCGAGCCGATGATGTCGATGAACAGGGCGGCGGCCTCGGTCTCGGTGCCGCCGAGCACCGGCTGGGAGGAGATCGCCGCCATCGCGACATCGTGGCCGACGTGCTTGCCGAACAGGTCCTCGATCATGGCGCGCTCGCGCAGGCCGTGCACCATCCGGTTGAAGCCGCTCTGCAGGTCACCGAGTTCGGTGCCGTCGTAGAGGGTGACCTCGGTGTCGAGATCGCCGTCCTCCACGCGGCGCAGCGCCTGGCGCACGCCCTTGATCGGGGCGACCGTCGCCGCGACGACCTGGGCCATCAACAGCATCCCGAACAGCAGTGCCGACCCGCCGAGGCTGAGCATGCACACGGCCAGCCTGGCCTTGCTCACCGCGGGATCGGCCAGCGCCCACACCGCGACGGTCATCGACAGCGCCACCGGCACCCCGACCCCGACCAGCCACGACAGCATCGTCCGGCCGAACACGCCGATGCCGCGGCGGCGATTCGGGTCGGCCTGCAGCACTCGCGCGGTCACCGGCCGCAGGGCGAATTCCACGATCAGATAGCTGTTGGCGCACACCACGATTCCCGCGGCGCCGATGGACAGCATGACCTTGGGGATCAGCGCCGGATCGGCGACGCCGTAGGCGATCGTCAGCGTGACCAGCGCCAGCGTCCACAGCACCGCCTGCTGCAGCACCATCCAGCGCGGCGCCGACACCGCGACCCGCTGTTCGGGCGGCGTCGGTATGTGGTCGGGATCGGTGGCCCAGCGCATGGTGCGCAGGCCGGCGACGGTGCCCCACACGGTGCCGATCGCCAGCGCCGCGACCGCGCACAGCGGGGTGAACACGGCGTTGATCAGCAGGAGTTGCCTGGTGAAGACGGTCGGGCCGGGCAGCACGAATCCGGCGAGCACCACGATCATCGTGATGCCGATCAGGTTGGCGACGAGCAACGGCAGGGTCAGCAGCAGTTGCACGCGGACGCGGCGGATGGACGATTTCTCCTCGACCGGTCCGAGCAGCGGCGAACCCCACGGCGCTGACCTCGCCGAGCCCTTGGGTCCGTCGCTGTGGATCACCCTCGCACTGTAAACCGAGCATCGCGCTGTGCCCCAATGTGTATTCCAGGTCACTGTCGCGGAGGTGTCGCTATATGACCAGTCAGTGATCTGTTTTCCGGCGGAGGATGTCGGCGCGGGCGTGCGGGTCGGCACAGGATGGGTTCGGAGTACACATGTCCACTGAAAATGTTGTGCTCAGCGCTCGAGCAGCCGGTCGACGACGGCGCGATAGCGCTCGGGCTCGATCTGGGGCAGGCCGAGCAGCGCGCGCAGGTATACCCCGTCGCCGACCAGGCGGATGGTGTCGGCGCGGACGGGGTCGCCCACCTCGGCATCGAGGCCGTCCGACCAGGCGGTCATCACTCCGCCGAGGGCGAGCTGCACCTCGTCGGGTTCGCTGCCCGCCGAGGCGTCGATGGTGCGCATGGTCGCCAGCAGCGAGCGATACAGCGCGAGTTCGACGGCATCGGCCTGCGTGGTGGGGTCGGGCGTCTGCAGGTACCACTCGGCGACCGGTGTTCCGTTCGCGCGCATCTCTTCGAGCTGGGTGCGGGCGCGTCCGCCGAGCCGCTCGACCAGGCCGACGAGCAGGGCGTCCTTGCTCTTGAAGTGGTAGAGCAGCCCGCCCTTGGACACGCCGGCGGCCGCGGCGACGTTGTCGAGGGTCATCTGGGCCGCGCCGCGTTCGAGCAGCAGGGTCTCCAGGGCGTCGAGGATGCGATCGCGGGTGCCGGGGCTCACGTCGATCACTGTACCGTCTGGACGGTTTTCCTGTTACTGTACCGGCTGGACGGTTTACCAAACCCGAAAGTCGAGAGACCGATGAACACCCCCGTCACCACCCCGCCGCGCGCCACCCCGCGCGAATGGGCAGGCCTTGGCGTACTCGCCCTTGCCCTGCTGCTGCTCGCCGTCGACGCGACCGTGCTCGACCTGGCCGTGCCCGCCATCAGCGCCGATCTCGCCCCGAGCACACCCCAGCTGCTCTGGATCATCGACGTGTACTCGTTCGTGCTCGCCGGCCTGCTGGTCGTGATGGGCAACCTCGGCGACCGGATCGGCAGGCGCAGGCTGCTACTGATCGGCGCCGTCGGCTTCGGCATCGCCTCGGCACTGGCCGCCTGGGCGGTCTCGCCCGAGATGCTGATCGCGGCGCGCGTGTTGCAGGGCGTCGCCGGCGCCACCCTCATGCCTGCCACGCTCGGCCTGATTCGCTCGATGTTCCAGGACGCGCGTCAGCGCACCCTGGCGATCGGCGTGTGGAGCGCGATGGCCGGTGGTGGCGCCGCGGCCGGTCCGCTGGTCGGCGGCTGGCTGCTCGAGCACTTCTGGTGGGGCTCGGTGTTCCTGGTGAACCTGCCGGTCATGCTGGTGCTGCTGGCGCTCGCGCCGCTGCTCATCCCCGAATCGCGTGACCCCAACCCCGGCCGGTTCGACGCGCTCAGCGCGCTGCTGTCGATGCTCGCGCTGGTCCCGGTTGTCTACGCGGTGAAGGAGACCGCGGCACACGGCCCGACGGCAAGCGCGCTGCTGGTCGGCCTGGCCGGTGTAATCGCCGCGGTGCTGTTCGTGCGCAGGCAGCGTCGCCTGACCGATCCGATGCTCGACCTGCGGCTGTTCGCGCTGCCGAGGTTCCGCGTCGCGGTGTTCACCAACCTGCTCGCGGTCTTCGCGCTGGCAGGCGTGCTGTTCTTCGGTTCGCAGTATCTGCAGCTCGTCCTCGGCCGCTCGCCCCTGCAGGCGGGTCTGCTGATGCTGCCCGGCCTCGCGGCCAGCGTGTTCGGCTCGCTCGCGGCGGCCTGGCTCGTCCGGCGCTGGCGCGCGGCGGTCGTGCTGGCCGGTGCGCTGGTCGTCACGGCGGTCGGCGCCGCGGCCTTCCTCGCGGTCGACGCGACCACCGGCGCCGACGCGTTCGTCCTCGGTTTCGTCGGCATCGGCCTCGGCGCAGGCGTGGCCATGACCGTGGCCGCCGACCTGGTCGTCGGCTCGGCACCCGAGGAACGCGCAGGCGCGGCCGCCGCCATCTCGGAAACCGCCTACGAGACCGGCCTCGCCCTCGGCGTCGCCCTGCTCGGCAGCGCGGTCATGGCGATCTTCCGTCGCGGCCTCGACCTGTCACTGCTGCCGGACGACGCGGTGGCGACCGCGTCGGGCTCGCTCAGCGGCGCGATCGAAGTCGCGGGCGAGCTACCCGCCGTGGTGGCAGAGGAGTTCCTGTCCTCGGCGAACCAGGCGTTCGTCAGCGGCATCCACCTGACGGTGCTCGGCATCGTCGCGGTACTCCTGTTCGCGGCCTACAGCGCGGTGCGCACGAAGTCGACGCACGCGTGACGATGATGCGGGGCCCGAGCGAATCGGCCCCGCATCGCCAGGTCAGTGGGCCAGGGCCTGCCTCGAAGCAGTTGACCGACCTACGCGCTCGTCGCCCAACGGGTCGAGTCACCACCCACCATCCCGTCGCCCACCGCGCTGGACGCTCACTATCCCGGCGATCGGTCAAAATCGGGACCATCAAAGCGGTTGGTGAATGCTCAGCGCATCGCAGCGCGGTCGGCAGAAACAGGCCCTAGCGGCAGCTCGCGGTGGCCGCTTTGGTCGGTCAGCGGGTCCGCGGCAGTCCACGCGGCCCGCAGTGCTGGCGGTCAGCATCAATCAGCGCCTGCGGTTGCCGCGTCGTCAGATCAGTGGGCAGGCAGCAGCTCGCGGGTACTGCGGTGCCGTCGGTCAGCGGCAATCAGCGCCTGCGCGCCGCGCCGTCGGATCAGCGGGCAGGCGGCAGCTCGCGAGGTCCGCGGTAGCCGGGGAGTTCGGTGGCGTCGCCGCCAGGGAGCTCGCCGTAGCCGTCCGCTTCAGGCAGGCCGTTGCCCTGACCCGCGGGCAGCGCGGTGTAGGTCGGCGGGGCCTGGTACTGGCGCGGGTCCGGGTGGTAGCGGGTCGAGGGTGCGTCGACGACGGTCGAGGCGATCTGCTGGGCGTACGGGTACTGCGGCTGCGGGTACTGCGGTGCCTGCTGCTGGTAGCCGCCCGGGGGCAGGTAGCCCTGCACCGGCTGACCACCCTGCAGCTGGTAGCCCGCGGGCACCATCTGCTGCTGCTGCTGCTGGGCCTGCGAATCCTGGGTGTCGACGGTGACCTTGCGGCTGCGGCGCAGCGTGAAGGTGACCTCTTCGACCTCCTCGAACGCCTGCTTCGCGGTGCGCAGCGGGTGGGTCGCCGAGTCGATCGCGTTGGCGACGAAGGAGGGCACCAGCGGGCGGATCCAGCGGGCGGCGGTGTCGGTGAACGGCACCGTGCCGATGATCGGCAGCTCGAGCCCGCCGCCACCGGTGGGGGCCTGCGCGGGCGCGGCGGGCGCGCTCACCGGCTGCTGCACGGGCACCAGGGCGCCCGCCTGCGGCGCGGCGGCGGGCAGCGCGTTCGGGAAGTACCCGGCGGGCAGCTGCGGTGTCACGTTCGGCTCCAGAGCCACGGAGTCGTCCTTTCGATGCGGCTCGGTGAAACCGAGCTCGAAACCGCCGATCGCGGCGATGATCCTGGTGCGCTGTCGTTCTCGGTCGATGACGGTATCGGCCTCGATCGCCAGCCGTGCTGCGGTGAGTTCGTGGTCGGCGCGCAGGGCGGCCGCCTCGGTGCGCACCTCGGCCCGCTTCACCGCGATGGCGGCGTCGGCCTCGCGCTGGGCCCGGTCGGCGATCTCCGCGGCGTCGACCCTGCGGTCGAGCGAGGTCTCGCCGCGCCACCAGCGCAGCAGCAGCGGCAGCAGGGCCAGCGCGACACCGGCGAGCAGGATGAGCACCCGCAGCGCGGCGGCGCCCGCGTGGTCAGCGGTGTAGCCGTTCATGGCCAGCCAGCGGGCGCCGAGTCCACGGTCGGCCTCGGCGATCGCGGTCGCCCGCGCCGTGGCTAGTTCGGCGGTCTCGGTGCGAACCTGCTGGTCGAGCTGCCCGGTGCGGGCCTGCTCGGCGGCGAGCTGCTTGCGCGCGTCGTCGAGCATGTCGTTGGCGGTCTGGGTCTCCGGCCCGCGGCCCGGCACGCCGGTGATCCGCGTCTGCGGGCACTCGGGCGTCGGGTTGTACTCACAACGGGCGATGACCAGCGCGCGGTCGATATCGGCCTGTGTTTTGGCGATCAACACGTCGAGGGCGGCCCGATCGGCGGCCGCCCGGTCGAATTCGGTGCGCGCGGCGACGACACCCGGCGCGTTCTCGGCGCTCGCCCGCGCCCGCACGTCCAGTTCCCGGTCGACGGTGCCGCCGAGCAGCACGGTCGAGGCCAGCTCGGCGACGATGACGCCCGCCAGCGCGCCGACGCCGATCCTGGCCGCGAGACCGACCCGATCGGCACCGGCGCCGGGCCGGGTGGTGGCCAGCGCACGGCCGAGCGCACCGGCGGCTACCCCGGCGACGAGCGCGAGCGCGACGACGGCGAAGACACCGATTCCCTCGGCGGCGGCGAGGGCGGCGGCGGTGACGATCCCGGCGATCGCGGCGAACAGCGCGACGGCGGCGCCGGTGACGACATAGCCGCCCTGTTCATGGTTGAAGGCCAGGTCGGCGCCGGTTTCGAGATCCCTTTTCCTGGGCGAGGCGAGGCCTCCGCCGAGCCAGGTGAGTGTGCGGGTCATCTGTTCTCCCCACTTCTTGCGCTCCACTGGGCATGGCGAAACTGTCATGGATTCGTTGTGCCAGCGTGACAGGCGTCGAGCCGACACACCGAGCGCCGCGGCCCCTCGTGTGGTCAGCCTCACAGTCCAGCGAACCCGGCATCGGCGCGACGCGGCGGTGTGGGCGGGCACCGCCACCCACCTCGGCGTGTCGTCCCCGGCGATCCGTACCTACCGGTCGGTGGAGGCCATTTTGTGGCGAACGACACTGTTCCAGAATTTGCCGGAAATGTGCTGTGACGCACAATCGGCGGACAGACCGTACGGTCGGATCACTACCAAGGCACGTCGGAGCCGCTGTCGGGAATATCTCACCGTTTCCACCCCGGTTAGCGGAGCTGACAGGTTTGACCTGCGCATTGTCTGGGAATTCTGCTGCGGTGCAGGTGAGTTCAGCTTTCGGCACCGCGCCGGCGGCTGATTCCAGCTTGCTCGTTCACAGTGTTCGCGCAGGTCGGCGCGGGTTGTTCGGGATCGATCCCGTGCCAGCTCTGCTTTACACTGGACGACGCGCGCGACGAAGCATGCCGCCGTTACAAAGCCCAGCTAGACAGGTTTCTTAGCCCGACCTTAGTTGGTTGGGTCTGCGGTCTGACTTATCGTTTGCTCTTACGCCGAACGCACCCCTGTTCGGCACAACCACCTGTATCGGGGTCCGGTGAAACCGGACCAAGACTAGCGGGTGAACCCCCGCGCGGAGGTAAGGGATGCGTAAGCGTTCCGTTACCTCTGAGCACCCACTACGTCAACGAAGCGGGTGGACAACTGGAGACGTGACTGCACGCCGCAAACCATCACCGCCGCTGGTTTCGGATCGTACGGACGCAGTCTTGACGGAGGCGAAACGACGAAGGGCCCAACTCAGCTCGCTGAGCGGCCGATCTCATCGACAGCCGACTTTCTTGAAGGCAGAGGCATGACGCAACTTCCTGGCCACAGGTCACCCGGTGTCACCGGGCTCTACGATCCGGCATTCGAGCACGACGCCTGCGGCGTCGCATTCGTCGCCGACATGCACGGACGACGCAGTCGAGACATCGTCGACAAGGCCATCACGGCCCTCCTGAACCTGGAGCACCGCGGTGCCGCGGGCGCCGAGCCGAACTCCGGCGACGGTGCTGGCATCCTGATCCAGCTTCCGGACAAGTTCTTCCGCGCTGTCGTGGACTTCGAGTTGCCGCCGGTCGGCTCCTACGCCTCCGGTATCGCCTTCCTGCCGCAGTCTCGCCGCGAGGCCTCGCGTGCGGCCTACGGTGTCGAGAAGATCGTCGTCGAAGAGGGCCTCGCGGTGCTCGGCTGGCGCGAGGTGCCGATCGAGGAGTCCTCGCTGGGCGCGCTGGCACGCGACGCGATGCCGACCTTCCGGCAGCTGTTCATCGGCTCGCCCAAGAACTCCGCCGAGCAGCTCTCCGGCCTGGATCTGGAGCGCCGTGCCTACGTGATCCGCAAGCGGATCGAGCACGAGCTGGGCAAGTCCGGCTCGGGCGAGGGCTCTGTGGGCAGGGAGTCGGTGTACTTCCCGAGCCTGTCCGGCGAGACCTTCATCTACAAGGGCATGTTCACCACGCCGCAGCTGCGCGCGTTCTACCTGGACCTGCAGGACGAGCGCGTCGAGTCGGCCATCGGCATCGTGCACTCGCGCTTCTCCACCAACACCTTCCCCTCGTGGCCGCTGGCGCACCCGTTCCGCCGGGTCGCCCACAACGGTGAGATCAACACCGTCACCGGTAACGAGAACTGGATGCGCGCGCGTGAGGCGCTGCTGCGTTCGGACGTGTTCGGCAAGGACGAGGCGGGCAAGAACCGCCTGCAGAAGATCTTCCCCGTCTGTACGCCGGGTGCGAGTGACACCGCGCGCTTCGACGAGGTGCTGGAACTGCTGCACCTCGGTGGCCGCGACTTGCACCACGCCATCATGATGATGATTCCCGAGGCCTGGGAACGCAACGAGAACATGGACCCGCAGCTGCGGGCGTTCTACGAGTACCACTCGATGCTGATGGAGCCGTGGGACGGCCCCGCCGCCGTCTGCTTCTCCGACGGCAAGAAGATCGGCGCCGTGCTCGACCGCAACGGCCTGCGCCCCGGTCGCATCTGGGTGACCGAGGACGGCCTCGTCGTGCTCGCCTCCGAGGTCGGCGTCCTCGACATCGACCCGTCGACCGTCGTCCAGAAGATCCGCCTGCAGCCGGGCAAGATGTTCCTGGTCGACACCGAGGCCGGTCGCATCGTCACCGACGCCGAGATCAAGTCCGAGCTGGCCGCTGCGCAGCCGTACCAGGAGTGGCTCGACGCAGGCGTCAGCCGCCTGGCCGACCTGCCCGACCGCCCGCACGTGCACATGTCGCACGACCGCGTGCTGATCCGTCAGCAGATCTTCGGATACACCACCGAGGACCTGAACCTGCTGATCACGCCGATGGCCAAGACCGGCGGCGAGGCACTGGGCTCGATGGGTACCGACACCCCGATCGCGGTGCTGTCGAACCGGTCGCGCCTGCTGTTCGACTACTTCTCCCAGCTGTTCGCGCAGGTCACCAACCCGCCGCTGGACGCCATCCGCGAGAAGGTCGTCACCAGCCTCAAGCGCAACATCGGCCCCGAGGCCGACCTGCTGCACCCCGGCCCCGAGTCGTGCAAGCAGATCGCGCTCGAGCAGCCGATCCTCGACAACGACGAGCTGGCCAAGCTCGTCCACATCAACGACGACGGCAGCCACCCCGAGCTGCGCTCGGTGGTCGTACGCGGTCTGTACCCGGTCGCGGAGGGCGGCGAGGGCATCCGCAAGGCGCTCGCGGCCATCAACACCCAGGTGTCGGCGGCCATCGACGGCGGCGCGCGCATCATCGTGCTGTCCGACCGCGAGTCCAACGAGAAGCTGGCGCCGATCCCGTCGCTGCTGCTCACCTCCTCGGTGCACCACCACCTGGTGCGCGAGCGCACCCGCACCATGGTCGGCCTCGTCGTCGAGGCCGGTGACGCCCGCGAGGTGCACCACATGGCGATGCTGGTCGGCTTCGGCGCGGCCGCGATCAACCCGTACATGGCCTTCGAGTCGATCGAGGACATGCTCGAGCGCGGTTCGCTGCAGATCCCCGGTTCCACCGGTGACCTGGCCGCCGACTTCCGCAAGGCCGTCGCGAACTACTGCACCGCGGCCAGCAACGGCGTGCTCAAGGTGATGTCGAAGATGGGCATCTCCACCCTCGCCTCCTACAACGGCGCCCAGCTGTACCAGGTCATCGGCCTGGCACAGGACCTGGTCGACGAGTACTTCACCGGCCTGCGTTCGCACCTGGACGGCATCGGTCTCGACGAGATCGCCGACGAGGTCGCCACCCGCCACCGGGTCGCGTTCCTGGAGAACCGCAACGAGCGCGCGCACCGCGAGCTCGAGGTCGGCGGCGAGTACCAGTGGCGTCGCGAGGGCGAGTACCACCTGTTCAACCCGGACACGGTGTTCAAGCTCCAGCACGCGACCCGCTCGGGTCAGTACTCGATCTTCAAGGAGTACACCAAGCTGGTCGACGACCAGTCCGAGCGCCTGGCCGCGCTGCGCGGCCTGTTCAAGTTCAAGACCGGTCAGCGCGCCCCGATCTCCATCGACGAGGTCGAGCCCGCGAGCGAGATCGTCAAGCGCTTCTCCACCGGCGCGATGAGCTACGGCTCCATCTCGGCCGAGGCGCACGAGACCCTCGCGATCGCGATGAACCGCATCGGCGCCCGCTCGAACTCCGGCGAGGGCGGCGAGAGCCCGGCCCGCTTCGAGGTCGAGGAGAACGGTGACTGGCGCCGTTCGGCGATCAAGCAGGTCGCCTCGGGTCGCTTCGGTGTCACCGCGCACTACCTGACCAACGCCACCGACATCCAGATCAAGATGGCTCAGGGCGCCAAGCCGGGCGAGGGTGGCCAGCTGCCCGCGCACAAGGTGTACCCGTGGGTCGCCGAGGTGCGGCACTCCACGCCGGGCGTCGGCCTGATCTCCCCGCCGCCGCACCACGACATCTACTCGATCGAGGACCTGGCGCAGCTGATCCACGATCTGAAGAACGCGAACCCGCAGGCGCGGATTCACGTGAAACTTGTCGCGGAGCCGGGTGTCGGCACCGTCGCCACCGGTGTGTCCAAGGCGCACGCCGACGTCGTGCTCATCTCGGGCCACGACGGCGGCACCGGCGCCTCGCCGCTGACCTCGCTCAAGCACGCGGGTGGCCCCTGGGAGCTCGGCCTGGCCGAGACCCAGCAGACCCTGCTGCTCAACGGCCTGCGTGACCGCATCGTCGTCCAGGTCGACGGTCAGATGAAGACCGGCCGCGACGTGATGATCGCCGCCCTGCTCGGCGCCGAGGAGTTCGGTTTCGCGACCGCTCCGCTGGTCGTCTCGGGCTGCATCATGATGCGCGTGTGCCACCTCGACACCTGCCCGGTGGGTATCGCCACCCAGAACCCGGTGCTGCGTGAGCGCTTCACCGGCAAGCCGGAGTTCGTCGAGAACTTCATGCTGTTCATCGCCGAGGAGGTGCGCGAGCTGCTCGCCGAGCTGGGCTTCCGCACGCTCGACGAGGCCGTCGGCCGGGTCGACCTGCTCGACACCGCCGCAGCGAAGGCGCACTTCAAGGCCGCCAAGCTGGACCTGTCGCCGATTCTGGACATGCCGGAGACGGCGTTCATGAACCAGGACACCCGCTGCACCGGTACCCAGGACCACGGCCTGGACAAGGCGCTGGACAACGAGCTGATCGCGCAGAGCGCCGACGCGCTCGAGCGTGGCCAGGCGGTCAAGATCGAAACCAAGATCACCAACGTGAACCGCACGGTCGGCACCATGCTCGGCCACGAGGTGACCAAGCTCTACGGTGGCGCCGGCCTGCCCGACAACACCATCGACATCACCTTCAACGGTTCGGCGGGCAACAGCTTCGGCGCGTTCGTCCCGGCCGGTATCACGCTGCGCGTGCAGGGTGACGCCAACGACTATGTCGGCAAGGGTCTCTCGGGTGGCCACATCGTGGTCCGCCCCGCGCTCAACGCGCCGGAGAGCTTCGTCGCCGAGGACAACATCATCGCGGGCAACGTGATCATGTTCGGCGCCACCAGCGGCCGGATCCTGATCAACGGTGTCGCCGGCGAGCGGTTCGCCGTGCGTAACTCCGGTGCCACCGCGGTCGTCGAGGGTGTGGGCGACCACGCGCTCGAGTACATGACCGGTGGCCGGGTGGTCATCCTCGGTGGCACCGGCCGCAACCTCGGCGCCGGTATGTCCGGTGGTGTCGCCTTCGTCTACGACCCGGAGGGCACGCTTCCCGCGCGCGTCAGCCCGGATCAGGCCGAGGCGATCGAGCAGCTCTCCGGTGACGACTTCACCTGGCTGCGCGACATCATCACCGTGCACCGCGACGAAACGGGTTCGGCTGTCGCCGAACGCATCCTGAGCGATTGGTCCCAGCAGGTGAACCACTTCGTGAAGGTCATGCCCCGCGAATACAAGAAGGTTTTGCTCGCCATCTCCGAAGCTGAGAAGAGCGGCAAGGACGTGGACGAAGCGATCATGGAGGCGGCACGTGGCTGACCCACAGGGATTTTTGAAGCACACCTCACGGGAACTGCCCACCCGCCGACCGGTCGAGCTGCGACTGCTCGACTGGAAAGAGGTCTACGAGGACAAGTTCTCGCACGAGACCCTGCAGAAGCAGGCCAGCCGCTGCATGGACTGCGGTATCCCCTTCTGTCACAACGGCTGTCCGCTGGGGAACCTGATCCCCGAGTGGAACGACCTGGTGTACAAGGGCACTTGGCGCGAGGGCATCGACCGCCTGCACGCCACCAACAACTTCCCGGAGTTCACCGGCCGCCTGTGCCCGGCTCCGTGTGAGGCGTCGTGCGTGCTCGGCATCAACCAGCAGCCGGTCACCATCAAGCAGGTCGAGGTCGAGCTCATCGAGAACGCCTTCGACGAGGGCTGGGTCACCCCGGTGTACCCGACCCGCCTCACCGGCAAGAAGATCGCCGTCGTCGGCTCGGGCCCGGCCGGTCTGGCCGCCGCCCAGCAGCTCACTCGCGCCGGTCACACCGTGACCGTGTTCGAGCGGGACGACCGCATCGGTGGCCTGATGCGCTACGGCATCCCGGAATTCAAGATGGAGAAGTCGGTCATCGACCGTCGCCTCGCGCAGATGGAGGCCGAAGGCACCATCTTCAAGGCGGGCGTGAACGTCGGTGTCGACATCACCGCCGAGCAGCTGCGTGAGCGTTTCGACGCGATCGTGCTGGCCGGTGGCGCCACCATCGCCCGTGACCTGCCGATCCCCGGCCGCGAGCTCGACGGCATCCACCAGGCGATGGAGTTCCTGCCGCTGGCCAACCGCGTCCAGCTCGGTGACGACATCACCGACGAGAACGGCCTGCCGCCCATCCACGCGAAGGGCAAGAAGGTCGTCATCATCGGTGGTGGCGACACCGGCGCCGACTGCCTCGGCACCTCGCACCGCCACGGCGCCGAGTCGGTGCACCAGTTCGAGATCATGCCGCGTCCGCCGGAGGAGCGCGCGGGCTCCACCCCGTGGCCGACCTACCCCCTCATGTACCGGGTCTCCTCGGCACATGAAGAGGGCGGCGAGCGCGTGTTCTCCGTGAACACCGAACGTTTCGTCGGCAAGGACGGCAAGGTCACCGGTCTCGAGGCCCACGAGGTCAAGATGTCCAACGGCCGGTTCGAGAAGGTCGAAGGCACCGACTTCACCCTCGAAGCCGACCTGGTGCTGCTGGCCATGGGCTTCGTCGGCCCGCAGAAGCCGGGTCTGCTGACCGACCTCGGCGTCGGCTACGACGGCCGCGGCAACGTCCAGCGCGACAAGAACTGGGCCACCAACATCCCCGGCGTCTTCGTCGCGGGCGACATGGGCCGTGGCCAGTCGCTGATCGTGTGGGCCATCGCCGAAGGCCGTGCCGCGGCCTCGGCGGTCGACAAGTTCCTGGAAGGCGAGACCGCGCTGCCCGCGCCGATCCCGCCGACCGCTGTCGCCCAGCGCTGACACGCGAATACCCAAGGCGCCCGTGGACTTCGGTCCACGGGCGCTTTTCGTGTTCCCAGGGGGTTGCCAAGTAGGGGGCTGAACGTGCTACGCACCAAAGATTTTCGGTGTCGAGGCAAACGACGTGGCTGATCTCCGGTGCAGCACATAGACTTTCCGTTATCGATGTGTAACCGGTGATGATCCGAGGGGGAGCTGTGCCGTTACCGCCGGGAACGATGGCGAGCCTGCATCGCGCCGCGGAGCGCGGTGACGGTACCGCCATGCACAACCTCGCCAACATCTACTACGACCACAGCGATTTCGACGCCGCCGAGCACTGGTTCCGCCGGGCGGCCGCCGCCGGGCACACCCGCGCGATGAACAACCTCGCGGTCCTGCTCGACAAGCTCGGCGAGGTCGACGAGGCCGAATCCTGGTACCGCCGTGCGGCTGCCGGCGGCAACGCCAACGCCATGTACAACCTGGCGACCCTGCTCTACCAGTGCGGCGACCGCCGCGACGCCGAAACCTGGTACCACCACGCGGCTTTCGCGGGCAACGTCGACGCGATGTACAACCTCGCCCGCCTCTTCGAGGACCAGAACCGCCTCGACGACGCCGAAGCCTGGTACCGCGACGCCGCCGACAACGGCGACATCGACGCCATCAACAACCTCGGCATGCTCCTGCGCCGCCGTGGCGCCCTCACCGAAGCCCGCCGCTGCTTCCGCCGCGCCGCCGACCTTGGCCACCCCAGAGCTATGTCCAACCTCGCCGCCCTCCTCGATTCCCAAGGCGCCCACCGCGAAGCCGAATCCTGGTACCGCCGCGCCGCGGGCTGAGCGACCTCCGGCTAACTCGCCGCGAGTCGTTGGTTGGCGAGCTG
Source organism: Nocardia sp. NPDC055053 (assembly GCF_053608285.1). Lineage (NCBI taxonomy): Bacteria > Bacillati > Actinomycetota > Actinomycetes > Mycobacteriales > Nocardiaceae > Nocardia > Nocardia sp. NPDC055053. The sequence goes on along the minus strand of NZ_JBSGVD010000064.1, from coordinate 5,050 downwards.
ATTGAGTGAGACGTTCATCTCGGCGGCCTCCCGCACGAGCCGGGCATGCAGCTCAGCCGAGGTGCGCACGAGAAACTTGCCGCTGTAGCTGCGTTCCGCCAGCGGTGGGGGGACCGGCTCGCCGTTCACCGCGAGGTCGTCAATCGTGTCGGCCACCAACGCCCGGATTCCGACGAGGGCCTCCATCTGGTCCGCCGCCAGCCACGACAGGGATGGGAACTCCGCACACAGACCAACGAATTCGTCGTCTTCCGGCGACCAGAGGACGCGGTAGGCATAGTGCCGCGGGTCGTATCGTTCGGTCATCAGACGTCCTCCTCCCTTCCTTGCATCTCGACCAGTCTGTCGATCGCATCGAGCACTTGCTTCACCTGGTAGATCTTGGCAGCTCCATTGCTGCCTTCCTGGATATTGACACGTGGGTCGCCGGACCATGGAGTCTTGAAGTACTCGCGGCACACCAGGTCGAGGTCGGAGTACCTGACGTTGGTTGGCGACTCTCGCATCTTGGCGAGAATCTTCCCGGCCTTTCCCATCGCTCAATAGTATCGCGGGCGATACTAGCCGTCTAGTGGTGGTCGACGGGACGGGTTGGCTGCCGGCTATGGGGTGGAGGGTCTGGGTTGAATGTCTCGTTATGTTCGCGAGATGGTCGCCGGAGCTTGAAAACGTGGCTGAGCACGGGTTTCTCGGGTTGGCAGCGAATCGGTGCGAAGTTACCCAAAAGTATTGATACCGAGCGGTTTTCCAGCAAACCTCAGCAAACATTATGGGGCACAGCAATTTTCCGGCGTTCGAGGTGCGGGGATTTGCGGGTGGGTATAAGGTCTCGTTTCGATAACCTCTCGAGATGGGCCGGGGCGTGTGAATTCTCTCGACGGCTGCCTGAAACGCATCATGGATATTCCCGGTGCGTGCAGCGTGACACTGGTGGATGGGGCCAGCGGGTTGGCGATTGCCGCCGCTGGAGTGCACGACATCGTCGACGAACACGAGGATGCCGCGAGCACGACGGACGTGGTGCGGGCGGCACTGAGCTGTTCGGCGCTGGCTACCGGGCGCGAAGACGACGACATCACCGAGATCGTCGTCTGCCGCACCGGTGGATTCCACCTGTTGCACCTGGTCGACGGTGATTTCGAGGGCAGGCTGTTCGTGCACGTCGTCTTCGACGGTGACACCGGCAATCTCGGGATGGCGCGGTATCAGCTGCGGGCCGCGCTCGGCGAACTGAGGGGCGGGCAGCGATGAGCTTGGCACTCGCCGAGGAACTGCACCGGCTCGAGGAACAGGGCTCGACCGGGGTCTTGCGGGCAGGGGACGGAGAGTTCCATCTGGCGCGCGGCGCGATCGCCTCGGCGGGCTGCCGTCGCACCATCGGTCTGGACCGGCTCGTCGTCGAGGCCGGCGTGGCGACGGCCGAGGACTGGCGCAGGGCAGGCGCCGGCGATCCCGGCCGGTTGCTGCGGAAGCCGCGACTGGAAACCCTCGCGCTGCTGTCGGTTTTCGACGCCGCGTACTTCCTGCTGGCCTCGTCGGCCGAACCGGAATTCCGGCCCGCACCCGAACACTGGCTCGCCCCGGTCTGCCGCATCGCACCCCGCGCCCTGCTCCACGAATGCGCCCGCCGCAGCGACCGGGGACCATGGCCCGCCGACCTGGTCGCCGCGGTACCGGTGGTGCCGACGCGCCGGGTGCGCCGCAACCGCGTAGTGCTCACCGGCGGCCAGGCCGAGATCCTCGCCGCCGCCGACGAACGCCGCAGCATCGCCGAGATCGCCCGCGACCTGGGCCGCACCACCTATGGCTGCCTCGTCGCGGTCCGCGACCTCACCAAGGCGGGCCTGATCCAGGAACCCGACCGCGCCGCGACGGATCCGCTCCAGGAATCCGACCGCATCGCAGCGGATCCGACCCCCGAAGCGCCGCAGACCCGGCAGACAGGCCGTCACCTGGCACTGGCGCCGGAGCCCGCCGACGACACCGCGCGACACCGGCGCCCGGCACCGGTGGCGCCGACAACAGGCGTGCCCGCGTTACCGAGGCGGATCCCGTCCGCTCTCGCCGCGGGGACCGTTCGTTCCCCGCACCCGGTGCAGGGAGCGAACGAAAGATCCGGTCGGCACGCGGTCGACGAGGAAGCGACCGCATCCGCCCGGCTCAGCGGAAACCACCCCGGCACAGCACCCTACGAACCCGAGCGCTGGCAGCAGGTGGACCGCGAACTACTCATCCGGCTCAGGGCGGCGTTGGAGGAGCTTGCGTGACCCGGCGGAAGAAGCTGCTCGGTGAATGGAGGGGAAGGTTGACGAAGGTGGCGATGACCGTGCCCGAACGCAACACGGTGGTGCTGGCCGAACTGAAGTCGTTGCGGGAGCGGGTGCCCCGCCTCACCGGCTCGGTGGTCGCGTCCAGTGACGGGCTGCTCATCGAACACGACCTACCCCCGAATATCGAACCCGCAGGCATGGCCGCGATGGCGGCCGCGCAGTTGTCGCTGTCGTATCGGCTGGCGACCACCGCCCACGGCGGCGGGTTCAACGAGGTCGTCGTGCTCGGTACCGAGGGGCAGGTGGTGATCTACGCCGCCGGCTACACCTCACTGACCGTGCTCGCCGGTCCGGAAGTGAACGTCGGCCGGCTCCATCTGGAGTCGCGGCCGGTGGCTCGCGCCATCGCCGAACATCTGGCGGCGGCGCACACCCAACAAGAATCCGAATGAAAGGCACGAGATGTCGAATATGGACCTGGCTCTGAAAGACATGATGGTGATCGACGGCGCGATCGGCGCCGCGGTCGTCGACTACAGCAGCGGCATGGCGCTCGGCATGCTCAGCAGCAGCAAGGCCTTGGACCTGCAGATCGCCGCGGCGGGCAACACCGAGGTGGTTCGCGCGAAGATGCGCACCATCGAGCAGCTCGGTATCAACGAGGACATCGAGGACATCCTCATCACCCTGGGCAGCCAGTATCACATCATCCGGCCGATGACCGGGCGTAAGTCCAAGGGGCTGTTCCTCTATCTGGCTCTCGACAAGGCCCGGTCCAATCTGGCCCTGGCCCGCCACCGGCTCAAGGGCATCGAAGAAGACCTGGAGGTGTGAGTTCGTCCAGCCGTGGATATGTCGGCGACAGCGTGGCCGCCGACATCCCACCGCGCCGTCACGCCAGTTCGTCGGCGGTGACGGTGAGGATGTTGAGCTGGACACCGTTGTCGAGCGTCTCCGAGCTGGTCAGCTCGAGCGTCGCCGTGGTGTCGACATCGTTGAACAGACGCTGTCCCTTGCCGAGGTGCACGGGGTAGACGACGAGGCGGTATTCGTCGACGAGGCTGTTGGCGCGCAGGAAGTCGACGAGGATGCCGCTGCCGAAGACCACCAGATCCTGCTCGGCGCGCAGCTTTCCGATCGCCTCCGCGAGGTCGCCCTCGATGCGGGTGGCGTTCCATTCCAGCTCGGTCGCCGTGGTGGTTGCCACGTACTTGGGCATGGCGTTGATCCGGTCCTTGTATTCGCCGGCCTCGGGGTGCTCGGGCCAGGCCGCCGCGAAGCCCTCGTAGGTGGTGCGGCCGAGCAGCAGCGCGTCGGCGTCGAAGATCTCGGGGTTCTTGAAATCGCCGATCCGATCGTTCCAGTACGGCGCGGTCCAGGCGGGGTTCTCGATGATGCCGTCGGCCGAAATAAACTCTGCCACAACGATCTTGCCCATGATTTCCTCTTCTCTCTCGTTCTCGGTTGTCTGTGTAGACGAGACTGCCACGCGAAATTAATCGGTGCCGCGTCATGAGATCGACGGCGGACTGTCGGAAAACAGACACGCTTGACAGGTTGTGTGGCATCAGCGCGCGCGTACCTCTATTGTGATTCGCGGCGAGGTCTGGGTGAGAGCGTCAGGTCGTTGCGCGCGGCGGCCCATCTGCCGAGTTCACCCATCTTGACAACAACTTGACGGGGTTTGCTCTGCATCGAGCAACGTTGGACTGGAGCGGTATGCAGTTGAAGAAAGTTGTCGCGGGGCTGGGTGCTGCCGCGGCGATGACCACCGGCATCATGGCAGGCAGCACGAGCGCCGCGGCGGCGCCGGGCTGCCCGAGTTTGTACGTCGTGGCGATCCCGGGTACCTGGGAAACCGGCCACGACAAGGCCCCTGGCCCCGGCATGCTCGCCGGCGTCACCAGAGGCCTACCCCGCAACACCGACGTCGACTACGTCACCTACGCCGCCACCGCCTTCCCGTGGGAAGGCGATGTCTACGGCCAGTCCAAGAAGCAGGCCGTCGACACGGCGCGCGGACTGATCACCGCCAAGCTGGCCGCGTGCGCCGGCGCCGATATCGCGCTGGTCGGCTACAGCCAGGGCGCCGACGCGGCGGGCGATCTCGCCGCCGAGATCGGCACCGGTGTCAGCAAGATCGCGCCCGGCAAGGTCAAGGCCGTCGGCCTGATCTCCGATCCGCGCCGCTCGCCCACCGACGTGCAGGTCGGCCCGATCGCCCAGGGCGCGGGTGCAGGCGGTGCCAGGCCCGGTGGTTTCGGCTGGCTCAGTGACCGGGTGCGGACCATCTGCGCGGTCGACGACCTGTACTGCGCCACCGCCACCGACGACTTCGTCACCCGCTTCGCCGGCTTCCTCGCGCAGAGCTCGGACGCCAACCCGGCGAACCTGTGGCGCTACCAGATCGAGGCTGGCGCCATCATGAACGACCTGATGGCGCACGGCGGCGTCCCGACGCTGCAGGCGCAGCTCTCGGACACGGCCAACCAGCAGCGGGCCAAGGACCTGGAGCGGTTCTACCGTTCGCAGGCGCACACGCTGTACGGCAGCTACTCCGTCGGCGGCGGCCAGACCGCCATCACCTGGATGCACAACTGGATCGCCCAGCAGGCTTGAGTTGTCGGAGCGCTGGCGCGCTCGAGTCGCGGCCCCTTGTGTCCCGCCGGTCAGGCACCGTTGCTTGCTCCTTCGTCGCCTACGCAACGGCGCCTGACCGGCGGGACGGCCGCGACGGCCGACTGCGTCGGCCTGCCCCTCCTCGAGGTCGGGGCGTGCGG
>NZ_JBSGVD010000063.1:0-21261 GCF_053608285.1 Nocardia sp. NPDC055053 | reverse complement strand
CCCCCGACCGCTGGTCGGGGGTTTCGCTGGTTTGTGGTGGCTTATTCGCCGGTGAGGCGCTTGCGGTCGCGGTCCTCGGCTTCGCGGGCCGCGTTGCGGCGCTGCTCTTCGGCGGCGAGCTGCACGGCGGTGCGGCTCCAGACGACGCGGACCCAGTGGAAGGTGAGCACCATGATCGCGATGGTGCCCAGGATCAGCCCGATGCCGGGGCCCGCGCCCTCGTAGTTGCCGAGGCCGGGGGTCTGGCGGTGCCAGATCGACAGCACGCCGAACACGCTGCCGACGGCCGAGCCCGCGCAGGCCAGCCAGGCCAGTACCCAGCGGCGGGTGGTCAGAGCGAGCAGCGAGAAGCCGACACCGAAGACGATGACCAGCCAGACGAAGATCCGCGACGGCAGGCCGATGTGCTCGACCCCCGCGGCATCGGTGTCGAGCAGCACGTCGAAGCCGCGCGCGGTGCCCGCGGTCGGCAGCACCAGCGAGATCAGCAGCGCGAAGACCGCGCCCGCCACGACCAGCGCCCGCGCGCCGGGATCGATCTCGCCGGCGATGCGGCGTTCCACCGCGTCGAGTTCGCCGCGGAACTGTTCGAATTCCTTGTCGTCCACCCGGTTCACCGCGTCGTCACTCCTGTCCGCAGGCTGATCGTTGCCGGCCTCGTGTGCGCCGGGCTCTACTGTGCCATCCCCGGATGGGCCGCCCGCACCCGACCCACTACGACCGGTAGTAGGTTCGGGTTCGTCCGAACCGTTCACGCCGAACACCCGGTCGAGCAGCCGTCGACCACGGGCTCGACGACCGGGGCGCCGATCCGCGGCAGCCCGAGGCCGACACCGATCGGTTCGGTCTTGGGGGTGACACCACGCTCGTGCGCGTCGCCCGCCCTGGTGCGCCGGTGCGACTTGACCACACCGTCGGCGATCAGGTGGTGCGGCGCCGCCTCGGTGATGTCCACGGTGACGATGTCGCCGGGCCGGATCCCCGCGTCGGCCCCGGGCCGGAAGTGCACGAGCCTGCCGTCGCGGGCACGTCCGCTCATCCGGGCGGTGACCGCGTTCTTCTTGCCCGCGCCCTCGGCGACGAGCAGCTCCACCTCGGTGCCGATCAGCGCCTGGTTGGCTTCCAGCGACACCTGCTCCTGCAGCGCGATCAGCCGGTCGTAGCGTTCCTGCACGACCGCCTTGGGCAGCTGGTCGGGCAGTTCGGCGGCGGGCGTACCGGGCCGCTTGGAGTACTGGAAGGTGTAGGCGCTGGTGAACCGCGCGCGGCGCACGACGTCGAGGGTCTCCTGGAAGTCCTCTTCGGTCTCGCCGGGGAAGCCGACGATGATGTCGGTGGTGATCGAGGCATGCGGCATCGCGGCGCGCACCTTGTCGATGATGCCGAGGAAACGCTCCTTGCGATAGGAACGGCGCATCGCCTTGAGCACCCGGTCGGAGCCGGACTGCAGCGGCATGTGCAGCTGCGGGCAGACGGTGGGGGTCTGCGCCATCGCCTCGATGACGTCGTCGGTGAACTCGGCCGGATGCGGCGAGGTGAACCGCACCCGCTCCAGTCCCTCGATCTGCCCGGTCGCGCGCAGCAGCTGGGCGAAGGCGCCGCGATCGCGCGGCTGTTCCGGGTCGACGAAGTTCACGCCGTAGGAGTTGACGTTCTGGCCGAGCAGCGTCACCTCGAGCACGCCCTGGTCGACCAGCGCCTGCACCTCGGCGAGCACGTCACCGGGGCGGCGGTCGACCTCCTTGCCGCGCAGCGCGGGCACGATGCAGAAGGTGCAGGTGTTGTTGCAGCCCACCGAGATCGACACCCAGCCCGCGTACGCCGACTCCCGCTTGGCCGGCAGCGTGGACGGGAAGGCCTCGAGCGATTCGAGGATCTCGACCTGAGCCTGTTCGTTGTGGCGGGCCCGCTCGAGCAGCACCGGCAGCGAGCCGATGTTGTGTGTGCCGAACACCACGTCGACCCACGGCGCCTTGCGCACGACCGTCTCGCGGTCCTTCTGCGCCAGGCAGCCGCCGACGGCGATCTGCATGCCGGGACGGCCCTGCTTCACCGGCGCCAGATGGCCGAGGGTGCCGTAGAGCTTGTTGTCGGCGTTCTCGCGCACCGCGCAGGTGTTGAACACCACCAGGTCGGGAGTGTCCGAGGGCGCGGCCTTCACATAGCCCGCGTCTTCGAGCAGGCCGGACAAGCGTTCGGAGTCGTGTACGTTCATCTGGCAGCCGAAGGTGCGGACCTCGTAACTGCGCGCCTGCGTCGCCGCGCGCTCCGTCGCGTTCTGTCCGTTCGAATCCACCCGTCCAGGGTACGGGCCGCACTCGATGTGGTCTGCGTCGCGGTCGGGAGTCGCCCGTGGTACCGGCAGGTTACCGGCCGGTGTCGTTTCGGCGTGCCGCGACGGCGAGTCACGGAAACCCGGGCAAATCTCCGAAGAACGCCTAAGGTTTCTGACCATGACCGACGACGCCGCACCCGCGACCGGGAAAGCCGACGCCGCCGCCACTGCTGGCGCGCCGCCGATGATCTCGATGCGCAACGTGGACAAACACTTCGGTGACCTCCACGTTCTGCGCCACATCAACCTGGAAGTCCCCCGCGGGCAGGTCGTGATCGTCCTCGGCCCCTCGGGTTCGGGGAAATCCACCCTGTGCCGCACGATCAACCGGCTCGAACCGATCGACTCCGGCGACATCGCCATCGACGGTGTCGCCCTGCCCGCCGAGGGCAAGGCACTGGCCGCGCTGCGCGCCGAGGTCGGCATGGTGTTCCAGTCGTTCAATCTGTTCGCGCACAAGACGATTCTCGAGAACGTGATGCTGGCGCCGCTGAAGGTGCGCGGCATCAAGAAGGACGAGGCGCGCAAGCACGCCCTCGCCCTGCTCGACCGGGTGGGTATCGCCAACCAGGCCGAGAAGTACCCGGCTCAGCTGTCGGGCGGCCAGCAGCAGCGCGTCGCCATCGCCCGGTCGCTGGCGATGGACCCGAAGGTGATGCTGTTCGACGAGCCGACCTCGGCGCTGGACCCGGAGATGGTCAACGAGGTGCTCGAGGTGATGGTCTCCCTCGCCAAGGAAGGCATGACGATGCTCGTGGTCACCCACGAGATGGGCTTCGCCCGCCGTGCCGGTGACCGGGTGCTGTTCATGGCCGACGGCGAGGTCGTCGAGGACACCACGCCCGACACCTTCTTCACCGCGCCCGCCTCCGACCGCGCCAAGGACTTCCTCGGCAAAATTCTCAGTCACTGAGCCCACCCACCCATCACCAGAGAAGGACACTCGATGAGGATCAATCGTGCGATGCGGGTCGGAATCGGCGCCGCGGCACTGGCATTGGCTGCCACGCTCACCGCGGGCTGTGGCGGCGGTGACGAGGGGTCGGTGCTCGACCACGCCAAGGAAGGCAAGCTGACCGTCGGCATCAAGTTCGACCAGCCGGGCCTCGGCCTGCGCAACACCGACGGCACCTACAGCGGTTTCGACGTCGAGGTGGCCAAGTACGTCGCCGACAAGCTGGGTGTGAAGCCGGAGAACGTCACCTTCAAGGAAGCGCCGTCGGCGCAGCGCGAGACGCTGCTCGAGAACGGTCAGGTCGACCTCGTCGTCGCGACCTACTCGATCACCGACAAGCGCAAGGAGAAGGTCGATTTCGCCGGCCCGTACTACGTCGCCGGTCAGGATCTGCTCGTGCGCGCGGACAACACCGACATCACCGGCCCGGATTCGCTGGCGGGCAAGAAGGTGTGCTCGGTGAAGGGTTCCACCCCGGCCCAGAACATCAAGGACAAGTACCCGCAGGCTCAGCTGCAGACCTACGACACCTACTCGCTGTGCATCGAGGCGCTGCGTGGCGGCGCGATGGACGCGGTCACCACCGACAATGTCATCCTGGCCGGCTACGCCGCGCAGTCACCGGGTTCCTACAAGCTGGTCAACAAGCCCTTCACCACCGAGAAGTACGGCATCGGTATCAAGAAGGGTGAGACCGAGGCGCGCACCAAGGTCAACGACGCGATCGAGGCGATGATCGCCGACGGGTCGTGGAAGACCGCGCTGGAGAAGTCCTTCCCCGGCACCGGTTTCGAGATCCCGCAGCCGCCCACCGTCGACCGCTACTGATCGCCTCCGCCGCGGGTGGCCCGGGAGTTCCGGGCCACCCGCCGCGGTTGATGTCCTGCTGGCCCTTACACACCGATCGGAGGACGCGCGTCCGTGTTCGACCTGATCTCGAGGTATGACTCCGAAATCCTCGACGCCTTCTGGGTGACCATCAAGCTGACGTTCTTCTCCGCGATCGGCGCGCTGATCCTGGGCACCCTCGTCGCCGCCATGCGCGTGTCCCCCATCCCGGTCGCGCGCTGGATCGGCTCCGCCTACGTCTCGATCTTCCGCAACACCCCGCTGACGCTGATCATCGTGTTCTGCTCGCTCGGCCTGTACACCACGCTGGGCTGGAAGCTGGCCGGTGATTCGCTCTCGGACAACAACTATCGCTGGGCGATCGTCGGCTTGAGTGTCTACACGGCCGCTTTCGTGTGCGAGTCGCTGCGCTCGGGAATCAACACGGTGCCGCTCGGCCAGTCCGAGGCGGGCCGCTCGCTCGGCTTCGGTTTCGCGCAGAATCTGCGTCTGGTGGTGCTGCCGCAGGCCTTCCGCGCGGTCATCGCCCCGCTGGGCAGTGTGCTGATCGCGTTGACGAAGAACTCGACGATCGCCTCGGTGATCGGCGTCGGTGAGGCCGCGTTCCTGATGAGCGAGATGAACGAGAACGAGGCGGCGCTGCTCGCGATCGGCGCGATCTTCGCCCTCGGCTTCGTCATTCTCACCCTGCCGACCGGCCTGTTCTTCGGCTGGCTGGCCAAGCGATACGAGGTAGCCCGATGAGCGCAGCTTCGGTCCTGTTCGACGCGCCGGGCCCCCGCGCGCGCGTCCGGCATCACTTCTACTCGGTCCTGGTCGTCCTCGCGCTGGCCGCATTCGGCTGGCTGCTCTACGACGCGTTCGCCGATCAGGGCCAGTTCACCGCCGAGAAGTGGAAGCCGTTCCTGGAAGCGGGTGTCTGGGAGACCTACCTGCTGCCGGGTCTGCGGGGCACCCTGACCGCGGCGATCATCTCGATCGTGTTCGCGCTGATCTTCGGCATGATCTTCGGCATCCTGCGGTTGTCGGATCACCGATGGGTCCGCTGGATCGCGGGCGCGATCGTCGAGCTGGCCAGGGCGATCCCGGTGCTGATCCTGATGATCTTCCTGTTCGCCGTGTTCGGCGAGTACAAGGTCTTCCGCTCCGACGACCTGGCGCTGGCCGCGGTGGTCATCGCGCTGGTCATCTACAACGCCTCGGTCATCGCCGAGATCGTGCGCGCCGGTATCCGGTCGCTGCCCAAGGGCCAGACCGAGGCCGCGGTGGCGCTGGGCCTGCGCAAGACCCAGCTGATGCGCCTGATCCTGCTACCGCAGGCGATCACGGCGATGCTGCCCGCGCTGGTGTCGCAGATGGTGGTCGTGCTCAAGGACACCGCGCTGGGCTACCAGATCACCTATGTGGAGCTGGTGCGCGCCGGTCAGCAGGAGGGTGCGTCGCAGCAGAACACGATCCCCGCGCTGATGGTCGTCGCGCTGATCATGATCTCGCTGAACCTGGCACTGACCTTCCTGGCGACGACGCTGGAGAAGCGGCTGCGCTCCCGGCGCAAGAAGGGCGGCGGCACCGTGCTGGCCGCCGATTCGATCGTCACCGACGCCGCGCCCGGCGTGGACATCACCAAGAACTAGCTCGGCGAACACCGCGGGGCCCGGTACCGACCGGGCCCCGCGGTGTTGTGTGTGTCCGTCGAGCGGGACTACGCGGTGTAGCGGTAGAACCCCTCTCCCGTTGCGGCACCGAGCTTGCCCTTGTCGATGTAGTTCTCCTTGAGCCAGGCCGCGAGCTTCTTGTCGGAGTCTCTGCCGTTGATCAGGATGTTGTAGGGGGTGGTCAGGCCGACGATATCGAGGATCTGGAAGGGGCCCATCGGCGCGCCGGTGGCGATGCGCCAGGTCTCGTCCACCGCGGCGGGTTCGGCGTATCCGCCTGCGGCCAGCTCGATTCCGGAGTTCAGGAACGGCACCAGCAGGGAGTTGAGGACGTAACCCGCCTTCTCCTTGTGCAATTCGATCGGCACCATGCCGATGGCCTTCGCGAACTCGGCCACCGCGCGGAACACCGCCGGCTCGGTCTGCTCGGTGCCCATGACCTCGGCGGTGTTGAACTTCCAGACGTGGTTGGCGAAGTGCAGCGCCAGGAACCGGTCGGCCCGGCCGGTGTAGTCGACGATGTCGCTGGGCAGCAGCGTCGAGGAATTCGTCGCGAACACGGTGCGTTCGGGCGCGAGCGCACCGAGCTTGCCGTACAGGTCGCGCTTGATCTCGAGCACCTCGGGCACCGCCTCGATGATCAGGTCGGCCTCGGCGGCCGCGGCGGCCAGATCGGCGGTCAGCGTGATGCCCGCCGCGGTCGCTGCGGTGTTGCTCGCATCGGCACCTGCCACATCCTGCTGGTAGATCTTGGCCAACTCGTCGAAGCGGGTGCGGGCGGCGGTGAGCGCCTTGTCGTCGATGTCGTAGGCGGTCACGTCGAACCCGTGGAACGCGGTCTGGAAAGCGATCTGGGATCCGAGCACCCCCGTACCCAGAACGGTCACCTTACGGAATTCCATGGTCATACGTCATCCTCCCAGTCGGTTTCCGGTGTCACCACCGCCGTCCATCATGGCCCGGGAAGCTGAGTGCGTGACGAGAGGCTGGTAACAGTTCGGCAAACCGCCGCAGTGGATCAGCCCGCGGTGACCAGACCCTCGGCGACCATCCAGTCGCGGGCGACGTCGGCCGGTTCGCGGCCGCCGATGTCGACCTGTCGATTGAGTTCGGTGATCACCGCGTTGGTCAGGCGCGCGGAGATGGGCGCCATGATCGAGGCGACCTCGGGGTGGGCGTCGGCGAACGGGCCGTACATGACGAGCGCGGCGTTGTACTTCGGGAAGAAGCCGCGGTCGTCGTCGAGCAGCACCAGATCCAGCGCGGGGATGCGGCCGTCGGTGGCGGCGACCGAGCCGAACCGGCATTGCTCGGCATCGGCGGTCGCCTGGTAGACGAGCGCGTCCTGGACGATCTGTTTCCGCACCGCGCCGACATCGATGCCGTACTTGCGGGCCATCCCCGGGTAGCCGTCCTGGCGGACGTTGAACTCGGTGCCGACGCAGGTGGCGGCGGCGGCCGGGTCCTTCGCGATCAGGGCCGCGTAGTCCGACAGCGTGCGCACGCCGGTCTCCTCGGCGGTGCGCCTGCTCGCGACCAGTGCGTAGGTGTTGTTCATCGGCGCCATCGCGGCCCACACCATGTCGTGCTCGGCGCGATCGGCGTCGCGGACGAGTTCGAATTGACGCACCTCGTCCGGCTCGGGTGTCTCGTTGCCCAGGTAGTTGATCCAGCCGGTGCCGGTGTAGTCGTAGGCGATGTCGACCTGGCCGTGCAGCTGGGCGTCACGCAGGCTGTTGGAACCCTGGATATTGGTCAGGTCGCGCACATTCGCGCCCGCCGCCGTGAGCGCGAACTCGATCAGATAGCCGAGGATATTGGCCTCGGTGAAGTCCTTGGAGCCCACGGTGACCGCGACCCCGTCGAGGGCGGGCACGGCCACGATGCTGCCCGGCCCCACCGGCAGCGGCACCGAACTGCCCGACTGCAGACCGCAGCTCGCGAGCAGCAGCACACCGGCCACGGGCGCCAACCCGCGCAGCCATCGGGTGATCCTCACCGCAACCCCCTCGGTCCGAGGAACTGTTCGGCCAGCGCGCCCAGCCAGTCGACCAACAGTGCCAGTGCGACAGCGAGCACGGCACCCACCGTCAAGGTGACGGTGTCGCGCAGTTTGTAGCCGGTGTCGATCAGGATGCCCAATCCGCCCGCGCTTACCAGGAACGACAGCGTCGCGGTGCCGACAGCCAGCACCAGCGAGGTGCGCAGGCCTGCCAGGATGTAGGGCACCGCGAGCGGAAACTCGATGCGCCGCAACACCTGAACCGCCGACATGCCCTGCCCGCGCCCGGCGTCGATGAGGGTCGGCTCCACCTCCTGGTAGCCGAGGATCGTGTTGCGCAGCACCGGCAGCAGCGAGCAGAACGCGATGGGCGCGACCCCGATCCAGAACCCGGTGGTCCGGGTGACCAGGTAGCACAGCACGATCAGGCCGATCGCGGGCGCCGAGGCGCCGATATTGGCGATGCCGACGAAGATCGGTGCGAGCCTGCGGAATCCGGGCCGGGTGAGCAGCGTGCCCAGCGGCACGGCGACCGCGACGACGATGAGCACCACCGCTGCGGTGATCAGGATGTGCTGCCACGTGACCTCGGCGATATTGCCGACACTGATACTCGCCTGCTGGGTGAGGGTGAGGTCGCGCCGAAACGCCCACACCAGCACGCCGACGGTGAGAACAAGCACGATGATCGGCTGGACCAGCAGTCGCCAGAACTCCCCGCGCCGCTGCGCCGCGGGCGCCACGACCGCTGCGGGCATATCCACCATCGAACTGGGCTGGACGGAGACAGGATTCGTCACGACGCGGCTCCCCCCACTCGTACCCCCGCGATCACAGACCGGAACGTCCGCCGCTGACCGAGCGAGCGGTGCGCGACCAGCAGTCTCGAACGGGAGGCGGAATCCGGTCCGTCATCGGCCCGCATCTGGGCGATCGAACGTGACTGAGCAGCGGCCGGATCCGTCACAGCGCGACCATTCCTGGCCGGGGCTGAGCGCTCCGGCGCCTGCCGGGCGCAAGCCATGCGGTGCCGCCGCTCAGGGCGCTGGTACGTATCCGGAGTCCGGTCCTGCGCCGCGGTCATGTCTGCACCTTCTCGGGTGGGCTTGCGGCAGCCAGGTGACTGATCAGCGTGTCCACGGTGACCACTCCGGCAAAGGCGCCCGCCGTGTCGACGACGACCGCGGAGGCCGTGCGTTCGGTCAGCAGGATCGCGAGCGCGTCCTGCAGGGTGGCGTCGGCGGGCAGCGTGGCCTGGATCGGTGCGCCGAGGTCGCGCAGCGAATCCGCGTGGGCGAGTTCGCTCGCCGGGACCCGGCGCACCGGTCGGTGCTGGGCGTCGAGGACGATGCCCCAGTCCTGTTTCGCCGTGTGCAGGCGGTCGGTCAGATCGGCCGGTGCGGTGTCCTCGGCGACCGCGATGCCCTGGTCCAGGTCGAGGTCGGCGAGGACGGCTAGGCCGAGGCGGTCGATGGTGGCGGTGTTGCCGACGAAACCGGCGACCGTCTCGTCGGCGGGGGCTGCCAGGATCGCCGCGGGGGTGTCGTACTGGAGGATGCGGGACCGGTCACCGAGGACCGCGATCCGGTCGCCCAGTTTCACAGCCTCGCCGAAGTCGTGGGTGACGAAGACGATGGTCTTGCCGAGTTCGCCCTGCAGGCGCAGCAATTCGTCTTGCAGGAGAGCGCGGGTGATCGGATCGACGGCGCCGAACGGCTCGTCCATCAGCAGGACCGGCGGGTCGGCCGCCAGCGCCCTGGCGACGCCGACGCGCTGCTGCTGACCGCCGGAGAGCTGGCGTGGGTAGCGGTGGCGGTAGGTGGCGGGGTCGAGGCCGACGAGGGAGAGCATCTCGTCGACGCGGGCGCTGGTGCGGCGCCGGTCCCAGCCGAGCAGGCCGGGGACCGTGGCGATGTTCTTGGCCACGGTCAGGTGCGGGAACAGGCCTGCCTGCTGGATGGAATAGCCGATGCCACGGCGCAATTCGTCGGCGTCGATGGCGGCGGCGTCGCGGCCGCCGATGGTGACGGTGCCCGAGGTGGGTTCGATCAGCCGGTTGATCATCCGCATGGTGGTGGTCTTGCCGCAGCCCGACGGCCCGACCAGGACCACGATCTCCCCGGCCGGGATGGTCATGCTGACCTCCTCGACCGCCGGATCATGCTGGTCCGGATAGCGTTTGGTGACCCGGTCGAGCACGATCTCGACCCCGGAGACCGCGGCGGCCGCGGCGTCGGTGCTGGTTGCGGTGTCAGTCACGGATTCCCCTCGAGATGGTGAGCCGGCCGAGCAGCATCAGGATGCCGTCGAGTGCGAGTGCGAGCACGACGATGAGTACGGTCCCGGTCAGTGCCTGGGGCACCGCGTTCGGGCTGCCGAGGCGCGAGAGTCCGGAGAAGATGAGATTGCCGAGGCCGGGGCCCTTCGCGTAGGCGGCCAGGGCCAGGATGCCCATGATCATCTGGGTGCTGACCCGCATCCCGGCCAGGATCGACGGCCATGCCAGCGGCAGTTCGATCGCGGTCAGCAGCCGCAGCCGGTTCATCCCGACCCCGCGCGCGGCATCGACGACCGCCGGATCCACCGCCGACAGCCCGAGCACGGTGTTGCGCAGGATCGGGAGCAGCGCGTACAGCACCAGCGCCACGATCGTCGGCCCGACCCCGAGCCCGAGGAACGGAATCAGCAACCCGAGCAGCGCGAACGAGGGCACGGTGAGGATCGCCCCCGCCGTAGCGGTCGCGGCGGCGGAACCGAGCGGACTCCGGTACACCAGCACCCCGACGATCACCGCGACGATCGTCGCCAGCACCAGCGACTGCACCACCGCCGACACATGCAGATACGAATCGACCAGCAACTGCTCACGCCGGTTCACCACGAACGACCACAACGCGTCCAGGGTCCACCTCCCCGTAGTTCGGCAGCCACACCAGGCCCTGTCCCCCGGAATGCCCACCCCGACACCGGGTGAAACACCCCGTACCCACACCCCGCCGCAGCGCGCGACGCTCGAATCCGCCTGCGCGAAACCAGGTTTCACCGGCGCCGAATCATCCTACGCGCCACATAACCCCTGCGTGGCGGTTCGAGCCCACCGCCCTCGCCGAGGATCTACTCGTTCCGCGGCGATCAGCGCACCGCCACTATCCCCACGAGCGGATCCATCGGTGCATATCGACGCCGCGCTCCGTCCTTGATCATCTACATCTGGACCGTATCCGGTTCCCGCCAGGCGAACTCGGCGGCCTTGGCCAGGATCGCCGGGATATCCGCGCGATTCAGCGCGCCCGCCCGCAACCAGGCTCCGTTCGTCCGCAGCCAGTCGCTGAACTGGTCGACCAGTGGCTCGGAGACCGACAGCGGCATGGTCGTCACCCGGCTCATCGCTCGGCCTCGGCCAATTCGGCTTTCACCACGTCGTAGGCGACGGAGGCGCTGTAGCCGCGGCGGGCGAGCATGTCGACCAGGCGGCGGGTGACCTTGGCGCGGTCGAGATCGGTGGGCATTGCGCGGAGTTTGCGGCGGACCAGATCGGCGGCGGCCTGCTCGTCGCCGGGGACCGGTCTGCGCGGGGAACGGCGGTGGGCCATCGGGTCCGGGGACTCGGTGTCGTCGGGAGCTTCGTCGCCGGTGTCGGCCGGCGCGCCGACCCCGCGGGACCACCGGGCGCGGGTTCGCCGCGGGATGTCGCCGTCGTCCTCGGACCGCCCCACCGGCGACCCGGTCGCGTCCGGATCTGGCCCGAGCGGGCGACGAGGCTGAGCGGGTGCCTGGGTGAAGCCTGCCTCGTCGAGGGCGGTGGTGACGACGGCGAAGGCGGTGGACTGGTCGTAACCGCGGCGGGCGAGCATGCCGACGAGACGGCGGACCGCCTTGTCGCGGTCCAGGTCTCGCGGCAGGGTCTGGAGTTTGCGTCGGACCAGGTCGGTGGCGCGGGCGCGCTCGGCGTCGTCGGTGACGATGGCCAGCGCGTTCTCGGCGTCGGCGGGGGCGACGCCCTTGTCCCGGAGTTCGCGCTGCAGCGCCCGCTTTCCCCGGCCGGAGTACGTGTGGCGCTCGTGCACCCACTGTTCGGCGAAGGAACTGTCGTCGATGAGGCCGACCTCGGTGAGCCGGTCGAGCGCGGCCGCGGTCACCTCGAGCCGGAAACCCTTCTCCCCGAGGCGTTTCTCCAGCTCGGCACGACTGCGGGCGCGCACGGCCAGCAGATTCAGGCAGGCGTCTTTCGCCTGATCGACGGTGGCCTTGGGACGGTCGCCCGGGGCGAGCCGGCGTGTGCCGGCCCGCCGATCGGGCTCTCCCGGCTGGGATCCGGCCGCCACCGGATCCGCCTGTCGTCCATCGTCACCACCGACTCCGGTCGACAGGGAGTCTTCGTCGCGCCGGGCGGACCTGCGTCCACGCCGGGCGCGGCGGGGTCGTGCCCCGCTCCCCCACTCTTCATGATCATCCCCAATCCGCGCAGCGGAATTGGGTGGATTGTCACCATCGGCGAATCCGGTCGGGTGCGCGCGCTGCGGATCGCCCGCACCCGACCGAATTCCCTGCGCGTCCGGATCGGCTCGTTCGTCACGAGCCGATCGGACGAGTTCAGCGGCCGCTCCCCGCCCACGATCCGCGGACGACGTCAGCGCCTGCGGCTCGACCTCGATGCCGAGGCGAGCCAGCTGCCGTCGCATGTCCTCGACCGGATCGGCCGAGTCGCGGCGTGCGCGGCCGGGGTTCGGCGTGCGCATCGGCTCAGAAGTCGGCGGGCGCGTCGGCCTCGGCGGTCAAATCGGCGCCGATGCCCAGCTTCTCCTTGATCTTCTTCTCGATCTCGTCGCGCACATCGGTGTTCTCCAGCAGGAACTTGCGGGCGTTCTCCTTGCCCTGGCCCAGCTGGTCGCCCTCGTAGGTGTACCAGGAGCCGGACTTGCGGATGAAGCCGTGCTCGACGCCCATGTCGATGAGCGAGCCCTCCTTGGAGATGCCCTGGCCGTAGAGGATGTCGAACTCGGCCTGCTTGAACGGCGGGCTCACCTTGTTCTTGACGACCTTCACGCGGGTGCGGTTGCCGACCGCGTCGCTGCCGTCCTTGAGGGTCTCGATACGGCGCACGTCCAGGCGCACGGAGGCGTAGAACTTCAGCGCCTTACCACCGGTGGTGGTCTCCGGCGAGCCGAACATGACGCCGATCTTCTCGCGCAGCTGGTTGATGAAGATGGCGGTGGTGCCCGAGGTGTTGAGCGCACCGGTCATCTTGCGCAGCGCCTGGCTCATCAGGCGGGCCTGCAGGCCGACGTGGCTGTCGCCCATCTCGCCCTCGATCTCGGCGCGCGGTACCAGCGCGGCGACGGAGTCGATGACGATGATGTCGATGGCGCCGGACCGCACCAGCATGTCGGCGATCTCGAGGGCCTGCTCACCGGTGTCGGGCTGGGAGACCAGCAGCGCGTCGGTGTCGACGCCCAGCTTGCGGGCGTAGTCGGGGTCGAGGGCGTGCTCGGCGTCGATGAACGCGGCGACACCACCCGCGGCCTGGGCATTGGCCACCGCGTGCAGCGCGACGGTGGTCTTACCCGAGGATTCCGGGCCGTAGATCTCGACGACGCGACCGCGCGGCAATCCGCCGATACCGAGCGCGACGTCGAGCGCGATGGAGCCGGTCGGGATGACGGAGATGGGCTGGCGGGCCTCCTCGCCCAGACGCATGACCGCGCCCTTGCCGAAGCTCTTCTCCACCTGCGCCAGTGCCAGCTCCAGCGCTTTGTCGCGATCGTAGGCCTGCGGTGCCATGATGTGGTCCCCTTCTCGAGGTGAGTGTCTCTCTGGTTGGCGCCCACAGTAGAGGCCGGCACCGACAAGTTCTGGCGCCCAGATTAGTCGAACACCCATTCGAGTCAAGCGACGCGCCCACCCAACACGCGAGGACCCGCAAACCCGGCGCACATCCGCCGGCTACTGCTGCGGCAGCACCGTCTCGTCACCCTCGGCGCGCGGCCCGAAGATCCGCCGCTCCGATTCGCCGATGCGCACGTCGTTGATGCTGGCCTCGCGCCGCGCCATCCGCCCGTCCGGCGCGAATTCCCACTGCTCGTTGCCGTAGCTGCGCCACCACTGCCCGGTCTCGTCGCGCCATTCGTACTGGAAGCGCACCGCGATGCGGTTGTCGTGGAAGGCCCACAGATCCTTGCGCAGGGCGTAGCCGTTCTCGGTCGACCATTTGCGGGCGAGGAAGTCGACGATCGCGACATGGCCGGTGAAGAACTCGTCGCGATTGCGCCACACCGAATCCTCGGTGTAGGCGGCGGCGACCCGCTCGGGATCGCGAGTGTTCCAGGCGTTCTCGGCGGCAAGAACCTTGGCGCGGGCGGATTCGAGGTCGAAGGGTGGCAGTGGCGGTCGCACAGTGGAACCTCTCCCGGAAGAATAACTATCTATTCAATGTTGACAGGTTAGACAGTAGGGCGACCGGGCAGCACCGTCAACCCGTGAAATCGTGACAGTGGTTAGGAGCGGAGTTGGTAACCTCAGGCATGCGCGATCCCCGTCCGCACACCGGCGAACCACCGGCTCTCGACCTGCTCAACACCCGATGGGCGGGCACGACCCCGGGTGATCTGCTCACCGATCTCGACGGCCTGCGGTTGTGGCTCGAGCTCACCGGGCTCGCCGACCGCGTCCCCGTCGACGAGCACACGCTGACCGCGCTGCACGCGGCGCGCGACGCCGTCCACGCGGCCGTCACCACCGCCGACCACGCCGCCCTGAACCGGGTGCTCGACCGCGGCCGTATCCGCCGTGAGCTCACCGACGACGGCCCGCGCGACACCCCGGAGGTCGCCGACCCGGCCTGGCTGCCCGGCTGGCTCGCCGCCGACAATCTGCTGCACCTCATCGTCGAGGCGCCGCACCGCATCCGTCAGTGCGCTCATCCCGACTGCGTGCTGTTCTTCTTCGACACGTCCAAGAACGGCACCCGCCGCTGGCATTCCATGGCGACCTGCGGCAACCGCACCAAGGCCGCCCGCCACTACGCCAAGAGCAGCTGAGCGCCGATCCGCTCAGAACAATTCGTCGAGCAGCCGGTAGTACTCGAGCTTCGCGCGATCGGGGCCGGTCAGCCCGTAGGCGGTGAAGAACGCCACCACCGCGTCGATGCCGAAGTCCTCGGCCAGATCGCGTTCGGCGAGGGCGAGATCGCGATAGCGGTCGGCCACGCCCAGCGCCGCGACATCGATCAGCACGCCACCGGCCAGCACATTGCCGGGAGTGAAGTCGCCGTGCGCGACGACGAGATCCTCGTCGGAGGGGCGCTGCGCCACCAGGTGCTCGTGGATCGCGGCGGGGGTGAGCTCGCGATGGTCGGCGTCGAAGTCGGCGGTGTCGACGAAACCTTCGACGACATTGCGGCGCGCCTGCGCCAGGGTCACCTCGAGGCTCCCGTCGAACGGGCAATCGCAGACCGGCAGCGCGTGCAGCGCGCGCAGGGTCTGCCCCATCAGCGCGCCGACCTCGGCCGGGTCACCGGCGAGGTCGGTGAGCGACCGGGCTTCGGCGTCGGCGAGCACCAGGATGTCCTCGGCGAACGCCGCCACGGTTGGCACCGCGATGGCCTTGTCGCGCAACCAGTTCAAGCGATCGTGTTCGGCGACGGCTCGCGGTCCGCGTTTGATCCAGTACCCGCCCGAACGCGAGAGGTTGCCGCCGCGGCCCTCGTGCTCGTCCGACCACGCCGGCACCGGCCCGAGCAGCTCGGCGATCTCGGGCGGTAGCGGCAGTGCCAGCTCGTCGAGGTGGTCCAGCGCCGCGCGGGTGGATTCGATGAGTTCGGAGTCGCCGTCGGCCACCCGCAACCGCATCGCCTCGTTGAGCAGCTCCCGCGCTTCCCGCGGGCGGTGCTGTTCGGCCAGCGATTTGCCCAGGTGGTGAGCGGCGAAGGAGACGAGATCGGGATCGAGGGCGTGGCTGGCCTCGAGGGCACGCCGGTACAGGATCTCGGCGTTGGTGGGTTCGCCCTGGTAGCGGTACACGTCGGCGAGGTTGATCCAGACGGTGATCCGCCGCTGCTCGGTATCGGCCAGTTCCAGCGCCTGATCGAGCCGGTCCAGGGCCTCGTCGTGGCGGCCGAGCAGCATCAAGGCGATGCCGAGCCTGCGTAGGCCACCGAAATCGTGGGGGTCGGCGACCGCGACCCTGGCCGCGAGCGTCTCGGGGTCTGCCGGGATCATTCGCAGCCGCTCGTCGAACCGATACGGCCGGGTGTCCGGGTTCTGCGCTGTCACTGCCATGACCTGCTCACCATCGGGTTCGGGGAACATCGAAGTCGGCGCAGAGTGCGCGCCACACATCACGCGGATCGACACCGGACTCGATCGCGGCCGCGCCTGTCCGCCCCAGCGCCGGTATGACGTGATCGGCCAGCATGGCGTCGGCGCGCGCCACGCCGAACTCGGTGTGCATCAGCTCCTGGAATTCGGTCAACCGCACGAAGCCCAAGATACTCGCGCTCGGTGACACCCGACAGTGCCACCGGAGGGCAGGCCGACCCGGCGGGCGCTACCGCTTCGCGGCGTCGTGGCAGATGTCGACCGGATCCTCGACCCGCGACAGCCCCGCGGCAGCCTCGCGGGCCGCGGCGGCGTAGGCCGGGTCGTCGAGCACCTGCCGCACCGCCGCACCGACCGCCTCCGGGGTCAGCGGGCGCACCAGCACCGAACTGCCCTGCCGCACCGCGCGATTGGCCAGTTCCCACTGGTCGCCACCGCCCGGAACGGTCACCACCGGAACCCCGGCGGCCAGGGATTTGGCGAGCAGTCCGTGTCCACCGCCGCCGACGACCACCGCGGCCTTGGTGAGCAGTTCGTCCTGGCGGCCCAGGCCTGCGGTGGCCCAGCCGGGCAGGTCGGCCGGTGGGGTGTCGAGCATCGAGATGGCCGCGCGCACACCGAGTCCGGCCAGCCCTGCCAGAACAGTCTCGGCCATGGCGGCCACCCCGGTGTGCGCGGTCGACGGCGCCACCATCACCAGGGGCGCCTCCCCCGGCGGCACCGGCAGGATCGCGTCGGTCGGTTCCCACAGCAGCGGCCCGACGACATGGGTGTCGGCGGGCCAGTCCGGCCGGTCCAGCTCCAGCGCGGGCAGCGTGGCGACCAGCCGCGCGGTCGGACCGGGATCCTCGGCGGGCAGGCCGATGCTCTCGCGCGCGGCCGAGCGCTGCCGGGTGCCCACCCGGACCGCGCGCGCGGTCATCGTGCGCAGCACTCCGTCGCGCACCCGGCCACGCACGCCCTCCCCCGGCGCGAGCCCACTGCCGATGGGCGGCAAGGCTTTCGAGGGCAGGTACAGCGGATGCGGTGACAGTTCCACCCAGGGCAGCGTCAGCCGTTCGGCCGCCATCCCGCCGCCTGCGGTGAGCACGTCGGAGACGACCAAATCCGGCAGCATCGCGCTGAGTTCGGGGAGGTTCTCGGTCGCGATGTGGGCGGCGCGCTCGTGGATCCGGGCGCCGGCGTCGGTGTCGTCGTCGGTGGGGCGTGGGGCCAGCCCCTTGAGCCTGCGCACGCTGATTCCGGCGGCCCTTGCCGCGTCCAGCCAGCGTGGACCGGTGAACAGCACCGGCTCGTCGCCCGCGTCCAGCAATCGCAGGCACAACGCGATCGCGGGAAACGCATGCCCCGGATCGGGCCCGGCCACCACAGCTACTCGCATGCCGCCAGACTGCCATATCCCTCGACATGGTCCACCGCGCCGCAGCGAGATCGGCGTGTGACGGCCGAGCGGTGCGATCAGCCCGCGAAGGTGAACAACTCGAAGCCGACCGCGTGCGCGGCGGGGAACCCTTCCTTGGGACCCGTTGCGCGCACGACGATCTCGTCCACCTGCTGCTCGACCGGCACCGAGCTGAGCACCTGCAGATAACGCCGGTGCGCGGACAGCGAAGCCCGCGCCTGCTCCAGGTGGGCGCCGACATCGACGGCGTGGGTCATGACCGGCCCGACCACGGCCGCCCAGCGCGCCGACCACGGTGCCAGATCGGCGATCTCGGGGAAGATCCACTCGTTGCCCGCGTCGGAGATGGCGTCCATCGCCGAGCGGCCGACCGCCCGGTGATCGGCGCTGTTGACGAACCCGGGCATCCAGGTATCGCCGAAGTTGAACAGCACCACCATCTCCGGGCGGTGCCTGCGCAGCGCGGCGGCCAGTTCGCGCCGCAACGCGAGCCCCTCTTCGATCCGGCCGTCGGAATGGCCGAGGAATTCGACGGTGTGCACGCCGACTTCGCGCGCGCCCGCGATCTCCTCGACCTCACGCAACGGCCCGGCCTGCGCGGGTGGCATCCCCGCGATTCCCGCTTCACCGCGGGTGACGAGCAGATAGCGAATGTCCTTGCCCTGCGCGGTCCACCGCGCCACGGCGGCGGCCGCGCCGTATTCGATGTCGTCGGGATGCGCGACGATCACCAGTCCGCGCTGCCAGTTCTCGGGTACCTGATCCACCCGGCCCATGCTAAGCGCAGACGCGCGGATTACGGCTTGGTGAGCGTGGTCTTGTCGCCTGCCCCGGACACCGCCTTGTACAGCAGGTACAACCCGGTACCGATCGCCGCGATGACAAGAACCGGCAGCAGCGCCTCGATCAGCGCCCCGAGGATCCAGAACGCGATCAACGCGACTACGACGATGCCGATGACTTTCCAGACCATGATGTGCTCCTCGCCAGTTCCGCGACCGCCGTCCGGCGATCCGACACCTTCGATGCTGCCACCCAGGAACCGATAAATCACCAGGTCAGCACCGATATCGGGGGCGATTTCAGGGTTCACCCCGAGACCGTGTCCCCGCCAAACGGCCACGTCGAGCCCGGACAGGCGCCCATAATCGGGGCCTCAGCGCGAGGAGGAGTCCATGGAACCCATCGTCACGATCGCGAGCGGCGCGGTGCGCGGCCGGACCGAGGCAGGCGTCACCCGTTTTCTCGGGGTGCCCTACGCGGCGGCGCCGGTCGGCGCGAAACGCTTCCAGCTGCCCGAGCCCGCGCCCGCCTGGGACGGGGTGCGCGAGGCCACGGACATGGGCGCCACCTGCGCGCAGTCGCCGTATCCTGCGCCGATCCACGCCCTGATCGGCAGTGACGGGATTCCGGGCGAGGAGTACCTCAACGCGAACGTGTGGACCCCTGATCCGGCGGCGAGCGGGCTGCCGGTGCTGGTGTGGATTCACGGTGGCGCGTTCGTGCGCGGGTCCAACGCGCGCGCGATCTACAACGGTGCGGCGTTCGCGCGTGACGGCGTGGTGATGGTGTCGATCAACTACCGTCTCGGGGTCTCCGGGTTCGCCGCGATCGACGGCGCGCCGCTCAATCGTGGTCTGCACGACCAGCTCTTCGCGCTGCGCTGGGTCCGCGAGAACATCGCCGCCTTCGGTGGCGACCCGGACAATGTGACCATCTTCGGGGAGTCGGCGGGCGGGATGAGTGTGGCGGCGCTGATCGCCGCGCCGCAGTCGACCGGGCTGTTCCGGCGGGCGATCATGCAGAGCGGCAACGGGTCGGTGGCCGCCGACGCCGAGGACGCGCGCCGGGTGGCGGCCGCGCTGGCCGACGAGCTCGGCATCGCGCCGACCGCGGCCGAGTTCGGCGAGCTCGGACCCGACGAGCTGCGCACCGCGCAGAACGCGGTCGCGCTAGCGATGATGACCGACCCGGATCCGCAGCGCTGGGGCGCCTCGGTGATCGTGCAGGGCATGGGCATCATGAGCCTGTTCCCGGTGATCGACGACGACATCGTGCCCGGCGCGCCCACCGCGGTCCTCGCCGAGCATCCGGAGCGCGCTGTCCCGCTCATCGCGGGCACCACCGCCGACGAATTCCGGTTCTTCACCGTCCCCACCGGCATCACCGCCGCCGTCACCGCCGACACCCTGCCGTTCGTACTCACCCGCTACGGCATCGATCCGGCCGTCGCGCAGACGTATTCGGTCCAGCGTCCGGACGCCACGCCCGCCGAGATCTTCAACGCGATCCTCACCGACTGGTGCTTCCGCGCGGGCACCTTCGACTTCGCCGAGGCCAATGCCGCCGGCGCGCCGACGCATGTCTACGAATTCGCCTGGCCCACCGGGCTTCCCGGGCTCGGCGCGTGCCACGTGCTCGAGGTGCCGTTCGTCTTCGACGCCATCGACGACGCGCATTCCCTCACCGGGCCGAACCCGCCGCAGTCGCTGGCCGACGAAATCCACGCGGCCTGGGTGGCATTCGCGACCAGCGGCGATCCCGGGTGGGCCACCTTCGACGGGAAGACCAAGCGCGTGCGCGTCTTCGACACCCCGGAATCGTCGACGGTGGAAGACCCCCGATCGGCCGAACTCGACGCCCTGCGCCAGACCATCGCCTGACGAGAAACGGCCCCGTCACCGGGGCCGTACATCGTTGTCCGTCTGGCGGTTATCGCGGGCCGACGGGCCGGTCGGCCAGATCGGCCAGTGCCTGGGCCCAGCCGTCGAGACGGTCGGCGGCCTCGCGCAGGTCCGCGACGATGCCGTTGAACTGATAGGCGACCACAGTGTCCTCGGGAACGGCGAGAATGCGGGCCGCGGCGGCGACCAGTTGCTCGTACTCGAGCACACCGGTCTCCAGGCGCGCGAGCACACCGGTGACGGTGGTCTTCAACGCGGTCACCGTCTCGGGGTTGGCACGGCCGACGGTGTCGGCGGCCTGCTCCATCGCCACGACATCGGCGGCCAGCGCGTGCAGCGCGGCCGCGCCGGAGCGGGCCGTCTCGAGCAGATCACGCA
This sequence comes from Nocardia sp. NPDC055053, assembly GCF_053608285.1. Classification (NCBI taxonomy): domain Bacteria; kingdom Bacillati; phylum Actinomycetota; class Actinomycetes; order Mycobacteriales; family Nocardiaceae; genus Nocardia; species Nocardia sp. NPDC055053. Next base: position 686 of record NZ_JBSGVD010000063.1, on the reverse strand, counting down.
GCTCGTCCTCGGGCAGGCGACGGGTACGGGCGATCTGGGCGCCGAGGCCGTGCAGCGCGCGTTCGGCGCGGATCAACCGCTGGATCGGGCCACGGGCCACCGAGCGCAGCCCGGGTGACCTGCGCGCGACGAACGCCGCCTGCGGCAACGGCTGACCGCGCAGCTGCAGGTACCGCCGGGCGCTCAACGCGGTACCGGTCACGAAAGCGACAGCGCCGCCGCCGATGACGACGACAGCCCAGGCGGGCGCCGACACCACGGCCAAGCCGACAGCGCCGACAGCGGTGACACCCGAAGCGGTGCCGAGCTGAAAACTACGCCTGCGAGCCCGCCGCCGACGGCGCAACTCGCGCTCACGCGGGTCGGCCCAGCGGCGCACGGCCACCATCGCCTGCTCGCCGACCTCCCGCAGGGTCGCGGGGAAGCCACCGGCCGCGCTGGGGCGTTCGAGCGCCGCCGGATCGACGATCTCGGCTCGCTCGCGCCGTGCTCTCCCGCTCATATCCTCATCCTTCCGCCGCGACGAAATGCCCGCAGCGCCCCAGGTTTACCACCGACCCCTGACAAGAAGCCGAGACCGCATCGCATTCCCAGCCCCGCACGCCCCGACCTCGAGGAGGGGCAGGCCGACACAGTCGGCCGTCGCGGCCGTCCCGGCGATCAGGCGCCGTTGCGTAGGCGACGAA
>NZ_JBSGVD010000062.1:0-22068 GCF_053608285.1 Nocardia sp. NPDC055053 | reverse complement strand
CTTCGGTTCTTCAACGATCGGGGTGGAGCCGATGTCGTCGCAGGTCCGACGTCAGTTGCTGATGTCGGCGTTCTCGCGGTCCTCGTCGACGATGTCGTCGTCGGCGACCTCGGGGATGGCCTTGGTCTGGCGGGAGCCGGACACGGACTTGTTGTTGCCGTTGTTGCTGATGGACTTGCGCTCGGGGGCGCCGTCGAGCAGCTCGCTCTCCCGGTTGACCGCCGCGAGCATGGCGGGCACCGAGTCGAGCTGACCGCGGATACCGAGCAGCTGGGCCAGGACGCGGCCGCGCAGCACGCGCATCTCCTCGGCCAGTTCCTTCGCGTGCGCGATCTTGCGCTCGGAGGTCTGGGTGGCGGAGCTGATGAGACGGTTCGACTCATCGGTCGCGTCCTTGATCCGCTGGGCGGCCTCGGCGCGACTGGTGGCCTCGAGCTCCTCCATGGCACGGGTCAGCTTGGTGCGCCGATCGTTCATGGTGGCCTCGAAGTCCTGCTGGGTGGCCTTGCGCTTGGCCTCGGCCTCCTTGCCGAGACGTTCCACATCGGCCTGGGCGGCCTCGATGATCTTGGCGGACTCGGTGCGCGCGTTCGCGAGGGTCTGCTCGAACTCGATCTCGAGCGCCTCGCGCTTCTCCTTGGTCTCCGCGAGCAGCGACTCGTACTTGCCACGCATCTCGGTGGCCTGCTGCTCGGCGATCGACACCATCTCGGCGGCCTCGGCCTGCGCCAGCGCGCGGACCTCGGACGCTTCGTCCGAGGCGAGGCGCAGCATGCGCGAGATACGGTCGGACATTCCTTCGGCGGTGGTCGGCGGCACGGAAAGCCGGTCGACCTCCTTGCGGAGCTCGTCGATCTCGTCCCGCGCGTCTTCCAGCTGGCTGGCGAGATTCCGGGCCTGCGCGGCGGCAGCATCCCGGTCGGTGGCGGTGACGCGAAGCTCGGCGTCGAAGCGGTCGAAGTAGTTGCGCACCTCGTCTTGCGCATAACCCTTGCGCACAACGGTGAAGGGCAGTGCAACGAAGCGATTGCGATCGGACTCAGGTGACGACATGGCACACAAAATACAGCCTCGAGCGAGCCTGTGGAGACTCGACCGGGATTGTGATCTCGCCGAGATTTACCGACCGTATCCGCGTACTAGTGCGTAACATTCGGGTTTGGCTCGACGAGCTCCACCAGCACACCGCCAGCATCCTTCGGATGGATGAAGTTGATGCGGGAATCGGCGGTGCCGTGACGAGGTGCTTCGTACAGCAAACGGAGTCCACGGTCGCGCAGGAAGGTCGAGACGGCCTCGATGTCGGTGACCCGGTAGGCCAGCTGCTGCAGGCCCGGTCCGCTGCGGTCGATGAACTTGGCGATCGTCGACTCCGGGGTCAGCGGGGCCAGCAACTGCAGGGCGGTCGCGCGGTCGGCCGCCGCGGGGCACGACAGCATCGCCTCGACGACGCCCTGGGCCTCGTTGACCTCGCGATGGGTCTCGACCATGCCGAGATTGTCGGTGTACCAGGCGACGGCGGCGTCGAGGTCGGGCACGGCGATCCCGACGTGGTCGACGGCGATGACGTAGTCGGCGGGGATGATGTTCTCGTTGCTCACTCCTCGAAGCTAGCGCGTACCTGGGTGCTGTGTGCGCTCCGATACCGGTTACCGTTGAGTGCAACCCTTGACGTGCACGGCTGAGCGCTGTGTGCATCGCGGCGAGGTTCGACTCAATGAATGCGAGGCTTTCGTGACGACTTCTGTCATCGTGTCCGGTGCGCGTACCCCGGTCGGCAGGCTCCTGGGCGGTCTGAAGGACTTCAAGGCCTCGGATCTGGCCGGTGTGGCCATCAAGGCGGCGCTGGAGAAGGGTGGTGTGGCGCCCGAGCAGGTCGACTACGTCATCCTCGGTCAGGTGCTGCAGGCAGGCGCCGGGCAGTTGCCGGCCCGCCAGGCCGCGATCGCCGCGGGCATCCCGATGGATGTGCCGTCGCTGCTGATCAACAAGGTCTGTCTGTCGGGCATCAACGCGATCGCGCTGGCCGATCAGCTGATCCGCGCCGGTGAGCACGAGATCGTCGTGGCGGGCGGCATGGAGTCGATGAGCCAGACCCCGCACCTGCTCCCCAAGAGCCGTGAGGGCCACAAGTACGGCGACACCACCCTCGTCGACCACATGGCCTACGACGGCCTGCACGACGTGATCACCGACCAGGCGATGGGCCTGCTGACCGAGGATCGCAACGACCTCGACAAGGTCAGCCGCGAGGAGCAGGACGCGCTGGCCGCGGCCTCGCACCAGCGTGCCGCCGCCGCGTGGAAGAACGGTGTGTTCGAGAACGAGGTCGTTCCGGTGGCCGTGCCGCAGCGCAAGGGCGACCCGATCTACGTCACCGAGGACGAGGGCATTCGCGCCGACACCACCGTCGAGTCGCTGGGCAAGCTGCGCCCGGCCTTCCGCAAGGACGGCACCGTCACCGCGGGTACCGCCTCGCAGATCTCCGACGGCGCGGCCGCGGTGATCGTGATGAGCAAGGCGAAGGCCGAGGAGCTGGGGCTGGAGTGGATCGCCGAGATCGGCGCCGCCGGTCAGGTCGCCGGTCCGGACTCGACCCTGCAGGACCAGCCCGCCAACGCCATCCTCGCCGCGTGCGCCAAGGAAGGCATCACCCCGGCCGAGCTGGATCTGATCGAGATCAACGAGGCCTTCGCGGCCGTCGGTGTGTCCTCGACCAAGAAGCTGGGCTACGACCCGGAGAAGGTCAATGTCAACGGTGGCGCCATCTCCATCGGCCACCCGCTGGGTATGTCCGGCGCGCGCATCCTGCTGCACCTGGCGCTGGAGCTGAAGCGTCGCGGTGGCGGCGTCGGCGCGGCCGCGCTGTGTGGCGGTGGCGGTCAGGGCGACGCGCTGATCATCCGCGTCCCCGCCTGATCCTTTTCGACACGACGGGCCCCTGCCGAGCGCGGGGGCCCGTTTGTGTGACCGGTCCAACTACGTGGTGTCGTAGTGGGTCCGGCACAATGGGGATCATGGGTTTCTTCGATCTGCGGTCCACTGCCAGTCGTTTCCGGTTCTTCGCGGTGCTCGAGGCGCTGTCGTGGATCGGCCTGCTGACCGGTATGGCGTTCAAGTACATCCCCGCCGAGGGCAACGAGATCGGCGTGAAGATCTTCGGCCCGGTGCACGGTGGCATCTTCGTGCTGTTCGTGATCACCGCGCTGCTGGCCGCGCGTGAGCTGAACTGGAGCTGGAAGACCACCGTGCTGGCGCTGGCGTCGAGCATTCCGCCGCTGGCCACCGTGATCTTCGAGGTCTGGGCGGTGCGCACCGGTCAGCTCGGCGAGCTGAGCACCGGCGCCGCGAAGGGCTCCCCGGCAGCCGCGCCGACGGCTTCGTGACAAACTGGAAACTGTGACTCGACCCGCTGCCCGTCGTCCTTCGCCCGCCGCTGCCGCCGCCATGTCCGGTGCGGTGGATCTGTCCGCGCTGAAGCAGCCGCCCGCCGCCCCCGGCGGCGCGCCTGCGGCCTCGGGGAACCACTCGGTGACCGAGGCGGATTTCGAGACCAAGGTCATCCGCCGCTCGATGCAGGTGCCCGTGGTCGTCGCGCTGTACTCGCAGCGCAGCCCGGGCAGCGTCGAACTGATCCGCACGCTGGAACGGCTCAACGCCGACGATCGGGGAGCCTGGGATCTGGCCGCCATCGAGGCCGAGCCGAACATGAACATCGTGCAGGCGCTGCGCGTGCAGGGCATTCCCACGGTGATCGCGGTGGCGGGCGGGCAGCCGCTGGCCGACTTCGAGGGCGCCCAGCCCGAGGCCCAGGTCCGGCAGTGGCTGGACGCGGTCATGGACGCGACGGCGGGCAAGCTCGAGGGCGACTCCGACGGGCCGGAACCCGAGGTCGAGGACCCGCGCTTCACCGCAGCCGAGGACGCGCTCGCCGAGGGTGACATCACCGGCGCCGAGGCGGCCTACGAGGCGATCCTGGCCGAGGAACCCGCCAACGAGGAAGCCAAGGCGGCCCTGCGCCAGCTGCGCTTCCTGACCAGGGCCCAGCAGATCGACCCGGCCGTGGTCGCCACCGCCGACGCCGATCCGGCGAATCTGGACGCAGCCCTCGACGCCGCCGACGTGGAACTGCTCGAGCAGCGCCCCGAGGCCGCCTTCGACAGGATCATCGCCGTCATCAAGCGCACCGCGGGCGACGACCGCACCATGGCGCGCACCCGCCTGCTCGAGCTGTTCGAGCTGTTCGATCCGGCCGAGCCCTTCGTGGTCGCGGCCCGTCGCAAGCTGGCCACCGCGCTGTACTGACGCGCCGAACCTTCCTCTTCGGGGCCGTCCCGGCTGAACTGCCGGGACGGCCCCGCCGTATCTCCGATAGACCCGCGGCAACCGGCCGCGAGCTGACCGGAGGAGAACGATATGACCTCACTCGACCATTCGGCCGCGCCGGACCAGGCCGAGGTGGAAGCCTTCGCGGGCACGATGATCGAGATGCTCGACCACGCGAGCACGGCCCTGATGATCAGCATGGGGCACCAGGTCGGGCTGTTCGACACCATGGCGGCCAACCCGGGCGCGACCAGTTCGGAACTCGCCGCGGCGGCCGAGCTGGACGAACGCTACGTCCGCGAATGGCTCGGCGCCGTCACCACCGCGGGCATCGTGCGCTACGACCCGCCGACCGCCACCTACACCCTGCCGCCCGCGCACGCACCGAGCCTGACCAGGGCCGCAGGCCCGGACAACCTCGCCAGGATCATGCAGTTCATCGCCCAGCTCGGCGAGGTGGAGCCCAAGATCGTCGAACGGTTCCGGATCGGCGGCGGCCTGTCCTACGACGACTACGCCCGGTTCCACGCGCTGATGGCGGAGGAGAGCGCCGAGGTGTTCGACGCCGCGCTGATCGACGTGGTGCTGCCGATGTCGCCGGGGCTGACCGACCGGCTGCTGATGGGCATGGACGTCGCCGATATCGCGTGCGGCAGCGGCCACGCGGTGAACCTGATGGCGCGGGCGTTCCCGGCCAGCCGGTTCCGCGGCTACGACTTCTCCGCCGACGCGATCGCGGCGGGCAGGGCCGAGGCCGAGACGATGGGCCTGACCAACGTCGAGTTCTTCGTCCAGGATGTCGCGGAGCTGAACGAGCCGGGATCGTGCGATCTGATCACCGTCTTCGACGCGATCCACGACCAGGCGCATCCGGCCCGGGTGCTGGCCAACATCGCCGCGGCGCTGCGCTCCTACGGTGTCTTCCTGATGGTCGACATCCACGCGTCGAGCATGCTCGAGGAGAACATCGACCTGCCGCTCGGCCCGTTCCTGTACGCGATCTCGACGATGCACTGCATGTCGGTGTCGCTGGGGCAGGGCGGTGACGGGCTCGGCACGGTCTGGGGTGAGCAGCGGGCGCTGTCGATGCTCGCCGACGCCGGGTTCACCGACGTGCAGATTCATCATGTCGACGGTGATCCGCTCAACACCTACTACGTGGCGAACAAGGACTGAGCTACGGTCGAAACATGGGCTCCAAGAAGAACATTCAGCAACAGGTCGTGACCGCCGTCGAGCGGCCGTTCAACTGGGTCGCGCGGAGACTGCCCGGCAAGCAGCTGCTCGAGACCACCGGCCGGGTGAGCGGGCAGCCGCGGACAACACCGATCGGCGGGCGCCGCATCGGTGACCAGTTCTGGCTGGTCTCCGAGTTCGGCGAGCGTTCGCAGTATGTGCGCAACATCATGGCCGACAACCGGGTGAGGGTGCGGCTGCGCGGGCGCTGGCACAGCGGCACCGCCCACCTGATGCACGACGACGACCCGCGCGCCCGGCTGCGGGCGCTCCCGCGCTACAACAGCGTCGCGGTGCGCGCGCTCGGCACCGATCTGCTGACGATCCGGGTCGACCTGGCCTGAGCTCAGCGTTCGGCGGCCAGCCAGACCGCACTGCTCGGCGCGAGGGTGACGGTGGCCGAGGCGGGCCTGCCGTGCCATGGGGTGTCGTCGGCTCGGACGACTCCCAGGTTGCCGAGGCCGGAGCCGCCGTACTCCTGGGCGTCGGTATTGAGGACCTCGTGCCAGGAACCGCTGTGCGGCAGGCCGATCCGGTAGTTCTGTCTTGTCGAGCCGGAGAAGTTGAAGACACAGGCGACCGCGCTGCCGTCGGAGCCCCAGCGCAGGAACGCGAAGACATTGGCCGCGCTGTCGTCGGCCTCGATCCAGGAGTGCCCGCCGGGGGTGGTGTCCTGGCTCCAGAGCGCCGGATGCGCGGTGTAGGTGCGGTTGAGGTCGGCGACCATCGTCGAGATGCCCTGGTGGAGTGGGTTTTCCAGCTCGTGCCAGTCCAGGCCGCGGTCGTTGTCCCATTCGCGGAACTGGCCGAACTCCTGGCCCATGAACAGCAGTTGCTTGCCGGGGTGTGACCACATGTAGGCGAGTAGGGCGCGCACGCCGCTCGCCTTGGCGAAGTCGTCGCCGGGCATCCGCGTCCACAGCGTGCCCTTGCCGTGCACGACCTCGTCGTGGCTGATCGGCAGCACGTAGTTCTCGCTCCACGCGTAGACCAGCGAGAACGTCATCTCGTTGTGGTGCCAGGACCGGTGGATCGGGTCGCGGCCCAGGTAGCCGAGGGTGTCGTGCATCCAGCCCATGTTCCACTTCATGGTGAAACCGAGGCCGCCGACATCGGTGCCGCGGGTGACGCCGGGCCAGGTGGTCGACTCCTCCGCGACGGTGACCACGCCCGGGTAGGCGCGGTGCACGGTGTCGTTGAGTTCCTGCAGGAAGTCGACGGCTTCCAGGTTCTCCCTGCCGCCGTAGACATTCGGCTCCCAGCCACCCTCGGGCCGCGAGTAGTCCAGGTAGAGCATGGAGGCGACCGCGTCGACGCGCAGGCCGTCGAGGTGGAATTCCTCGATCCAGAACGCGGCGTTGGCGACCAGGAAGTTGCGCACCTCGTTGCGGCCGAAGTCGAAAACGTAGGTGCCCCAGTCGAGTTGCTCACCGCGGCGTGGGTCGGGGTGTTCGTAGAGCGGGGTGCCGTCGAAGCGGGCCAGCGCCCATTCGTCGCGCGGGAAGTGCGCGGGCACCCAGTCCAGCAGCACGCCGATGCCCGCGTTGTGCAGGTGGTCGACGAAGTAGCGGAAGTCGTCGGGGCTGCCGAAACGGGAGGTTGGCGCGTAGTAGGAGGTGACCTGGTAGCCCCACGAGCCGCCGAACGGGTGCTCGGCGACCGGCAGCAGTTCGACATGGGTGAAGCCCGTCGTGCGCACGTAGTCGGCGAGCTGGTGCGCCAGCTCGCGGTAGCCGAGGCCGGGACGCCATGACCCGAGGTGCACCTCGTAGACGCTCATGGGGGAGTGGGTGGCGTCGGTGCGCGCGCGGCGGTCCAGCCACGCGCTGTCGGTCCACACGTGGTCGGCGCGGCTGACCACCGATGCGGTCGCGGGCGGCACCTCGGTCGAGAAGGCCAGTGGATCGGCATGATCGACGACGCGGCCGTCGGCGCCATGCACCCGGTACTTGTAGCGCGTGCCGGGCCCGACGCCGGGCACGAACACCTCCCACACCCCGGACGTGCCGAGTGCGCGCATCGGCGCCGAGCTGCCGTTCCACTGGTCGAAATCGCCGAACACGGTGACGCCGCGGGCATTCGGCGCCCACACCGCGAACGACGTGCCGTCGACATCGCCGTCGAGGGTGGTGTAGTGCCGCGGATGCGCGCCGAGCACCTCCCACAGCCGGGTGTGGCGGCCCTCGCCGATGAGGTGCAGATCGAACTCGCCGACAGTGGGCAGGAAGCGGTAGCCGTCGGCGGCGATCACGGTCTGGCCGCCCGGGTATTCGGTGCGGACGCGGTAGTCGTCGATCTGCGGATACGGCAGGACCGCGGCGAAGACGCCGTGCCCCAGCGACTTCAGCGGATGTTCGCTGGCGCCGACCAGCACGGTCACCGTCTCGGCGTGCGGGCGCAGCGCCCGGACCGCGGTGCCGTCGGCGTGCGGGTGCGCGCCGAGGACGGTGTGCGGGTCGGGATGGGTACCCGCCGCCAGCAGCATGAGATCGCGGCGCTTCATCTACAACGTCCTGCGATAGGCCAGCGGTGCTCGGGCGGCGGCGGGGACGGCGGGCAAGGCCAGGATGTGCGCGGGGGCGCGGGCGGGATCGAGGCGAACGAAATTGGTTTGCCCCCAGTGGTATTCCTCGCCGCTCACCTCGTCGAACACCACCGGGTGGTCGTGCCATTCGCGGCCGATCGCGGGCAGGTCCAGCGAGATGTGACCCTGTTCGGCGCCGTACGGGTTCAGGTTCACGATCACCAGCACCGCGTCGCCGGAGATCGGATCGAACTTGGAATACGCGAGCAGCGCGTCGTTGTCGATCGCGTGGAAGTGGATGCAGCGCAACTGTTGTAGCGCGGGGTGGGCGCGGCGGATCTCGTTGAGCCGGGTCAGCCACGGTTCCAGCGACTCGCCGCGGGCCAGCGCGCCGGCGAAATCGCGGGGGCGCAGTTCGTACTTCTCCGAGTCCAGGTACTCCTCGCTGCCGGGGCGCACCGCCTCGTGCTCGAACAGCTCGTAGCCGGAATACACGCCCCACGTGGGGGACAGGGTCGCGGCGAGGACGGCGCGGACGGCGAACATGCCCGGACCGCCATGTTGCAGGCTTTCGTGCAGGATGTCGGGGGTGTTCACGAACAGGTTCGGCCTGGCCTCGTCGGCCTTGGCGGCCAGCTCGTTGCCGAACTCGGTGAGCTCCCACTTGTAGACGCGCCAGGTGAAATACGTGTAGGACTGGCTGAATCCGCGGCGCGCCAGGCCGTAGAGCCGGGCCGGGCGGGTGAACGCCTCGGACAGGAAGATCACGTCGGGATCGGTGCGGCGCACCTGCGCGATCAGCCACTCCCAGAAGTCGGCGGGCTTGGTGTGCGGGTTGTCGACGCGGAAGATGGTGACGCCCAAGGCGATCCAGTGCCGGACGACCCGCAGCACCTCGGCGTAGAGGCCGTCGGGATCGTTGTCGAAGTTGACCGGGTAGATGTCCTGGTACTTCTTCGGCGGGTTCTCCGCGAAGGCGATGGTGCCGTCGGGCAGGGTGGTGAACCACTCCGGGTGGGCTTGCACCCACGGGTGGTCCGGTGCGCACTGTAGGGCGAGGTCGAGTGCCACCGACAGGCCGAGATCCTGTGCGGTGGCGACGAATTCGGTGAAATCGGCTTCGGTGCCGAGCAGGGGGTGGATCGCGTCGTGGCCGCCCTCGGCCGAGCCGATGGCCCACGGCGAACCGACATCACCGGGTTCGGTGGTGAGGGTGTTGTTGCGGCCCTTGCGATTGATCTCGCCGACCGGATGGACCGGCGGCAGGTAGACCACGTCGAAACCCATGCCCGCGATGCGGGGGAGTTCGCGGGCGGCCGTCGCGAAGGTGCCGTGCACGGGGTTGCCGTCGGGGTCCCAGCCGCCGGTCGACCGCGGGAAGAACTCGTACCACGACCCGACCAGCGCGCGGCGGCGCTCAACCAGCACCGAGTGCTGGGCGCCACGGGTGACCATCTCGCGCAGCGGGGTCGCGCGCAGGATCTCGGCGACCTCCTCGGAGAACGCGGGCGCGACCCGGGCTGGGAGCTGCTCGTCGCCGCGCAGGGCGGTGGCGGCAGCGCGCAGTCGTTCGAACTGCTTCTTCGGGACCAGCTGCGCGGCTCGCTCGAAGAGTGCAGCGCCGATCTCGAGGTCGTTGGCCAGGTCGGCGGCGCTCTGGCCGACCGCGAGCTTGGCCTCGACCGCCGAACGCCAGGTGGCGATCGGGTCGCTCCAGCCTTCGATGCGGAAGGTCCAGGTGCCGGGGGTGTTCGGGGTGAAGATCGCGTTGAAGACGTCCGGTTCGTAGTCGGGCGACATCCGGATGCGGGTGATGCGCGACGAGCCGGGCGCGCGGACCGCCAGCGTCGCTGCCACGGCGTCGTGGCCCTCGCGCCACACGACGGCGCGGACGGGAAACACCTCGCCAACCGCGGCCTTGGCCGGGCGCCCGCCGGGTATCGACGGGGCGATGTCATCGATGGCAATCCGGCCGGTCACCGCACAAACCTACTGCATGTGCGGCGGTCGGGGGTTGCGGGACGCGGGCCCCGTGCACGCGGGTTCGGCGGCCGATCAGGCGGCGCGCAAGCCTGCGAGGAGCCGGTCGAGCGCGGCGATGGTGTCGGGAAGCGCGCCGGGGTCGGCGGCGGTCGCGAGCCACAGGGCGGCCTCGTTCATCGCGCCGGAGAGGAGCTGGGTCAGCGGGGCGACCGGTTGCCGCGGGAGTATCCCGGCGTCGACCAGTGATTGCAGGGCTTCGTCCAGGTGGCGTGCCGAATTGGCCTCGTCCATGGCGCGCCATTCGTGCCAGCCGAGTACCGCGGGGCCGTCGATCAGCATGATCCGCTGGACCAGCGGATCGGCGCACGCCCGCAGGAAGGCGGCGCAGCCGGTGGTCAGCTGCGTCCACGGGTCAGGCTCGGCGTCCGCGGCGGCGGCCACCTGTGCACCGACCTCCTCCTGCACCTGAGTCAGCACCGCCTTGAACAGCTCGGCCTTGCTGTCGAAGTGGTGGTACAGCGCGCCCTTGGTGACCCCGGACGCCGCGACAATCTCCGACAAGCCAACGGCCGCATACCCTTTCGCGGCGAACAGGCGCCTGCTCTGCGCCACCAGAACCCGCCGCGTCTCCTCCCGTTGCTGCGTCCGTGTCATCCCTGTCCTCCCATTGACCTACCGCCGGTATGTGAACTATCCTACGATACATACCGACGGTATGTGAAAGGGAAACGTCATGGCACTGAGCAGCTTCTACCCGGTCCTCGCCACCACCCAGATCGCGGAATCGCGCGACTTCTACACGCGCTGGTTCGGCTTCGAGATCACCTTCGAAGCCGACTGGTACGTCAGCCTGCGCCGCCCCGGCTGCGACGGCGAACCCACCTACGAACTGGCCCTGCTCGACCCGACCCACCCGACCATCCCCACCGGCTACGGCAAACCGGTCCAGGGCATCGTGCTGAACTTCGAAGTCGACAACGTCGACACGGAATGGGAACGCCTCGTCGTCACCGGCGGCCTGCACGCCGAACTCGAACTCCGCACCGAAGACTTCGGCCAGCGCCACTTCATCATCACCGACCCCTCCGGCGTCCTCATCGACGTCATCACCGAAGTACCGCCGTCCCCCGAATTCGCCGCCCAATTCACCCAGTAGACCCGCGAAGCACCGCAACCAACTGATCCCGCAAGAACATGGGTAACTCCCCAACCACCTCCCAGCCCTCCCCGCCCAACGCAAGCCCGACTGCCGACATCCGAGCTCCCGGGCGACACGCTGAATACGCGGGGAGGCGGTACAGTGCGGCGGGTGAAGGCACTTCGTCGGTTCACTGTCCGTGCCCATCTGCCGGAGCGGCTCGCCGCGCTGGGTGAGTTGTCGACGAACCTGCGGTGGTCGTGGCACGGCCCCACGCAGGATCTGTTCGCCGAACTCGACCCGGAGCTGTGGCGCGTTGTCGGCCAGGACCCGGTGCGGATGCTGGGGGAGGTGCCCGCCGAGCGGCTCGACGAGCTCGCCGCCGATCCCGCCTATATCGCCCGCGTCGACGCGGCGGCGGCCGGTCTGCGGGATTACCTGACCCGGCCACGCTGGTTCCAGGAGCAGACCGGAACCGACGTGGCCGGTATCGCCTATTTCTCGATGGAGTTCGGCGTCACCGAGGTGCTGCCGAACTATTCCGGTGGTCTCGGCATCCTCGCCGGTGATCACCTCAAGGCCGCGTCCGATCTCGGGCTGCCGCTGATCGGCGTCGGGCTGCTGTACCGCTCCGGGTATTTCCGGCAGTCGCTGTCGGCCGACGGCTGGCAGATGGAGCACTATCCGGCGCTGGATCCGCAGGGTCTGCCGTTGCGGTTGCTCACCAGCGACGGGTCGCCGGTGCTGATCCATGTCGGCATGCCGGAGGGCCGGGTGCTGCGGGCCAGGGTGTGGATCGCCCAGGTCGGCCGGATTCCGTTGCTGCTGCTCGATTCCGATATCGCCGAGAACGATCCGGAATTGCGCGCGGTGACCGACCGGCTCTACGGCGGCGACCAGGACCACCGGATCAAGCAGGAGATCCTGGCCGGCATCGGCGGTGTCCGCGCGGTGCGCGCCTACACCCGCGCCAACGGTTTGCCCGATCCCGATGTCTTCCATATGAACGAGGGCCACGCCGGTTTCCTCGGGGTCGAGCGCATCCGCGAATTCGTCGCGGACGGACTGGATTTCGACACCGCACTGGCCGCGGTCCGTGCCGGAACCGTCTTCACCACGCACACCCCGGTGCCCGCCGGCATCGACCGGTTCCCGATGCCACTGGTGCGCCGCTACTTCGGTGGCGCGCACGGCGAATCCGAATCCGCTTTGCTGCCAGGGCTTTCCATCGACCGGATCCTCGCCTTCGGACGTGAGTCCGATCCGTCGGTGTTCAACATGGCGCACATGGGCCTGCGGATGGCACAGCGCGCCAACGGCGTGTCGAAGCTGCACGGCGAGGTCAGCCGGGAGATGTTCGCCGGGCTGTGGCCGGGCTTCGACGCGTCCGAGGTGCCGATCGGCTCGGTCACCAACGGCGTGCACGCGCCGACCTGGGCGGCGCGGGAATGGCTCGACAAGGCCCGCGAGCTCGTCGGCCCCGAACTGGTCGAGGAGGCGCGGGGCTGGGAGAAGCTCAGCGATGTCGACCTCGGGCAGCTGTGGTCGACGCGAAACACCTTGCGCGGCGTGCTGATCGACGAGGTGCGCCGTAGGCTGCGTGACTCCTGGCATCAGCGCGGCGCGGCCGACGCCGAACTGGCCTGGATCGACGGCGTCTTCGACCCGAATGTGCTCACCGTCGGCTTCGCCCGCCGCGTGCCCACCTACAAGCGCCTCACCCTGATGCTGCGTGACCCCGAACGGCTGCGCGCGCTGCTGCTCGATCCGCAGCGTCCGGTGCAGCTGGTGGTCGCGGGCAAGAGTCACCCCGCCGACGACGGCGGCAAGGCACTGATCCAGCAGGTCGTGCGCTTCGCCGACGACCCGGCGGTGCGGCACCGCATCGTCTTCCTGCCCGACTACGACATGTCGATGGCCCGCTACCTGTACTGGGGTTGCGATGTGTGGCTGAACAATCCGCTGCGCCCGCTCGAGGCGTGCGGTACCTCCGGCATGAAGTCCGCGCTCAACGGCGGGCTGAATCTGTCCATCCGCGACGGCTGGTGGGACGAGATGTACGACGGCGAGAACGGCTGGGGCATCCCCACCGCCGACGGTGTCCGCGACGAGCACCGTCGCGACGATCTCGAGGCCTCGGCGCTGTACGAGCTCGTCGAACGCACCGTCGCGCCCCGTTTCTACGATCGCGACGCCGCCGGTGTGCCGGTCCGCTGGACCGAGATGGTGCGCCACACCCTGCAGACCACCAGCCCGCAGGTGCTGGCCTCGCGCATGGTGCGCGACTACGCCGAGCAGTACTACGGTCCAGCGGCCGCGGCGTTCGGCCGGGCCGCCGCCGACAAGTTCGCCGGCGCCGCGCAGGTCGCCGAGTACCGCAAGCGGGTCGACACGGCGTGGCCGTCGGTGCGGATCGTGCAGGTCGACAGCTCCGGACTGCCCGACACCCCGGTGATCGGCGCGGAACTGTCGCTGCGCGCGCGCGTCGAACTCGGCGGGCTCGCGCCCTCGGATGTCGTGGTGCAGGCCGTGCTCGGGCGGGTGTCGCCGGCCGACGACCTGTCCGACACCACCGTCATCGAGATGACGCACACCGGCACCGACGACGGCACCCACCTGTACTCCGTGCAGTCCCCGGTGCCGCTGTCCGGCGCGGTCGGCTACACCGTGCGGGTGCTGCCACACAACGCGCTGCTGGCCTCGGACGCCGAGCTGGGACTGGTGGCGGTCGCGGGGGCGTGACCTGCACCGCGACGGCGGCGGCGAGTTCTTCGATTCAGTGAACTTTCCGCTACCGTTCCTGGGTCATTCTTCTTTGAACCGCGGACTGGAGTGTCATGGCCAGCGATGTCGCAACCCGCGCCCGAGGGCGCCTCGACAGATACTTCGGTGTCACGTCGAGCGGGTCCACCTTCAAGCGCGAGGCGATGGCGGGCACGGTCACCTTCCTGGCGATGTCGTATGTGCTGGCGGTGAATCCGTCGATCCTCGGTGACGAGGGTGCCCTGGGCGACAAAGGCATCCCGATGCAGGCGGTGTTCACCGCGACGGCGGTGGCCGCGGTCTTCGGCACGCTCGTCATGGGTATCTGGGCGAAGTATCCGATCGCGCTCGCGCCGGGTATGGGCCTCAACGCGTTCTTCGCCTACACGGTGGTGCTCAGCATGGGCATCCCGTGGCAGGTGGCACTGTCGGGCACGTTGCTCTCGGGCATCATCTTCTTCATTCTCGCGGTGACCAAGGTCCGCGAACGGATCCTCAACGCGATCCCGTTGCAGATGAAGTTCGCGGTCGGCGCGGGCATCGGGTTGTTCGTCGCGTTTCTCGGTCTGAAGAACGCGGGCATCGTCGTCAACAGCGACGCGACGCTGGTCGCCCTCGGCGACTTCACCAAGGGCACGACGCTGCTCGCGCTGTTCGGCCTGGTGGTCACGGTGATCTTCCTGGTGATCGGCTGGCACGCCGCGGTGCTCTACGGCATCGTCGCGACCACGATCGTCGGGATGGTGACCGGGCTCGTCGGGGTGCCGGACGGCATCGCCGAGCTGCCCAAGGGCCTGGATCAGACCTTCGGCCAGGCGATCATCCACCTGCCCGACGCCTTCACCGCGCAGATGATCGTCGTCGTGCTCACCATGCTGTTCGTCGACTTCTTCGACGCCTCGGGCACGCTGATCGGTGTCGCGAACCAGGCGGGCCTGCTGAACAAGGACGGCACGTTGCCGCGCGCGGCGAGTGCGCTGGCGGCCGACTCGGTCGGCACCACGGCGGGCGCGATCATCGGCACCTCGACCACCACCGCCTACGTGGAATCGACCGCGGGTGTGTCGGCGGGCGGCCGGACCGGCCTCACGGCGGTGACGACGGCGGGCTGGTTCCTGATCGCGATGTTCTGCTATCCGGTGTTCTCGGTGATCGCCGGATCGGCCGAGGTCACCGCGCCCGCGCTGATCGTGGTCGGCGTGCTGATGGCGCGTGCGCTCGGCGACATCGACTGGCAGCACCTCGAGTACTCGGTGCCCGCGTTCCTCACCGTGATCATGATGCCGCTGACCTATTCGATCGCCAACGGATTGGCGATGGGCATGATCTTCTACCCGGTGGTGATGGTCGCCCGAGGCCGGATCAAGGAAGTGCATCCCGCCATGTGGGGGTTGATGGTGCTCTTCCTCGGGTACTTCTTCTTCCTCGTCGAGTAGGTACTCGCACCATAGGTATGCCTATACTTAGGCTAGCCTAGCCAAGCTTGAAGGAGAATTACCTATGAAGCGCTCGCTCGTTGCCGCGTCGATGGCGGTTGCCACCATCTTCGCGCCGGTCACCGCTGCCGTCGTCGCCACCGCCCCCGCCGCGATCGCCGCCCCGGCGACGCCGTCGGCCGGTCAGCTCCAGGGCAAGCTGCAGGCGGCCATGAACGGTTCCTCGGCCGAGCTCGAGTCGGGCAACGCCGGTGGCCTCGCGGTCGTCCGCGACACCGTCAACCGGATCCCCGGTTACAGCTGGGATGTCTCGGGTCCGGTGACCGTGGACGGCGACACCCTGTCGGCCACCCTGAACAGCCGCCTCGGTGACTACACCTTCCCGATCCCGGTGACCTGGAAGGACGTCGACGGCACCTGGAAGCTGTCGCAGGAGTCCGAGAGCACGCTGATCAGCTACGCGACCATGGCGTGGTGAGCTGAGTTCTTTCATCTGGAAGGGCCGTCCCGATCGGGGGCGGCCTTTTCGTTGTTTTGTGATCAGGGTCACAGAACTGCTGGGGGTGGCGTGAAATAGTTGACCCCGGATCCAGGGTTGTGACCGGAAGAGGCAATCGGACTGCGGTCCGGTTGCGGGCATGTATCGAATCGCAGATGAGGAAACGATGACCGACACCGCTACCCGCACCACTCCCACCACCGACGAGGTCAATGCGCTCGGCATCGGCCTGCTGGTGCTCCGCGTCGGCTTCGGCGGCCTGATGGCCGCCTACGGCGCCCAGAAGTTGTTCGGCTGGTTCAACGGCATGGGCTGGCAGGCCACCACCGACGGCTTCGAGGCGATGGGCTACAACCCGGGCGTGGTCTTCGGAACACTGGCCGGACTCAGTGAACTGGTCGGCGGCCTGCTGCTGGTCTTCGGGCTCTTCACCCCGCTCGCCGCGGCCATCGTCGTCGGCACGATGATCAACGCGATCAACGTGCTGTGGAGCGGCGGCCTGTTCCCGGCGGACCCGTCGGTGACCGGCTTCTCCAGCCCGCTGGTCTACGCGATCGCCGCCGCCGCGCTGGCCTTCACCGGACCCGGCCGGTTCTCGCTCGATGCCGGCCGCCCGTGGGCGCGCCAGGGTGTCGTGTGGGGTGCCGCGGCCGTCGGCGTCGCCGTCGTGGCCGCGGTGCTGACCCTGATCCTCAAGGCAGCGCTCTGAGCTAGCCGAGACAGCGGCGCGGCAACCGGAATCCGGTTGTCGCGCCGCTTCTTTCGTACCCGGCCGTGGACGTTTCGTCATCGGCCGTATGCCCGCGGTTCCACGCAGTACCCGCACCTGTCGCCGGCACCGATTACCCTCGTCGGCGGCGCCTGTCGACGCGGCGCCGCGCATCGTCCGCGGATCGAAGAGGAGAGTTGCGATGAAGGCCTACGACCTGGGTTTCGGAGATTCGGCGGACAAACTGGCCGAGACGCCCGGCGGTGAACCGCTGACTCTCGACGCGCCGGTCCGCGCGGGCTGGATCGGCAGCGAAGGGCCCGCGATCGACCCGGCGACCTGGCCGCGCGGACCGGTCACCGGACTGCCGATGATGCACGCGCTCACCCTGCGCCTGCCCGCCGACTTCCAGCGCCGCGGCCCCGGCTTCCCCGCGATCGCCTTCTTCCAGGGTGAGGGCCAGTTCGCCGACGCGACCAACCCCGTCGAGGCCGACCCGGCCGCCGACGACCCGGTCGCCCGCGACCTGGTCGCCACCCGCCTGCACGCCCAGCTGCAGCTGCTGCACGACGAGATCGGCGGCGTGTTCGCCCTGATCTGGCTGACCGAAGCGGAATTCGCGGGCGGCCCCGTCACCCCGCCCGCCGACGTGCGCCCGCCCGGTTCCCCCGTCGCGAGCGACGAGGGCCGCAACGCCTGGGACGACATGCACCCCACCGTCGGCGTCTGGCTCGCCGAACGCACCGCCGATCCCAATATCGGCATCCCCCCGGTCGAATACGAACCCAACACCCGCTATCAGGACCCCCTCACCGAGGACTCCGGCTGGAACCCCTGGGCCGAGCCCCTCTTCGGCCGCTCCCACCTCGGCGGAACCGCCTTCCCCGTTCAGGCCCTCCCCGAAGGCCTGACCCCGTACTACCTGGAGATCGAAGAAGTCGCGGGCATGAACTTCGGCGGCGGCAACGCCCAACTCGATTTGGAGTCAGGCGTTTTCGACTGGGCCTGCGGGTAGGCGTCAGTCGACCATGGCCGGACGGTCGTCGTCGGGGTGCGCTCCGTCGGCGACCCGCTCCGTCTCGATCGGCTGGGAAATCTGTTCGGCGGCAGGGGGATTGATGATGATTGGTGCTATCGGCTCGGGCTGTGGCCGGGCGGAGCGGACCAGGCGGACCAGGCCGATCAGCACGGTCAGGTAGATGACGACGTAGATGTTCATCATGATCTGGGCGCCTGGCCACCATGGGGGCAGGAGGAAGGTGCCGACGCTGACCCAGGTGGGGGTGTAGGTGTAGGTCCAGGCGGCGATGGCGATGTAGAGCGCGCCTGCGGCGAGCCACCAGCGGCCGCGGGTTTGGGCGCGGTGGATCAGGTAGACCATCAGGGGGACGAACCAGACCCAGTGGTGGCCCCAGGAATAGGGGGAGACCGCACAGGCGGTGAGGCCGCCGAGGGTGACCGACAGGAGTGGTTCGCCGCGGCGCGCGAGTGTCGCGGACAGCCACAGTGCGACGAGGGCGAGCGGGATCGCGACGAGCAGCCACAGCCAGACCGGGGCAGGGCCGTGGACGAGGTGGGCGATGGCGCCGCGCAGGGACTGATTGGCGGGGTGGACGTCGGGGGCGATGCGGCCGGACTGGAAGAACGTCGAGGTCCAGTACTGATAGGAATCGCGGGGCAGGACAAGGGCGGTCAGGCCGATCGACGCGACGAAGGTGAGCGCGGCGGTGGCCGCGGCGCGCCACCGTCGCTGCGCCAGATACTGGGCGACGAAGTAGAGCGGCGTCAGCTTGATGCCCGCGGCGATGCCGACGCCAAGGCCGCGCAGCTTGCTGTGCTCGGCGCGGGAGAAGTCCCACAGCACCAGCAGCATGAGCCACAGGTTGATCTGCCCGTAGTAGAGGGTGGTGCGGACGGGCTCGGCGAAGACACAGGCCAGCGTGATCAGCGCACTGACGACGGCCAGGCGCGGCGTCACCCGGTAGCCGAGCATCCGCCAGCTCTGCAGCACACACCCGAACAGCACGGCGAGATTGAGCACCAGCCAGGTCGTGGTGACGGCTCCCCACGGCACCAGCATGAGCGGCAGGAACGCCAGCGCCGAGAACGGTGTGTAGGTATAGAGGAGGCCGTAGTGCGTCGGCTCGATGTAGAGCGCCCGATCGTGCAGCACCCGCCAGCCGCCGTCGCGGTAGATGTGGACGTCGAGGCCACCGACGAGAATGCCGCCATCGTTCATCCACGGGTCCATGGTGGTGAACAGCAGCGTCACGCCGAAGACGGCGGTACCGAGTAACAGGAGGAGCGTCGAGACTGTGCGCGGGATCGCTGCGCGTCGAGATTTCTCCACCACGGCCGTGCTACCGGCCGGCTCGCATCGTATGCACGCCTAAGAACCTACCGCCCGTCCACTACGCCGCCGCGATCCGGCCCGACCTTGGTAGGAGATCCCTATGAACCAAGGCGGCGAACCGATCTCGGTGGCGCAGGTCATGCGGCCGGTTGCAGGACCAGCATGGTGTCGGCGCCGTGGTGGAATTCGTAGCGGGTTTTGCGCAGTGCGGTCGGGATGCCCTTGTCGTGTAGTTCGGTTCTGAGGTGGTCGATCAGGTCGTCCTGTGGGGCGCCGGTGTAGTCGAGCAGTGGGTAGAGCCTGGCCTCGCCCACGGTGACGCGGGACAGTTCGAGCAAGGCGGCGAGATGGAAGTCGGCGTCGAGGCGGTCGGCGTAGCTGAACAGCAGGTGCGAACTGAGGGCGAGGTCGAAGGACCCGTCGGGGAAGGGGAGTTCGGGCAGGCTCGCCGCGATGTAGCGGTGCGGTTCGGCGCGCACGTCGTCGGCGAAGCGGCGGGCCGCACCGCGCCGGATCGCGGCGTGGCCGGCGGGGGAGCCGTACCAGTCCCAGCGGTAGCGGTGCGCGTTGGCGGCGGCCCAGGCGACGGCGCGGTCGTTCTCGGTGACCGCGTCGACGGATAGTTCCGTGGTCGAGCGTGCGTAGATCGGATCGACCGCGGTGACCGCGGCCCCCAGCGTGCTGGCCTCGGCGGTGAAACTCGCTGCGCCGCCGGGACAATCGAGAATTCGGCGACCGGTGAGATCGTCGTCGGACAGGTGAAACATCGCGCGGTACTCGGCCAAAGATCTTGCGCTGACCAGAAATTCACCGAGTACCTCGCCATCGGCGTGGTGCTTCATCACCCCACGGTCTCACGACTTGCGTTCGCCCGGTGGTGAATTCACTGGTGTGGTCATTCGGATTGCAAGACTCGATGTAAAAGTCCCTCAGCTCAGGCAGACGCGGTGAGCCTGCGCAGCGCCTTGGCGACCACCTCGGGATCGGTGGTCTCCCAGTACGGCGGCAGCGATGCGCGCAGGTAGCTGCCGTAGCGGGCGGTGGCCAGGCGCGAATCGAGGATCGCGACAACGCCGCGATCGTCGACGCTGCGCAGCAGCCGCCCGGTGCCCTGGGCCAGCAGCAGTGCCGCGTGGTTGGCCGCCACCGTCATGAAGCCGTTGCCGCCCCGTGACTCCACCGCCCGCTGCCGCGCGGTGAGCAGCGGATCGTCGGGGCGGGGGAACGGAATACGGTCGAGGATGACCAGACTCAGCGACGGGCCGGGCACGTCGACGCCCTGCCACAGCGTGAGCGTGCCGAACAGCGAGGTCGCCGGGTCGTCGGCGAATTTGCGGACCAGCGCGCCCATCGAATCCTCGCCCTGGCACAGCACCGGCGTGTCGAGTCGTTCGCGCAGCGCCTCGGTCGCCGCCTTGGCGGCGCGCATCGAGGAGAACAGGCCGAGTGTGCGGCCGCCCGCGGAGGTGATGAGCTGCTCGATCTCGTCGAGATAGGCGGGGGACAGGCCGTCGCGACCGGGCGCGGGCAGGTGCTTGGCGACGTAGAGGATGCCGGACTTGGCGTGGTCGAACGGGGAGCCGACGTCGAGGGAACTCCAGCGCACCGATTCGAGGTCGGCCGGTGCCGTCGCGCCGTTGGCCATGGCCGGATCGACCTTGCCGCCCTGCTGCGACGGCAGGCCCCAGGTGATCGCCAGCCCGTCGAACGAGCCGCCGATCTGCAGCGTCGCGGAGGTGAGTACCACGGTCGCGGTGCCGAACAGCCTGCTGCGCAACAAGCCACCGACCGACAGCGGCGCCATTCGCAACGTGCGGCGCGCGACACCGCGGATCTCGTCGGCCGACAACCAGATGACGTCGCGGCGCGCGGCCGGATCGGCTTCCTCGAACGCGGTGAGCGCGCGGACCGCCGCGTCGTGCACGTCGTCGATCGCGGCCACCGCCATCGTGCGGGCTGCGGCGTTGTCGGGATCGTCGGTGGCCTTGACGCTGCCCTGCGGCGCGATGGCGGTGCGCGCGTTCCAGGCGGCGTCGCGGACAAGGGCGAGCACGGGGGCGATGCCGTCGGGGAGTTGGTCCCAGCGGCCCGGCGGCATGTCTTCGAGTGCCTCGTGGAACGCCTCGGCGGCGCCTTCGAGCCGGTCTACCTCGCGGTCGTCGATCAGCTTGGTGCAGCGGCGGGCGGCGGCGCTGATCGCGGTCGCGGCGAGTTCGGCGGTCGCGACCCCGGTGACCCGGTCGACCAGCTCGTGCGCCTCGTCGATCACCACGACATCGTGTTCGGGCAGCACCTGGATGCCGCTGATCGCGTCGATGGCAAGCAGGGCGTGATTGGTGACCACCACGTCGGACTGCGCCGATTCCGCGCGTGCCTTCTCGGCGAAACAGTCCTGGCCGAACTGGCAGCGGGTCTTGCCAAGGCACTCCCGCGAGGACACGCTGACCTGGCGCCAGGCCCGGTCGCTCACGCCGGGGGCGATCTCGTCGCGGTCGCCGGTCTCGGTGTCGGAGGCCCATTCGTTGAGGCGCTGCACCTCGCGGCCGAGCTTGGAGATGGCGAACGCGTCGAACAGTTCGGCCTCGCCGCCGGTGTCCTCCGGGATCACACTGTTGATCTTGTTCAGGCACAGATAGTTGTTGCGGCCCTTGAGGATCGCGAACTGCGGCACCCGGCCCAGCGGCTTGGCGAGCGCGTCGGCCAGCCGCGGCAGATCACGGTCGACGAGCTGACGCTGCAGCGCGATCGTCGCGGTGGAGACGACCACGGTGCGCCCGGTCCGCACCGCGTGCCGCAGGCTCGGCACGAGATAAGCCAGCGACTTACCGGTGCCGGTACCGGCCTGGACCGCCAGGTGCTCCTTGGTGTCGATCGCATGGTCGACAGCGGTGGCCATGGTGGTCTGACCGGTGCGTTCCGTGCCTCCCAGGGCATGCACGGCGGTGGCGAGCAGGTCGGCGACGGGAGGAAGTTCGGGCACGGACGCAGCTTATCCGTCACCTAAGACAGATTTGCCGGAGCGCTGGCGCGCTCGAGGTCGCGGCCCCTCCTGTCCCGCCGGTCAGGCGCCGTTGCTTGCTCCTTCGTCGCCTACGCAACGG
>NZ_JBSGVD010000061.1:0-24734 GCF_053608285.1 Nocardia sp. NPDC055053 | reverse complement strand
CGCATCCGAGGGGCGATACTGCGCCTTCGGCGTTCCGTCTCGCCCCTCGGATGCGAGGCGGCCGAAACCGTGGTGGTCGGGTAGGGATTAGTGGTTGGCGGTGGCGGCGTCCAGGAAGGCCGGGCGTTCGCCGCCGCCGTGGACGAGCAGGGTGGCGCCGCTGACATGCGCGGCCAGGGGTGAGGCGAGGAAGAGCGCGGCGCTGCCGACGTCGGCGGGGCTGGCCAGCCTGCCCATCGGCACGGTCTTGGCGACGGCGGCCACACCGTCGGCGTCGCCGTAGTGCAGGTGGCTGAGTTCGGTTTCGACCGGGCCGACGACGACGGAGTTCAGCCGGACCTTCGGCGCCCATTCGACGGCCAGCGAGGAGGCCAGGTTGTCCAGGCCCGCCTTCGCCGCGCCGTAGGCGGCGGTGCCCGGCGATGGCCGGTGCCCGCTGACGCTGGTGATCATCACGATCGAGCCGCCCGCGTCCTGCTTCTGCATCACCGCATTGGCCTGCTGGGAGATCAGCAGGGGCGCGAGCAGATTCAGCTCCACGATCTTGGCGTGGAACTTCGGGCTCGCGGCGTCGGCCATCGCGAACGGCGCGCCGCCCGCGTTGTTGACCACGTGGTCGATCCGGCCGTATCTGGCCAGGATCTCGGCGAACATCGCCGCCACCGCGTCGGCGTCGCGGACATCGCAGGTGAGGTGTTCGGTGCTGCGCTCACCCACCGTGATCGGTTCGTCGGCGGGCCTGCGCGCGCAGGTCAGCACGGTCGCGCCCGCGGCGAGGAAGGCCCGGCTGATGCCGGCGCCGACGCCGCGCACGCCACCCGTCACCAGAACGATCTGCTCGGAAAGGTCGATTTCTACAGCCACCGTGCTAACCTACCAAGCAATTGCTTGCTTTGTCTCGGGGTTGGCCCGAGTCGCGCACGATGGGACTTGCGATGGGGATAAACCGTCACACCGAAACCGAGGGCGTCGAAGTCGTCACAGTCGACTACCCGCCGGTCAACGCACTACCGTCCGACGGTTGGTTCGCCCTGGCCGACGCGATCCGGGAGGCAGGCCGTAATCCGGAGACCCGGGTGGTCGTGCTGCGGGCCGAGGGCCGCGGCTTCAACGCCGGTGTCGACATCAAGGAGATGAACGCCGACACCGGGCACACCGCGCTGATCCGCGCCAACCACGGCTGCTTCGAGGCCTTCGCGGCCGTCTACGACTGCCAGGTGCCCGTGGTCACGGCCGTCAACGGGTTCTGCCTCGGCGGCGGCATCGGGCTGGTCGGCAACTCCGATGTCATCATCGCCTCCGACGACGCCACCTTCGGCCTGCCCGAGGTGGACCGTGGCGCGCTCGGCGCGGCCACCCACCTGGCCCGGCTGGTCCCCCAGCACCTGATGCGGACCATGTTCTACACCGCGGGCAAGCTCACCGCCCAGCAGCTGCACCACTACGGCTCGGTGTACCAGGTGGTGCCGCGCGCCGAACTCGACGCCGCGGCCATGGAGGTCGCCAAGAACATCGCGAACAAGGACGGCCGCGTGATCCGGGCCGCCAAGCGCGCGCTCAACGGCATCGACGTGCAGGACGTGCACCGCTCCTACCGCTACGAGCAGGGCTTCACCATGGAGCTCAACCTCGCCGGTGTCGCCGACGAGATCAGGGCGCGTTTCGACGACGATCTCGCCGCGCAGAAGAAGGAGAAGTAGACGCCATGCGCGACAAGAGGATGACGCTCGACGAGGTCGTCGGCGAGCTGCGCAGCGGCATGACCATCGGCATCGGCGGCTGGGGTTCCCGGCGCAAGCCGATGGCGCTGGTGCGCGCGCTGCTGCGCTCCGATGTCACCGATCTGACCGTGGTCACCTACGGCGGCCCCGACCTGGGTCTGCTGTGCTCGGCGGGCAAGGTACGCAAGGCGTACTACGGGTTCGTCTCGCTGGATTCGGCGCCCTTCTACGATCCGTGGTTCGCCAAGGCGCGTACCGAAGGCGCGATCACCGTGCGCGAGATGGACGAGGGCATGGTCAAGTGCGGTCTGCAGGCCGCCGCGGCCCGGCTGCCGTTCCTGCCGATCCGGGCCGGCCTCGGTTCGTCGGTGATCGACTTCTGGGAGGGCGAGCTGACGACGGTCCAGTCGCCCTACCCGGCCGCCGACGGCAAGACCGAGACGCTCGTCGCGATGCCCGCGCTGAACCTCGACGCTTCCTTCGTGCACCTGGATCTGGCCGACAAGCACGGCAATGCCGCCTACACCGGCGTCGACCCGTACTTCGACGACCTGTACTGCCTGGCCGCCGAGCGGCGCTACGTCTCGGTGGATCGCCTGGTCGAGACCGAGGAACTGGTGAAAGCCGTTCCGCAGCAGTCGATCATCCTCAACCGGATGCTGGTCGACGGGGTCGTCGAATCGCCCGGTGGCGCGCACTTCACCTTCTCCGGCAGCTACGGCCGCGACGAGAAGTTCCAGAAGCACTATGTGGCCGCCGCGGCGACGCCCGAGTCGTGGGCCGAGTTCAAGGCTCGCTACCTGGATGTCTCCGAAGACGAATACCAAGCCGCCGTCCACGCTTTCGCCGAGGAGCAGAAATGAGTACAGCATCGCTAGGCGATTCCGTGAGGGGTGGCGGCCGGGAGACGGGCGGGCGCATTACTCGTGCTGAGATCTGCGTCGTCGCCGCCGCGGAGATCTTCCGTGGGGCGGGCGAGATCATGGCCAGCCCCATGTCGACGGTCACCACCATCGGTGCCCGGCTGGCCCGGCTCACCTTCGAGCCCGATCTGCTGCTGTCCGACGGCGAGGCGCTGTTCTTCGCCGAGGTCCCGGCGATCGGCGCGAAAGCCCCTGTGGAGGGCTGGATTCCGTTCTCCAAGGTGTTCGATGTCGTCGCCTCCGGCCGTCGGCACGTGGTGATGGGCGCCAATCAGATCGACCGGTTCGGCAACCAGAACCTGTCGGCCTTCGGTCCGCTGCAGCAGCCGACCCGGCAGATGTTCGGTGTGCGCGGCGCGCCGGGCAACACCATCAACCACGCCACCAGCTACTTCGTGCCCCGGCACAACAAGCGGGTGTTCGTCGATCAGGTCGACATCATCTCCGGAATCGGCTACGACCGTGTCGATCCCGAGAATCCCGCCTACCGCTTCCACCACCTGCACCGGGTGGTGACCAACCTGGGCGTGTTCGATTTCAACGGTCCCGACCACACCCTGCGCGCGCTGTCGCTGCATCCGGGTGTGAGCGCCGACGAGGTCGCCGAGAACACCTCCTTCGAGGTGGCCGAGCTGGGCACCGCGGGCGAGACCAGGCTGCCCACCGAGGAAGAGCTGCGGATCATCCGAACCGTGCTCGACCCCAAAGGTTTCCGGGAGAAGGAAGTGGCGGCGTGAGCGCGCGGCTGCGGACTCCGCTGACCGAGCTGGTCGGGATCGAGCATCCGGTCGTACAGACCGGAATGGGCTGGGTCGCCGGTCCGCGTCTGGTCGCGGCCACCGCCAACGCGGGCGGGCTCGGCATCCTGGCCTCGGCCACGATGACCTTCGAGGAGCTCGAGGCGGCGATCGCCAAGACGAAGTCGCTGACCGACAAGCCGTTCGGCGTGAACATCCGCGCCGACGCGACCGATGCCACCGAGCGCATCGACCTGCTCATCCGTGAGCGGGTCAAGGTCGCGTCCTTCGCGCTCGCGCCGAAGAAGGACCTCATCGCCAAGCTCAAAGACGCGGGCGTGGTGGTGGTTCCGTCGATCGGCGCCGCCAAGCACGCGGTGAAGGTGGCCTCGTGGGGCGCCGACGCGGTGATCGTGCAGGGCGGTGAGGGCGGTGGGCACACCGGCCCGGTCGCCACCACCCTGCTGCTGCCGTCGGTGCTCGACGCCGTCGACATCCCGGTGATCGCGGCGGGCGGCTTCTTCGACGGCCGCGGCCTGGCGGCCGCGCTGTCCTACGGTGCGGCCGGTGTCGCGATGGGCACCCGCTTCCTGCTCACCCAGGAGAGCACCGTTCCCGAGGCCGTGAAGCAGGAGTACCTGGCGCGCGGCCTGCAGGACACGGTGGTCTCGGTGAAGGTCGACGGCATGCCGCACCGGATGCTGAACACCGAACTGGTCGAGAAGCTGGAGCACTCCGGCGGCTGGCGCGGCCTGTCCGCTGCGGTCGGCAATGCGGCCAGGTTCAAGTCCATGACCGGCATGAAGTGGTCGACGCTGATGCGTGACGGCCTGGCCATGCGCAAGACCAAGGACCTCAGCTGGTCCCAGGTCGTGATGGCCGCGAACTCGGCGATGCTGACCAAGGCCGGTCTCGTCGAGGGCCGTACGGATGCGGGCGTGCTGCCCGCGGGCCAGGTCACCGGGATCATCGACAGCCTGCCGACCGTGGCCGAGCTGATCGACGGGATCGTCACCGACGCCGTCGCCCGGATCGAGGCGATCTCGGCGCTGACCGTCGAGTCCGCGTCCGAGGCCCACTGACCGGAGCCGACAACGGCTCCACCCCGAAGCTCGCCCCGATCGACGGCCCAGAGCCAACCGTCGGTCACACGGGGCGATCGAACACCGGACCCGGTGCCGCACTCACGAGGTGCGCATCGGGTCCGGTGCTTTCAGTTCGGCCCGCGCCGACGGTGAACCGCGGGCATCAGCGTGGACGCACCTCGACCCGGTTGTCGTGGAATACCGCGCCGCCGCCGTAGTCCGAATCCCGTTCGGCGATGGTCGCGTTGACGGTGGCGCCGTCGGTGAACTTGGCCCAGCGGCCCTTGGTCGTCGCGGCGACGCCCGGCCTGACCCGGTTCGACACCTCGGCCACCGCCTCGAACGCGCCGCGCGCGTTGGACACCAGCACCGCGGCACCGTCGGCGATATCGCGGGAGGCGGCGTCGTCAGGGTGCAGTGTGATCGTGGAATCGCCTGCTCGGCGGCGCAATTCGGGGTTGCTGCCGAAAGAGGTGTTGAGGAAGTAGTGCGAGGCGGCGGAGATCAGGACCAGACCGTCGCCCTGGTCGGCCGGTGGCGTGAAGTCCGGTAGCGGGTCGTGCCCGGCCAGTTCGGCTCGCGTGGAAACGAATTGGAGTTTGCCCGCCGGGACCGGACCTGGCTGGATCTTCAGGAATCCATCGGCCCTGAGCCGGTCGAGGTCGTGGCCCTTCAGCAGCTGCCTGGCCAGTTCCTCGTCGGAGTCGTAGAGCGCGGGTTCGGTGAGGCCGAGGCGATGGGAGAGTCTGCGGAAAGTCTCTGTGGTGGACAGGCATTCGCCCGGCGGCTCGACGGCGGGCTCGTTCCAGACCAGGTAGAGGTGACCGTAGCCGGCGATGACGTCGAGGTGTTCGGGCTGCATCGTGGCGGGTAGGACGATGTCGGCGTAGTCGACGGTGTCGGTGGCGAAATGCTCGAGCACCACGGTGAACAGGTCGTCGCGGGAGAGTCCTTCGATCACCCGGCGCTGGTCGGGGTTCGAGCCGACCGGGTTGGCCCCGATCACGAACAGCGCCTTGACCGGCGGATCCTCGGCCTCGAGCAGGGCTTCGCCGAGCCGGGTCATCGAGAGCGTGCGGACCGGGTGCGGCAGGAGATCGTCGCGGACCAGCGCCGCGTCGTCGAGCCGGAAGTGGCCGCTGGTCGAGTAGTGCAGTCCGCCACCGGGAATCGCCCAGTCACCGGTGACGCCCGGCAGGCAGGCGAGCACCCGCAGCGCCATCCCGCCACCCGCATGGCGCTGAATGCCCTGGGATGCGCGGATCGCGGTCGGCCTGGTGCGGGCGATCCGCTCACCGAGCGCGACGATCTGCTCCTGCGGTACGCCGGTGATCGCGGCGGTGCGCTCCGGAGTGAATTCCGTGATGCGGTCACGGAATTCGGTCCAGCCCTCGGTGTGCTCGGCGATGAACTGCTCGTCCTGCGCGCCGAGCGCGACGATGACGTGCAGCAGGCCCAATGCCAGCGCGGCGTCGGTGCCGGGCAGCGGGGCGATGTGCTCGTCGCAGCGTTCGGAGGTCTTGGTGCGCACCGGGTCGATCGAGACCAGGTAGGCGCCGCTGTCCTGCACGAACTTCCACAGGTGGTGGCCGGAGGTGAGCGGATTGGTGCCCCACAGCAGGATCAGTTTCGACTTCGCGAAGTCCTCGGGGTCCATGCCGCCGGAGGTGCCGAGCGTGTAGCGCAGGCCGGTGCCGCCCGCGACCGAGCAGATCGTCGCCGCGTGGTGGGAGGCACCGAGCACGTTGAACATCCGGCGGCCCGGATACCCCTCCAGCCCCTGGAGGTAGCCGAGGCTGCCGGTGCCGTGGAACGGCCAGATCGCCTCGGCGCCGAACTGGTCGACGATGGCGGTGAGCCGGGTGGCGATCTCGTCGAGCGCGTCATCCCAGCTGATCCGCTCGAATCGGCCCGAGCCCTTCGGCCCGACCCGGCGCAGTGGATAGCGCAGCCGGTCCGGTGAACCGACCTGCTCGAGATACCGATTCACCTTGACGCACAGCGCGCCGCGGGTCACCGGGTGGTCCCTGTTGCCCCGTAGCCCGGTGGGTTTTCCGTCCTCGACGGTCACTACCCACGAGCACGCGTCGGGGCAGTCGAGCGGGCATGCACCGAGCACCTTCACCTGGTCCATCGTAGGTGCGGGCAACCCGCGCGCTACGACCGCTCCAGCGCTCGGCTAGCCCCGGCGTAAACGTGCAAAACGGCGCGTCGCAGTCAGATTTCTGACTGAGCGGCCCCCGATTGCACGTTGACGCCGGGTTCGTCCTACGCGTCCAGCCGCTCGATGATGGTCACGTTCGCCGTGCCGCCGCCCTCACAGATGGTGAGCAGGCCGTAGCGGCCGTTCACCCGCTCGAGTTCGTGCAGCAGGGTCGCGAACAGCTTGGCTCCGGTGGCGCCGAGCGGGTGGCCAAGTGCGATCGCGCCACCGTTGACGTTCACCTTCGCCGGATCGGCGCCGATCTCCTTGATCCAGGCCAGCACCACCGGCGCGAAAGCCTCGTTGATCTCGATGACGTCGATGTCGTCGATGGTCAGGCCGGTCTTCTCCAGCGCCCACTGCGTCGCCGGGATCGGCGCGCTCAGCATGAAGATCGGGTCGGCACCGCGCGCGCTGACGTGATGGATGCGGGCGCGCGGGGTCAGGCCGTATTCCTGCACCGCCCACTCGGAAGCGAGCAGGGTGGCGCTGGCGCCGTCGGAGATCTGGCTGGCGACCGCGGCGGTCAGCGGGCTGCCTTCGCCGAGCGGCTGCAGGCTCGCCATCTTCTCCAGGCTGGTCTCGCGCGGGCCCTGGTCGACGGTGAAGTCACCGACCGGCACGATCTCGGCCTCGAAGCGTCCATCGGCGATGGCGGCGCGGGCGCGTTCGTGGCTGCGCAGCGCCCAGTGCTCCATGTCCTCGCGGGTGATGCCCCACTTCTCGGCGATCAGCTCGGCGCCGCGGAACTGCGAGACCTCGCCGGTGCCGTAGCGGGAATCCCAGCCGGTGGCGCCGACGAACGGCGACTCGAAGCCGTACTCCTTGCCGGCGAGCATGGCCGCGGAGATCGGGATGGCGCTCATGTTCTGCACGCCGCCTGCGACGACGACCTCGGCCGTGCCGCTCATGATGGCCTGGGCGGCGAAGTTGATCGCCTGCTGGCTGGAACCACACTGCCGGTCGACGGTGACGCCGGGAACCTCTTCGGGGTAGCCGGCGGTCAGCCACATGGTGCGGCCGATATTGCCCGCCTGCGGGCCGACGTTGTCGACACAGCCGACGATCACGTCGTCGACGACGGCCGGGTCGATCCCGGTGCGCTCGATCAAGCCACGCAGCGCGGCGGCGCCGAGGTCGGCCGGGTGCACCCCGGACAGCGCGCCACCGCGCTTGCCGACGGCGGTGCGCACCGCATCGATCACATAGGCCTGCCGCAGCGGGGTGTACGGGCGGCGCTCGGCGGGTGCGGTCATGGGGAACTCCTACTTCGGACTGCTCCCGGGCACGGTGAGCCCGTCGAGCACGATGGTCAGATATTGCTGGGCAAGGCTTTGCACGGTGATCGGGCCACCGGGGGTGTACCAGCGGACCGCGACCCACACGGTGTCGCGCAGGAAGCGGAAGGCCAGTTCCACGTCGAGTTCGGGCCGGAAGCTGCCGTCGGCCACGCCCGCGGTGAGGACCTTGTGCCACAGGTCGCGGAACTCGGTGTTGAAGTCGCGGATGTAGCCGAAGCGTTCGACATCGCGCAGGTTCTTGGCCTCGGCCTGGTAGATGGCGACCGCGGCGTGATGCCGGTCGAAGGCCTCGTAGGAGGCGATCACCAGGGCTTCCAGGGTCTCTCGCGAGCTGAGCCCGGCGGCCGCGATCTCGCGATAGCGGCCGAACAGGTCGTCGAGGAAGCCGCGCAGGATCTCGTCGACCATCGACTCCTTGGAGTCGAAGTGGTGGTAGAGGCTGCCGGAGAGGATCCCCGCCGAGTCGGCGATGTCACGCACGGTGGTGGCACGCAGTCCACGTTCGGCGAACAGGTTCGCGGCGAGATCGAGGAGTTCGTCGCGGCGCGTACGTTTCACGGTGTCGGATGCGGTCACAACGTCATCCTAAGGCCAAGCATTTGCTTGGTTTCCGGAAACTCCGCACTCTCGCGCCCGCTCGTCATGCGCGCTGACTGCTCACCGAGACCACCTCACCGGTCAGGTACGAGGTGTAGTCACTGGCCAGCATGGCGATCGTCGCCGCCACTTCCCAGGGCTCGGCGGCCCGGCCGAAGGCTTCGCGCTCGCTGAGCGCGTCGAGCAGCTCCGAGGAACTGACCTTGTCCAGGAACGGATGGCGCGCGATGCTCGGCGCGACGGCGTTGATCCGCACCCCGAACTCGGCGGCCTCCACCGCGCTGCACCTGGTCAGCGCCATCACGCCCGCCTTGGCCGCGGCGTAGTGCGCCTGGCCGTGCTGGGCGCGCCAGCCGAGGACGCTGGCGTTGTTGACGATCACGCCGCCGTGGCCCGCCGACCGGAAGTACCCGAGAGCGGCACGGGTGCAACGGAAGGTGCCGGTCAGGGTGATGTCGAGGACCTGATCCCACTGCTCGTCGGTCATATCCACCACGGGCGTCTCGCCACCGAGGCCCGCGTTGTTGACCATGACATCGATCCGGCCGAGTTCGGCGGCGGCATCGGTGAGCAGCTGGTTGACCTGCGCGGTGTCGCGGACATCGCAGACCACCGCGCCGACCTTGCGCTCGGGGAACTCCTTGGCCAGCAGCTCGGCGGTCTCGGTCAGCCTGCGCTCGTGCCAGTCGGAGACGACGACGTCAGCGCCCTCTTCCAGCAGCCTGCGCGCGGTGGCCGAGCCGATGCCGGTGCCCGCCGCGGCGGTGATGACGGCCTTGCGGCCGGTCAGCAGGCCGTGGCCGGGGATGGACGGGGGCGGGACGGAGAGCGGGCCGGTCACGGGCGGGCCTCCCGCGGCAGGCCGAGCACACGCTCGGCGATGATGTTGCGCTGCACTTCGTTCGAACCTCCATAGATCGTGTCGGCGCGGCTGAACAGGTACAGCCGCTGCCATGCGGTCATGTCTGGGTTGTCTTCGGGGCCGAGGACCAGCCCGGCGGCGCCCTGCACCGCCATGGCGAGTTCGCCGAGTCCGCGATGCCAGTTACCCCACAACAACTTCGAGACCGACGCGCCACCGGCATCGTCGACGTCCTCGCTCATGGTGCGCAGCGCGTGCGCGCGCAGTACCCGCAGGCCGACCCACGCGTTGTCGATGCGCTCGGCGATCAGCGGGTCGTCGGCCGCGCCGGTCCGCCGGGCCAGTGCCTCGATGTCGGCGAGTTCGCGGGCGAAGCGGATCTGCTGGCCGAGCGTGGAAATGCCACGCTCGAAGGTCAGGGTGCCCATGGCGATGCGCCAGCCGTCGCCCGGCTCGCCGACGACAAGGCCCGCCTCGGTGACGGCGTCGTCGAAGAACACCTCGTTGAATTCGGAGGTGCCGGTGAGCTGCTCGATCGGGCGCACCTCGATGCCCGGCTGATTCATCGGGACCAGCAGGTAGGACAGGCCCTTGTGCCTGCTCGACCCCTTCTCGGTCCGCGCGATGACGAAGCACCAGTCGGCGACGTGCGCGAGCGAGGTCCAGATCTTCTGGCCGTTGATCACCCAGCGGTCGCCGTCCAGGCGCGCGGTGGTGCTCACCGCGGCGAGGTCCGAACCGGCGCCGGGCTCGGAGTAGCCCTGGCACCACAGCTCGCTCACCGAGCGCACGCCCGGCAGGAAGCGCTTCTTCTGCTCCTCGGTGCCGAAAGCGAGCAGCGTCGGGCCGAGCAGTTCCTCACCCACGTGCGAGACCCGCGCCGGCGCGTCGGCCTTGGCGTACTCCTCGTGGAAGATGACCTGCTGGCGCACGCTGGCACCGCGGCCGCCGTATTCGACCGGCCAGCCGAGGCAGGTCCAGCCCGCCGCGGCGAGGTGCCGGTCCCAGGCGAGCCGCTGTTCGAAGAACTCGTGCTCGCGCCCCGGCCCGCCGGTGCCACGCAGGTCACGGAACTCTCCGGCCAGGTTTTCGGCCAGCCAGTCGCGTATTTCCGCGCAAAACTCCGCGTCGGAGGTCGCGGTATCGGAATCTGAGGTCTGGATCACGCCCACGTCGGTAGGATAACCTACCAAGCACTTGCTTTGTTAGCCGATTGGTGAGGACCCCGTGACAACCCCTGCACAGACCACCCCGCAGGCACTGCGAGACGTCGCCGCGGCGCATCCGCACGAGCCGGCCCTGATCGACGGCGCGACCCGCCTGACCTGGGCCGAGCTGCTCGACCAGGTCCGGATCGCGGCGCGCGCGCTGATCGCCCGCGGCATCGCCCCCGGCGACCGGGTCGCGATGTGGGCGCCCAATACCCATCACTGGGTGGTCGCGGCGCTGGCCGCGCACTCGGTCGGCGCCGCGCTGGTACCGCTCAACACCCGCTATGTGACGGCCGAGGCGGCCGACGTGCTCGAGCGCGTCGACGCGAAGGCGTTGTTCGTAGCAGGCCCGTTCCTCGGCCGCGACCGGGCCGCCGAACTGCTGGACAGCTCCCCGGAGCTGGGTATCGGGACCGTGGTGGTGATACCGGTCGAAGAGGGGGCTCACACCTCTGCGGCACTGAGCGGGCAGGCCGAAACGGCCGCCGCGGATTCCGCCGTGCTGACCTGGGACGAGCTGCTCGACGGCGCGGCGGCGATCTCCGCCGAGGAGGGTGAGCGGCGAGCGGCGCAGGTGTCCCCCGACGACATCTCCGACATCCTCTTCACCTCCGGCACCACCGGCCGCAGCAAGGGCACCCTCGTCGCGCACCGGCAGGCGCTCGGCGTCGTGCGCGGATGGGTCGAGTGCTCGACCCTGCGCGCGGGCGACCGCTACCTGATGATCCCGCCGTTCTTCCACAACTTCGGCTACAAGGCGGGCATTCTCGCGTGCCTGGTCACCGGGGCCACGATCGTGCCGCAGGCCACCTTCGACGTGCCCGCCGCGCTGGCGCTGATCGAGTCGGAGCGGATCACCGTGCTGACCGGCCCGCCCACGATCTACCAGACCATCCTCGAGCATCCCCAGCGCGCCGAGCGCGACCTGTCCTCGCTGCGGGTGGCGGTGACCGGCGCGGCGACCGTGCCGGTGGTGCTGATCGAGCGGATGCGCGACGATCTCGCCTTCGAGGTGGTCATTACCGCCTACGGCCTGTCCGAGTCGGCCGGTTTCGGCACCATGTGCCGCCCCGAGGACGACGCGGCCACCATCGCCAACACCTGCGGCGGCCCGATCGCCGACTTCGAACTGCGCCTGTCCGAGGCCGGTGAGGTGCTGCTGCGCGGCCCCAACGTGATGCTGGGCTACCTCGACGATCCCGAGGCCACCGCCGAGGCGATCGACGCCGACGGCTGGCTGCACACCGGTGACATCGGCATCGTCGACGAGCGCGGCTACCTGAAGATCACCGACCGGCTCAAGGACATGTACATCACCGGCGGGTTCAACGTGTACCCCGCCGAGATCGAGCAGACCCTGGCCCGGCTCGACGGTGTCGCCGAGTCGGCGGTCTTCGGTGTGCCGGACGAGCGGATGGGCGAGGTCGGCAAGGCCGTCGTCGTCCGCAGGGCCGGATCGACGCTGACCGCGGACGAGGTGATCGCCTTCGCCGCAGGCAAATTGGCCAATTTCAAAGTGCCCCGGCTCGTGGAGTTCCGCGACCAGCTGCCCTACAGCGCGGCGGGCAAGGTGCTCAAGCGTGAGCTACGTGAGGAGAAGTCGTGAGTCCCGAAACCGAAACCGAGGTCGTCACCTACGAGGTGCGCGGGCCGATCGCCGTCGTCACCATGAACCGGCCCGAGTTCCGTAACGCGCAGAACTCGAAGATGACCTACGCCCTCGACGCCGCGTTCGTGCGCGCCGTCGAGGACCCCGAGGTCAAGGTGATCGTGCTGGCGGGCAACGGGAAACACTTCAGCGCCGGCCACGACATCGGCACGCCGGGGCGCGACCACGATGCGCACTACGAGAACAAGGCCGCGCTGTGGTGGGACCACGTCGACCGCGCCGGCGGCGATCAGCGCTTCGCCCGCGAGTCCGAGGTGTACCTGGGCATGTGCCGACGCTGGCGGGAGATCCCCAAGCCGACCGTGGCGATGGTGCAGGGCGCCTGCATCGCGGGCGGGCTGATGCTGGCCTGGGTGTGCGATCTGATCGTCTGCTCGGACGACGCGTTCTTCTCCGATCCGGTTGTCCGGATGGGCATTCCGGGTGTGGAGTACTTCGCGCATCCGTGGGTGATGGGTCCGCGCGCGGCCAAGGAGTTCCTGTTCACCGGTGACCGGTTCGGCGCCGACCAGGCCAAGGAGTGGGGCATGGTCAACCGGGTCGTGCCGCGCGAGGAACTCGAGTCCGAGGTGATGGCGCTGGCCGAGAAAATCTCCGCCATGCCGCAATTCGGGCTCGCGCTCACCAAGAAGGCCGTCAACCAGGCCGAAGACCTGATGGGAATGCGCAGCGGAATGGACTCGGTCTTCGGGCTGCACCATTTCGCGCACGCCCACAATGCCGAAGTCGGCGCCGATTCGCTGGGCGGGATGAATGCCCGCTCGATGAAGGAGAAAGCGTGAATCTCGAGATCGACCCGGCAGTCCGGGAGTTCCGGCTGGAGGTGCGCGAGTTCCTCGCCGCCAATGTGCCCAGCGAACCGCTGCCATCGATGGACACGGCGGCGGGATTCGAAGCCCATCGCGCCTGGGAGGCCAAGCTCGCCGAGGCCCGCCTGTCGGCGGTGTCGTGGCCGGTCGAGTACGGCGGCCGCGACGCCTCCATCCTCGAGTGGGTCCTGTTCGAGCAGGAGTACTACGCGGCGGGTGCGCCGGGGCGCGTCGCCCAGAACGGCATCTTCCTGCTCGCGCCGACCCTGTTCGAGCACGGCACCGAAGAGCAGCTGGCCCGGATCCTGCCGCGGATGGCGCGCGGTGACGACATCTGGGCGCAGGCCTGGTCGGAGCCCGAATCCGGCAGCGACCTGGCGAGCCTGCGCTCGACCGCGCGCCGCACCGAAGGCGGCTGGATCCTCAACGGCCAGAAGACCTGGAGCTCGCGCGCCACCTTCGCGGACTGGGCCTTCGGCCTGTTCCGCAGCGATCCCGAGGCGCAGCGTCATCACGGGCTCACCTACGTGATGTTCCCGCTCTCGGCCGACGGCGTGAGCGTGCGGCCGATCCCGCAGCTCGACGGCGAGCCCGGCTTCGCCGAGATCTTCCTCGACGACGTCTTCGTTCCCGATCGCGATGTCATCGGCGCGCCGAACGAGGGCTGGCGGGTCGCGATGGCGACCTCGAGCAACGAGCGCGGCCTGTCGCTGCGCAGCCCCGGCCGGTTCAGCGCGACCGCGCAGCGGCTGATCGATCTGTGGACCGAGACCACCGAACCCGCCGACACCGCCGCGCGAAATGCCGTGGTGGACGCCTGGATCGGCGCCGAGGCCTACCGCCTGCACACCTTCGGCACCGTCACCCGCCTGACCGACGGCGGTCAGCTCGGCGCGGAGTCCTCGATCACCAAGGTGTTCTGGTCCGAGCTAGACATCGCCATGCACCAGACGGGGCTCGACCTGCTCGGCCCCGCCGCCGAACTGACCAGCAAGTGGACCGACGGCTACCTGTTCTCGCTGTCGGGCCCGATCTACGCGGGCACCAACGAGATCCAGCGCAACATCATCGCCGAGCGCATCCTCGGCCTGCCACGGGAGAGCAAGCGATGACACGGCGCGCCGAGCTTCGCGGCACCGAGCGACCCGCGACGCGTCGGCCCCGCACGGAAACCAGCACTCGCGCGGGCCGAATCGCCCCACCGAACACAGGAGGCCCGCGATGAGATTCGCCCTCAGCACCGAACAACTCGATTTCGCCACCGAGCTCCGCAAGATCCTCGACGCCGGGCAGTCGCCCGCCGCGGTCCGCGCGTGGGCCGCGGGCGACACCGCCAAGGGGCGCACGCTGCTGCGGCAGGTGGCCGAGATGGGTGTGTTCGGCCTGATCGTCGACGAGCAGTACGACGGCGCGGAAGCCACTCCGGTCGACCTCGTCGTCGCCCTGGTCGAGCTGGGCCGGGCCGCGGCACCGGGTCCGGTCATCGAATCCACCGCGGTGATTCCCGCGCTGCTGCAACGTCTTCCGGATACCGAACCCGCGCAGCGCTGGCTACCCGCGCTGGCAGGCGGCGGGTTGCTCGGCACCGTCGCCTTCGACGATCCGCAGCGCGGCATCGCCCTCGATGCCGACACCGCCGACCTGGTACTCGTCGCGGCAGGCGGGCAGCTGACTGTCGGCCGACGCGCTCCTGAGTCAGCGGGTGGCGATCAGCCGGCCGACGCGAAGCTTGCGGGCGACGCGACCGATGGGGCCGACGCCACCGATGGCGTGGCGCCACGATCAATCGCCTCGATCGATCCGGCGCGCAAGTTGTTCCACGTCGTGGCGGACGAGCCCGTAGCCGACGGCGTCCAGGAAGCACTCGACTACGCCTTCGACATCGGCGTGCTGGCTTGTGCCGCCCAGCTGCTCGGCGCGGGCCGCGCACTGCTCGACCAGACCACCACCTACGCCAAGCAGCGCAAGCAGTTCGGCCGCGCGATCGGCGAATTCCAGGCCGTGAAGCAGCAGCTCGCCGACGTGCTGATCGCCCTGGATCTGGCCGAGCCGCTGCTCTACCGTGCCGCGCTCACGCTGGACTCCGATGATCGCGCTCGCGACGTGTCGGCAGCCATCGTGGCCTGCGGCGATGCCGCCCACCGCGCCTCGCGTGCGGGCCTACAGGTGCACGGCGCCATCGGCTACACCGCCGAGTGCGACCTGTCGCTGTGGATCACCAAGGTCGCGGCCCTGCGCACCGCATGGGGCACCGCCGACTTCCACCGCGCGCGCATCGCAGCCGCCCTGCGCGCCCCCGCGACGGCCTGAGGCACGCAGATGCCACCGAAGGCGCGGGTCGACCGCCACCGCCGCTCCCCTGTACCCACCGACGCGGTGACCATCACCGACTCTGCCGAGGAACCCCATGTCATCGAATGAACTGCTCGAATTCCGCACCTCCGTCCGCGCCCTGCTGGCCAAGCACGCCACGCCCGCCGCGGTGCGCGCCGCCATGGACACCGACCTCGGGTACGACCCGAAGCTGTGGACCATGCTGTGCGAGCAGGTCGGTGTCGCCGCGCTCGCGGTGCCGGAAAAGTGGGGCGGCGTGGGTGCCGGGCTGGTCGAATCGCTGATGGTGGTGGGCGAATTGGGCCACACGCTGGCCGGGGTGCCGATGCTCGGGTCCGCCGTGCTCGGGGTGCAGGCGATCCTGAACTCGGGTGACGAGCAGGCCTGTGCCCGGCTGCTGCCGGATCTGGCCGAGGGTTCGCGCACGGCGGCGCTGTGCTGGGCCGACGCCACCGGCTGGGACTCCGCGGGCGTGCAAGCGAGCGACGGGAAGCTCAACGGCGCAGCGCATTACGTGCTGCACGGCGCCCAGGCCGACCTGCTGCTGGTGCTCACCGACAACGGCTTGTTCGAGACCACGGCCGACGCTCCCGGTGTCGCTGTCACCCCGACACCGGGCCTCGATCCCACCCGCAAGCTGGCCGTCATCACCTTCACCGACACCCCGGCGACCCGGATCGGCACCGGCGACCCGGCCGCACTGCGCACCCGCCTGCGCGAGATCGCCTGGGCCGCACTGGCCGCCGAGCAGGTCGGCGCGGCAAGGCACTGCCTGGAGATGACCGTCGAATACACCGCATCGCGTGTGCAGTTCGGCAGGCCGATCGGCAGCTTCCAGGCGCTCAAGCACCGGATGGCCGATATGTACGTGCTGGTCGAGTCGGCCGAGTCGACCGCCCTGGCGGCAGCGCAGGCCGTGGCCGAGAACAGCGACTCGGCCGCCGAGGACGTCTACGTCGCGCGCAAGCACTGCACCGAGACCTTCTCGCACGTGGCCGCCGAGACGATCCAGCTGCACGGCGGCATCGCCATCACCTGGGAACACGACGCCCACCTGTATTTCAAACGGGCGCACGCCACCGCCGAGCTCTTCGGCACCGGCCGCCGTCCGGTCGCGGCCGCCTAGCCGCCTCCCCCGAAAGCCCTGGTCGCCATCCCGCGACCAGGGCTTTCGGCGTGTTGTGCGGGATGTCACCGGGCGCGAGGGCGCCCGATCCTGGATTTAGATAGTTAGCTTATGCAATAATTCCACCGTGCAGCAGACAGAGCAGCCCTCCCCGGACGACATCGTGGTCGACCTGCTGGTCACTGCCGGTCGGCTCACCCGGCTCGCCGGGGCGATCAGCAACGACGACATGCCGCGCGCGATCCTGCGGGCCCTCGCCGTGCTCGACGAGCACGGCGGTCTGCGGGTCAGCGACTTCGCCCGGATCGATCGATGTTCCCAACCGGCGGCAACGGCGCTGATCGGTCGGCTCGTCGCCGACGGATTCGCCACCCGCACCAAGGACCCGCAGGATTCGCGGGCGGTTCTCGTCGAGCTCACCCCGGCGGGCCGGACCCGCCTCACCGAGGCCAGGCGTGCCTTCGCGGCCGCCGTGGCTCCCGGACTCGCCGATTTCGATCTCGATCGGCTGATCCGGCTCGATACCGACATGAACGACCTGCTGACAGCCCTGCGTGCGGTTGCCCGAGGTCATCAGTGAAGCAGGAGTGCCAATGAACGAGCGCAGCGAGCGAATCATGTGCCAGCGCGCAATGCGCATGCCGCAGCCGAGCGCCAGCGAGGCGGAGGCATGAGCACCTCTGAGTTGACTCGCGCCGACGACACCGCCGCCGCAGCCACCCCGTCCGGACAACCCAAGGCCGTCTGGGCCGTCGCCTTCGCGAGCGTGATCGCGTTCATGGGCATCGGCCTGGTCGACCCCATTCTCAAGCCGATCGGCGAACAGCTGAACGCGAGCCCGTCGCAGGTCTCGCTGCTGTTCACCAGCTACATGGCCGTCACCGGCGTCGCCATGCTGGTCACCGGCGTCATCTCCAGCCGCTTCGGCGCGAAGAAGACGCTGCTGTCCGGCCTGGCGATCATCGTGGTGTTCGCCGCGCTGGCCGGCATGTCGAGCACGATCGGCGAGATCATCGGCTTCCGCGCCGGCTGGGGACTCGGCAACGCACTGTTCATCGCGACGGCGCTGGCCACCATCGTCGGCGCGGCCACCGGCGGCGTCGCCAAGGCGATCATCCTCTACGAGGCCGCGCTCGGCATCGGCATCGCGACCGGCCCGCTGCTGGGTGGTCTGCTCGGCGGCATCAGCTGGCGCGGTCCGTTCTTCGGTGTGTCGGTGCTGATGGCCGTCGCCTTCGTCGCCATCGTCGTGCTGCTGCCCGAGCTGCCCAAGCCCGCCAAGCCGACCTCGATCACCGCGCCGTTCAAGGCACTCCGGCACAAGGGCCTGCTGACGGTGAGCATTACCGCGCTGCTGTACAACTTCGGCTTCTTCACCCTGCTCGCCTACACCCCGTTCCCGCTGGACATGGGCACCTACGCGATCGGCTTCATCTTCTGCGGCTGGGGCATCCTGCTCGCGCTGGCCTCGGTGTTCCTCGCGCCGAA
This sequence comes from Nocardia sp. NPDC055053, assembly GCF_053608285.1. NCBI lineage: Bacteria > Bacillati > Actinomycetota > Actinomycetes > Mycobacteriales > Nocardiaceae > Nocardia > Nocardia sp. NPDC055053. The sequence continues at coordinate 6,668 of NZ_JBSGVD010000061.1, read as the reverse complement.
ACTGCAGGCGCGCTTCGGCACCCTTCCGATGATGGCGCTCTCGCTCGGCCTGTTCGCGGCGGATCTGGCGGTGATGGGCATGTTCGCCGAGCACAAGATCGTGCTGATCGTCGGCGTCGTCATCGCGGGCCTTTTCCTCGGCGTGAACAACACGCTGATCACCGAGGCCGTGATGATCTCCGCGCCGGTCGAACGCTCCACCGCGTCGGCGGCCTACAGCTTCGTCCGGTTCGCCGGTGGCGCCGCGGCGCCGTGGGTGGCGGGCAAGCTGGGCGAGCACAGCGTCTCGCTGCCGTTCTGGCTCGGCGCCGCCTTCACCGCCGCCGCGGTCGCGGTCCTGTTCCTCGGCCGCGGCGCACTGGCCCACATCGACGACCACGACCCTGCCCCGCACAGCATCGAGGAAGCGCAAGCCATCACCGTCGGCGACTGAGTTGTTGGAGCGCTGGCGCGCTCGAGGTCGCGGCCCCTTCTGTCCCGCCGGTCAGGCACCGTTGCTTGCTCCTTCGTCGCGTACGCAACGGCGCCTGACCGGCGGGACGGCCGCGACGGCCGCTGCGCGGCCTGCCCCTCCTCGGGGTCGGGGCGGCGTGGCCGGGATCGAGCGACGGTGCGGTTGCGGCGTAGCGTCGAGAACATGAGCGACGACAAGCGCGGGCGGGTCAGGGTCGAGCCGGCACACAAGCGCGTGCGGGCTTATCTCGACGGCAGGCTGGTGGCCGATACGCTGCGGCCCTTATTGGTCTGGGAGCTCCCCTACTACCCGACCTACTACGTCCCGCTGCCCGATGTCAGAGCGGATCTGGAACCGAACGGGGTCGACGAGCACTCCCCCAGCCGTGGTGAGGGCACCGGCTACGACGTGATGGTCGACGGCCAGCGCGCGGAGGGAGCGGCACTGCGCTACCTCGACTCGCCGCTGCCCGACCTGAAAGACGCTGTCCGCCTGGACTTCGCGACTTTCGACTGGTTCGAGGAGGACGAACCGATCTTCGTCCACCCCCGTGACCCGTACTCCCGGGTCGACATCCTTGGCAGCTCACGCAATGTGCGGGTCGAGATCGACGGCGTCACCGTCGCCGACTCGTCCTCGCCGCGCATCCTCTTCGAGACCGGCTTGCCCGCACGGTATTACCTACCGCTCCCCGATGTCCGGATGGACCTGCTGACCGCCTCCGACTCGCACTCCAGCTGCCCGTACAAGGGCACGGCCGACTACTGGCATGTCCAGGTCGACGGCACCGAACACCAAGACATCGTGTGGATCTACCGCGCACCGCTGCCGGAGAGCCAGAAGATCGCGGGCCTGGCCTGCTTCTACAACGAGAAGGTCGACATCTACCTCGACGGTGTCCTCCAGGACCGCCCGCACACCCCGTTCAGCTGACTACTCGGGCACCTCGAGCACGCCCTCGTCGACCGCCCACTTGATGGACTTCTCCAGCGACGGACACGATTCCGGCCTGCCCGGCCGCGCGCCGTGCGCACTGAGCTGGGCGAAGACCGGACAGTGCGTGTCCGGGCGCTCGGTCCACTGCACCGAGGTCTGGTGCGCGCTGGACTTGCGCACCAGGACCTCGGCCTGGCAGGCCTGACACCGCAGCGGTGTCAGGCCTTCGTCCAGGTAGCGCTGTCTGTCGACCGTGGTCTGGGCCCGCACCGCGGCCTGCCGCACGGGCTGATCGGCGAAGTCGGGTGCCTTGGCCCAGGTCGGGGACATGGTTACACGCCCGCTTCGGCTTCTGCCTCGGCCTTGCGGCGCAGGTTCTCCGCCACCTCGGCCTCCCAGGCCTGGTTGGCCTTGGTGGTGTCGACCTCGAACTCGAAGCGCTGGGTCATCTTCTCGGTGACGTCGGCGGCATCGACGTAGAACTGCTCGTACCAGCGGCGCAGCTGGTAGACCGGGCCGTCCTCCTCGCACAGCAGCGGGTTCTCGACCTTGGACTTGTGCTTCCAGATCTCGACATCCTGCAGGAAGCCGTCGCCGAAGAACTCGGTCATCGAGGCCGCCAGCTTCTCGGCGGTCGCGTCGTCGATGCCCTTTGGCTTCTCGACGGTCAGGCCGTACTGCAGCACGAACTCGTCCTGGCTGACCGGGTAGTGGCAGTTGATCAGCACGACCTTGATCTCGTATCCGCCGTAGATGTTGACCAGCGGATTGATCATGTAGGACGGCCCGAAGTAGGAAGCCTCCGACTTCAGCAGCGTCTCACCGCCGTACTTGGCCGCCATGCCGATGTCGGGCCGGCCCTTGGTCTCGAGGAACTGCGTCGCCACGTGACCCTCGAAGACGTTCTTGAAGTACGTCGGGAAGGCATAGTGGATGTAGAAGAAGTGCGCCATGTCAACGACGTTGTCGATGATCTCGCGGCAGTTGGAGCCCTCGATGCGCATCGTGTTCCATGTCCACGACGTCCAGCCGCTGTCATGATTCTCGCTGGGGTTGCCCTCGGTGTCGGTGTAGGGGCCCTCGATGTGCGGGATCGTGACCTCGGCGGGCGGCTCGTTGCCCTCGTGGTCGTGCCAGATGAACAGCTGACCGTTGCGCTCGAGCGTCGTCCACTTCCTGGTGCGGGCCAGCGGCGGAACGCGGCGCGCGTAGGGAATCGACGTGCACTTGCCGCTGGCGCCCCAGCGCCAGTCGTGGAACGGGCAGGCGATGTCGTCGCCCTTGACCGTGCCCATGCTCAGATCGCCGCCCATATGCCTGCAGTAGGCATCCAGCACGCGGATCTCGTCGTTGGTGTCGGTCCACACCACGAGCTTGGTCCCGAAGATCTCGATCGCGTGCGGCTTGCCGTCGCGGAAAGACGAGGCCAGGCCGACACAGTGCCAGCCGCGCGCAAACCTCGTCGGCGTTGTGCCGACATCGAGTTCCCTCACCTTGGGGTTGACTGCCATCCCGAACCCTCCTTGTTCACTAGAACACGTTACAAAACGAGGCCGCTTCACGCCAGCTGTCCAGCGAACTTCGCTCCACGCCCCTGTTATATCCGAGGTAGGGCGATCTTCTCGACAGAAATGAGAACCTGTTCTAATCTCAGAGTCGAACAAGAACCGGTTGTCGATCCGACAAGGCAGGAGCGGGCTCCGAAATGACGCAAGAAGTGACCGAACGGGTCGAGGCACTGCTGCCGACACTGCGTGAACGTGCGCAGGAGGCCGAGGACCTGCGCCGCATTCCCGACGAATCCATGAAGGCGCTGCAGGAGACCGGCTTCTTCCGGCTGCTCCAGCCCAAGCAGTGGGGCGGCCACGCCGCCGACCCGGTCGTCTTCTACGACACCGTGCGCAAGATCGCCAGCGCCTGCGGGTCCACCGGCTGGGTGGCAGGCATCATCGGCGTGCACAACTGGCACCTCGCGCTGTTCGATCAGCAGGCTCAGGAAGATGTCTGGGGCGAGGACACCGACGTGCGGATCTCGTCCTCCTACGCCCCGATGGGCGCTGGCCAGGCCGTCGACGGTGGCTACATCGTGCGCGGCTCGTGGGCCTGGTCCTCGGGTTCCGATCACGCGACCTGGGCGGTCCTCGGCGGTCCGGTGATCAAGAACGGCAAGCCGGTCGACTTCGGCAGCTTCCTGATCCCGCGCTCGGACTACCGCATCGATGACGTCTGGAACGTCGTCGGCCTGCGCGGCACCGGCTCCAACACCGTGGTCGTCGAGGACGTCTTCGTCCCGTCGCACCGCTTCCTGAGCTTCCGCGCGATGAGCGAGGGCCGCGCGCCCGGCCTCGAGCAGAACACCGACGCCGTCTACAAGATGCCGTGGGGCACCATCCACCCCACCACCATCTCCGCGCCGATCGTCGGCATGGGCTACGGCGCCTACGAGGCCCACGTCGAGCACCAGGGCAAGCGCGTGCGCGCCGCCTACGCCGGCGAGAACGCCAAGGACGATCCGTTCGCCAAGGTGCGCGTGGCCGAGGCGGCCAGCGATATCGACGCCGCGTGGCGTCAGCTCTCGGGCAATGTCGCCGAGGAGTACGCGCTGCTGGTGGCAGGCGAGGAGGTGCCGTTCGATCTGCGCGTGCGCGCCCGTCGCGACCAGGTCCGCGCGACCGGCCGCGTGATCGCCTCGATCGACAAGCTCTTCGAGTCCTCTGGCGCGACCGCCCTGGCCAACGGCACTCCGCTGCAGCGCTTCTGGCGTGACGCGCACGCCGGGCGCGTGCACGCGGCCAACGATCCCGAGCGCGCCTACGTCATGTACGGCACGCACGAGTTCGGTCTGCCCGTCACCGACGCCATGGTGTAGCCGATGACCCAGACCGCTGAAATCACCTACGAATCGACCTCCCGCTACGCGCAGGTCACCCCCGAGCTGAAGCTGCACTACCACGAGGCGGGCGTCGGCAACAGCCCCACGATCGTGCTGCTGCACGGCGGCGGGCCGGGCGCCTCGGCGTGGTCGAACTTCGCCCGCAACATCCCGGTGCTGGCCGAGAACTTCCACGTGATCGCGCTCGACCAGCCCGGTTTCGGCAAGTCCGACAAGCCGGTCGACCATCCGCAGTACTTCGTGCACGCGTCCACCGCGCTGCTCGCGCTGCTGGATCATCTGCAGATCACCGAGCGGGTGCACCTGCTCGGCAACTCGCTCGGCGGCGGCACCTCGGTGCGCTTCGCCCTGGACAACCCCAAGCGCGCGGGCAAGCTCGTGCTGATGGGCCCGGGCGGGCTGAGCACCAACCTGTTCGCGCCCGACCCCACCGAGGGCGTGAAGCTGCTCTCGGCGTTCAGCTACGCGCCGACCAGGGAGAACCTGGAGAAGTTCCTGAGGATCATGGTCTTCGACCAGTCGCTGATCACCGAGGAACTCATCGACGAGCGGTTCGCCCTGGCGAGCACGCCCGAATCGCTGGCCGCCGTGCGGGCGATGGGCAAGTCCTTCGCCGGCGCCGACTTCGAGAAGGGCATGCTGTGGCGTGACGCGTACAAGCTGCGTCAGCCGGTGCTGCTGATCTGGGGCCGCGAGGACCGGGTGAACCCGCTCGACGGCGCGCTCGTCGCCACCAAGGTCATCCCGCGCGTGCAGCTGCACGTGTTCGGCGGCTGCGGGCACTGGGCGCAGCTGGAGAAGTTCGACGAATTCAACCGGCTCACGGTCGATTTCCTCGAGGAGAAGCAATGAGTATTCGCGCTCTGGGCTACATGCGCATCGAGGCCACCGACATGGCGGCCTGGCGCGAGTACGGCCTCAAGGTGCTCGGCATGATGGAGGGCACCGGGCTGGACCCCGACGCGCTCTACCTGCGCATGGACGATTTCGCCGCGCGACTGGTGATCGTCCCCGGCGAGCAGGACCGGCTGCTGGTCTCGGGCTGGGAGGTCACCGACGCCCGCGGCCTGCAGCAGCTGCGCGAGGCCCTGGACAAGGCCGGGGTCGCCTTCACCGAGGGCACCAAGGAAGAGCTGGGTGAGCGCCGCGTCGAGGGCATGATCCGGTTCCAGGATCCGTCCGGGAACACGCTCGAGGCGTTCTACGGCGCGCAGTACCTGGGCCGCCGCTTCGTCAGCCCCTACGGCCACAAGTTCGTCACCGCCGAGCAGGGTCTGGGCCACGTGGTGCTGACCTGCACCGACGATGCCGCAGCGCAGGCGTTCTACCAGGACGTCCTGGGCTTCCGGCTCCGGGATTCCATGCGGCTGCCGCCGCAGATGGTCGGCCGTCCCGCCGACGGCGACCCGGCCTGGCTGCGCTTCTACGGCTGCAACCCGCGCCACCACGCGCTGGCGTTCCTGCCGCTGCCGAATCCGACCGGCATCGTGCACCTGATGGTCGAGGTGGAGAACTCCGACGACGTCGGTCTCTGCCTGGACCGCGCCTACCGCAAGAAGGTGAAGATGTCGGCCACCCTCGGCCGCCACATCAACGATAAAATGCTGTCCTTCTACATGAAGACGCCCGGCGGATTCGATATCGAATTCGGCTGTGAGGGACTGGAAGTCGACGACGACGACTGGGTCGCCCGCGAATCGACCGCGGTCAGCCTGTGGGGTCACGACTTCACCGTCGGATTCAAGCAGCAATAGGAATGGCGGCGAGGGACATGACCGAACAGATACCGGCGATCGACGGCCGGCAATTTCGTAATGTGCTGGGGCAGTTCTGCACCGGCATCACCGTGATCACCGCGCTCGATCCGGCGGGTGAGCCGATCGGCTTCGCCTGCCAGTCCTTCGCCGCTCTCTCCCTCGATCCGCCGCTGGTGCTGTTCTGCCCCACCAAGGGGTCGCGCTCGTGGGCGGCGATCGAGGCGGCGGGCAAGTTCTGCGTGAACGTGCTCGCCGAGGAACAGCAGCCGACCTGCGCGCGCTTCGGCTCGCGCGAGACCGACAAGTTCGCCGGGGTCTCTTGGCACACCTCGGATTTGGGTGTGCCGGTGCTCGACGATTCGCTGGCGACCATCGAATGCACCGTCGACTCCGTCGTCGACGGCGGTGACCACTACATCGTCATCGGCCGGGTCCAGGCGCTCGCGGAATCGGCGACCACCGGCGGTCGTCCGCTGCTGTTCTACCGCGGTCAGTACACCGGCATCGAGCCGGACAAGACCACCCCCGCGCCCTGGCGCGCGGATCTGGACCATTTCCTCACGACCACCAGCCTCGACACCTGGCTGTGAGTCTCCCGGTTGCGGGCGCGCCCACAAATGGCGGCCGC